>NZ_CP082333.1:0-35000 GCF_019890935.1 Exiguobacterium acetylicum
ATGAAAAACGCTGCCGAACTTTGGCATAATGTCTTATCTGTGATCGAGGAAGAGGAACGAACACCGAAAGCTAGTTATGATATGTGGTTGAAATCCACAGAAGGCGTCACGCTAAATGGAACGACACTACTCGTTTCAGCACCAGCTGCGTTTACGGTGACATGGCTCGAGCGCCAGTACTTATCTTTACTCGAAGACACAGTTGAGGAAGTAACAGGAAGCCGACTCGATATTCAGTTCATTGAAGAGGGACAAGCGAAGAAAATGCTCGATCGACAAGAAGAGGAACGTATTGAGGCAACACCGACTCCGAAATCGCGTCCATCGAACATGCGGAGACCAACAGAGGAACTGACGATGAGTGAACTCGGACAATTGAATGAGAAGTATACGTTCGATACATTCGTCATCGGATCGGGGAACCGTTTTGCGCATGCCGCTTCACTTGCTGTTGCGGAAGCGCCTGCTAAAGCATACAATCCGCTTTTCATCTATGGTGGCGTTGGTCTTGGCAAAACCCATCTGATGCATGCCATCGGACAGTATGTTCAAGATCAAAATCTCGGGACACGGATTGCCTATGTCTCTTCTGAACGCTTTACGAATGACTTCATTAACTCCATCCGTGATAATAAGACGGTTGAGTTTCGAAATAAATACCGTAACATCGATGTCCTCTTAATTGATGACATCCAGTTCCTTGCGGGCAAAGAACAGACGCAAGAAGAGTTTTTCCACACATTCAATGCCCTGCATAACGACCAAAAACAAATCATCATCTCAAGTGACCGACCACCAAAAGAGATTCCAACGCTTGAAGATCGGCTTCGTTCACGTTTTGAATGGGGATTAATCACCGACATCACGCCACCGGATCTCGAGACACGGATTGCGATCTTACGGAAAAAGGCGAATGCGGAGCAACTTGACGTCTCAAACGAAGTCATGCTCTACATCGCAAGTCAAATTGATACGAATATTCGGGAACTCGAAGGAGCGTTAACCCGCGTTATCGCCTATGCGAATCTCGTCGGACGACCAATTGATCCAAATGTCGCTGCGGAAGCCTTGCATAACATCATGCCGGTCGCTGAACCGCGTAAAGTCACGATTCGTGACATCCAGGAGTCGGTCAGTAAGCACTTCAATTTACCATTTGATGATCTGAAGGCGAAAAAACGGACGAAATCGATTGCCTTCCCACGTCAAATCGCGATGTATCTCTCACGCGAGATGACGGAGAGCTCTTTACCGAAAATCGGAGAAGAATTCGGGGGACGCGACCATACGACCGTCATCCATGCCCATGAAAAGATCAGTATGTTGATCAAATCGGACGGGGAAACGGGAAAAGTCATCGAACAAATCAAACATGAATTGAAGCATTCATAAAACTGTGGATAAACATGTGGATAAAGTAGGGTGGTTATCCACAACTTATCCACACCGTTTTTGGCTTTATATCAAGTTATCCACCGACTTATCCACACTATCCACAGCCCCTAAGACTATTATTAAAAAAATATATTATTATGTTATGATGGGCGCATGCCCATTATTTTCGAGAGGAGTCTAACGACGATATGCATATCACCATTCAACGCGAAGCTTTAATTCAAGCAGTACAAGATGTAGCCAAAGCGGTCTCATCCCGCACGACGATTCCGATTCTGACAGGAATCAAACTCGAAGCTCATGGAGATGGTATGACGCTGACAGGAAGCGATACGGAAATCTCGATTGAACGGACGATCTATGCAGAAGAGAATGGAACATCTTATGTCACGGTTCACCGTGCAGGTAGTGTCGTCTTGAATGCCCGCTTCTTCGGCGATATCGTCAAAAAGATGCCAAAAGACGAAGTCACACTTGAAGTCTCACCGAACTTCATGACACGGATCCAGTCAGGAACAGCGGAATTCCATTTGAACGGTCTTGATCCAGATGAGTTCCCACGCCTTCCGCAAGTCGATGGGGGACAACGTTTCCGTTTACCGGCTGATCTCTTACGTTCGATGATTCGCCAAACAAGCTTTGCTGTCGCTGTTCAAGAAACACGTCCTGTTCTGACAGGTGTGAACTTCTCAGCCGATAAAGGCATCTTGACGTGTGTCTCAACAGATAGTCACCGTCTAGCCCTTCGTCGTGCTCAATTTGAGACAGATACAGATATCTCGTTCCAGAACGTCATCGTTCCTGGTAAGAGCTTAAATGAATTATCGAAGTTGCTTGGGGATGGTCATGTGGATATCACGATCACAAACCAACAAATCTTGTTCAAGATGAAGCACGTCCTCTTCTTCTCGCGTCTACTCGACGGAAACTATCCGGATACATCACGTTTGATTCCGGAAGAGTACCGGACAGCTGTCCGCATGAACGCGAAAGAATTGCTCCAAGCGATCGATCGCGCGTCACTGCTTGCACGTGAGGACCGTAACAACGTCATCAAGTTCGCAGCTGAAGGAACGACAGCGGTCGAGATCTCTTCACATTCACCAGAAGTCGGGAAAGTCTCGGAGCAAGTCAGCATCCTCTCGCTTGAAGGCGAAGAGCTAAAAATCTCGTTCAACTCGAAGTACATGATGGACGCCTTGAAGGCGCTTGACGCGACAGATATCGAAATCCAGTTCACGGGTTCGATTCGTCCATTCATCTTGCACCCAGTCGATCAAGATAACGTCCTGCAACTGATTCTTCCAGTCCGGACGGCGTAAGCATCAACACAAAATACGTGATAAGACGGGTTCGATCGTTTCGACATCGGACCCGTCTTTTTCGTATACCGTATATACGTTCGGGGATTTTGCTAAATCGTTCAATGTTTAGTACAATAAAGAGTACGTCATTTATAATATGTAGGTAGGAGGAGTCAATCCATGCAAGAAATCAGAATTACAACGGAATACGTCACATTAGGGCAGTTCCTGAAGCTATCGGATATCATCTCAAGCGGAGGACAAGCTAAACCGTTTTTAGCAGAGGTACCGATTCTAGTCAACGGCGAGGTCGATCAGCGACGTGGTCGTAAATTACGGGATGGAGACATCATTGATGTAGAAGACTACGGTCAGTTCATCATCAAGAACGAGGGCAACTAACGTGCGGCTGGATTCAGTCCGACTCAGTCATTATCGCAACTATGACGCACTCGAACTGTCATTCTCCGAAAAAACGAATGTCCTGATTGGTGAAAATGCACAAGGGAAGACGAACTTATTGGAAGCGATCTATGTTCTTGCTCTCGCGAAGTCGCACCGGACGACGCATGACAAGGAACTGATCGGTTGGGACCAAGAAACAGCGCGCGTCGAAGGACGTGTCGTCAAGCGGACCGGCTCCCATGTTCAAGAGATCGTCATCTCGGGTCGCGGGAAAAAAGCAAAGCTGAATCATCTAGAGCAACGACGCTTGAGTGATTATGTCGGGGCACTGAACATCGTTTTATTCGCCCCGGAAGATTTGCATATCGTCAAAGGCAGTCCACAAGTCCGCCGACGATTTCTCGATATGGAGATCGGTCAAGTCAGTCCGGTCTATCTGCATGAATTGAGCCAGTACTTGAAAGTGTTGAAGCAGCGGAACGCATTGCTGAAACAACTGTCCATGAAGGGAGGAGACGAGACCTTCCTTGATATCTTGACGGAGCAAATGATTACGCTAGCCGTTAAAATCGTTCAGCGCCGACATCATTTCATGGCCCAGCTCGAAAAATGGGCACGACCGATTCATGACGGAATCAGTCGTGGACAGGAAGAACTCGCGCTCATCTATCGTTCGGACACATTCGGCGACGAATTACTCGATGTCGAAGGAATGACTGCGTCCTACACGCGGAAGTTTGGTAAAATAAAAGAAAATGAAATCCGAAGAGGAGTTACGTTGTTTGGGCCACATCGCGATGACTTCGAGATGGAAGTCAATGGACGAAACGTCCAGACGTATGGTTCACAAGGACAACAACGGACAGCAGCCCTCTCGTTAAAGCTTGCGGAGATCGAATTGATTCATGAGGAAGTAGGGGAATATCCACTTCTTCTGCTCGACGATGTCTTATCCGAACTTGATGATCATCGTCAAACACATTTGCTCGATACGATGCAACAAAAGGTCCAGACGATCCTGACGACGACAAGCGTCGACGGGATTGCGCATGAAACGATCAACCAAGCGAAGTTGTTCCACGTGAAACAAGGGACGGTCGATTTGGAAGAGACATCATATAAAGAAACAGTAGGTGAGAAAACCGATGAGTAATCATGAAGATATGGAATTGGAACAAGGGTACGGTGCCGATCAGATTCAAGTACTTGAAGGATTAGAAGCAGTTCGTAAACGTCCAGGGATGTATATCGGCTCGACGGCATCAAAGGGTCTCCATCACCTCGTATGGGAGATCGTCGATAACTCGATTGATGAGGCGCTCGCAGGATACTGTGACACGATCAAGGTGACGATCGAACCAGGGAACTCGATCTTAGTCGAGGATAATGGACGCGGTATTCCAGTCGACATTCAAGAGAAGATGGGTCGTCCTGCCGTTGAGGTCATCCTAACAGTCCTCCACGCCGGTGGTAAGTTCGGCGGCGGCGGATATAAAGTATCGGGTGGACTACACGGTGTTGGGGCTTCGGTCGTTAACGCCCTGTCGACGAAACTTGAAGTATTCGTCAAACGGAACGAGAAGCTGTATTACCAAGCGTATCATCGCGGTGTACCAGCGCAAGATCTCGAAGTCATCGGAACATCAGAAGAGACAGGAACGACGATTCGTTTCTTCCCAGACGGTGAGATTTTCCAAGAGACGCTCGAGTATGACTATGATTTGCTAGCGACACGCCTGCGGGAACTTGCTTTCTTGAACAAAGGCTTGAAGATCATCATCACGGATGATCGTGCGGATGAGCCGATGACGCGTAGCTTCCACTACGAAGGTGGGATCAAGTCCTACGTCGAACACTTGAACCGTTCAAAAGAAGTCGTTCATGCGGAACCCGTCTATGTACACGGTACAAAAGACGGCATCGAAGTCGAAGTTGCACTTCAGTACAACGACGGATTTGCGTCAAACATCTACTCGTTCACGAACAACATCCCGACGCATGAAGGTGGTACGCATGAGACCGGCTTCAAGACAGCTTTGACACGGGTCATCAATGACTACGCGAAGAAGTTCGGTTTGATGAAGGATGCAGACGGTACGTTATCCGGTGAGGACGTACGTGAAGGAATGACAGCGATCGTTTCCGTCAAACACCCGAACCCACAGTTCGAAGGTCAGACGAAAACGAAACTCGGGAACTCCGACGCGCGTACGGTTACGGATTCACTCTTCTCTGGTGCATTTGAGCAGTTCATGCTCGAAAACCCAACGAATGCACGCGCAATCGTCGAAAAAGGGATGATGGCGTCACGCGCCCGGATGGCAGCGAAACGCGCCCGTGAACTGACACGCCGTAAAGGTGTTCTCGAAGTCAGTTCCCTTCCAGGTAAACTGGCCGACTGTTCGTCACGTGATGCATCGATTTCCGAATTGTACATCGTTGAGGGTGACTCAGCGGGTGGTTCTGCGAAATCCGGACGCGATCGTCATTTCCAAGCGATCTTACCGATTCGCGGTAAAATCTTGAACGTTGAGAAAGCACGTCTCGATAAGATTCTCGGAAGCAATGAGATTCGGACGATCATCACAGCACTCGGAACAAGTATCGGTTCTGAGTTCAATATCGAAAAAGCACGCTATCATAAAGTCATCATCATGACCGATGCCGATGTCGATGGTGCCCACATCCGGACACTCTTGTTGACGTTTTTCTACCGTTACATGCGTCCGCTTGTCGAGCATGGGTATGTCTATATCGCTCAGCCACCGCTATACGGGATCAAACAAGGGAAGAACATTACGTACGTGCATAACGAACGTGAATTGACAGAGGCGCTTGCAGCGCTTCCTGAAAACGCACGGTACGACATTCAGCGCTACAAAGGTCTTGGAGAGATGGATCCAGAGCAACTTTGGGAAACGACGATGGATCCAAGTGGTCGTCAAATGTTACGTGTCGAGCTTCAGGATGCGATCGAAGCAGATGAAGTCTTCGATATCTTGATGGGAGATCAAGTCGAACCACGACGCGACTTCATTCAATCACACGCACATTACGTCAAGAACCTGGATATTTAACGCTGAACAGAGAGGGTGGCCAGAAGCATGTCCGAACAAAATCACGGAATCATCAAGGATATTAATATCAGTCAAGAGATGCGTACGTCCTTCATGGACTACGCGATGAGCGTCATCGTCGCACGTGCTCTTCCGGACGTACGGGACGGCTTAAAACCCGGACACCGCCGGATTCTCTATGCGATGAACGACCTCGGTATTCGTGCCGATAAACCACATAAAAAGTCTGCCCGTATCGTCGGGGAAGTCATCGGTAAGTATCACCCGCACGGGGATTCTGCCGTCTATGACACGATGGTCCGCATGGCGCAAGACTTCAGCTACCGTTACGAACTCGTCGATGGACACGGAAACTTCGGGTCGGTCGATGGAGACTCGGCGGCTGCGATGCGATATACGGAAGCCCGTATGTCAAAAATCGCGATGGAGATCGTTCGCGATATCAACAAAAACACAGTCGATTTCAAAGATAACTACGATGGTTCGGAACGCGAACCGGAAGTCTTACCGTCACGCTTCCCGAACTTACTCGTCAACGGTTCGAGCGGGATCGCGGTCGGGATGGCAACGAACATTCCTCCGCACCAGCTCGGCGAAGTCATCGATGGTGTCTTAGCCTTGTCGCACGATCCAGAAATCACGATCCAAGAACTGATGCAGCACATTCCGGGACCTGATTTCCCGACAGCTGGTGAAATTCTTGGTCGGAGCGGGATTCGTCGCGCTTATGAAACAGGACGTGGCTCGATCATCGTCCGCGCGAAAGCAGAAATCGAACAGACGAAAAAAGACCGCGAACGGATCATCGTGACGGAGCTGCCTTATCAGGTCAACAAAGCCCGTCTCGTTGAAAAGATTGCCGATCTCGTTCGCGAGAAAAAGATTGAAGGCATCACCGATTTACGGGATGAGTCAGATCGCCGCGGTATGCGCATCGTCATGGAAGTTCGTCGTGACGCGAATGCGAGCGTCATCTTAAATAACTTGTATAAACAGACGTCGATGCAAACGACGTTTGGTGTCAATATGCTTGCGATCGTCGGAGGACGTCCGAAAACATTGACGCTCAAGGAAATGCTTTATCATTACCTCGAGCATCAAAAAGAAATCGTGCGTCGTCGGACACAGTTCGATCTCGAAAAAGCTGAAGCGCGTGAACACTTGCTCGCTGGTCTACGGATTGCACTCGATCATTTGGATGAAGTCATTCAAATCATCCGTGGGAACCGGACAGCAGACGCAGCACGTGAACAGTTGATGGAGCGTTTTGCGTTATCTGAGAAACAATCACAAGCGATTCTCGATATGCGCTTGCAACGCCTGACAGGTCTTGAACGGGAGAAGATCGAAGCAGAGTATGACGAAATCATGCAATTGATCGCGGAACTGAACCGCATCCTTGCGAGTGAGGAAGTCTTGCTTGATTTGATCCGGACAGAACTTGAAGAGTTGAAAGAACGTTTCAACGACGAACGTCGGACGGAAATCCGCATGGACCACATCGAATTCGAAGACGAAGATTTGATTCCGGAACAGGATATCATCATCACGTTGACAAGCAGTGGCTACATCAAACGGATGACGACGGATTCGTACCGGACACAACGCCGCGGCGGACGTGGGGTTCAAGGAATCGGAACGAACGACGAGGATTACGTCACGCGTCTCTTGTCTTGTTCGACGCACGATACAATCCTATTCTTTACGAACCGCGGAAAAGTCTACCGGATTCGTGGATACGAAGTACCAGAGATGAGCCGGACATCAAAAGGTGTGCCGATCATCAACCTCATTCAAATCGAACGCGACGAAAAGGTCGAGACGATGATTCCAGTCAACTTCAAACGTTATCTCGAGGAGCAACAAGCAACTGAAGCACCTGTCGAGGTGATCGAAGGAGAGATTGAAGAGACGGAAGAAACGCTCGAAACGGAAGAAGTCGTTCAAGATGAGCAAAAATCATTGATCTTCATGACACGTAAAGGACGCGTCAAACGTTCACCGTTGTCTGCGTACGCACGGATCAACAAAAACGGTTTGATTGCGATTCGATTGTTTGAAGACGACGAGTTGACATCGGTTCGTCTCGCATCGACGGACGATGAAGTCTTTGCTGTTTCAACAAGTGGGAAGGCGATTCGTTTCCCAATCACGAATGTCCGCTCGATGGGACGTGGCGCTCGTGGTGTCAAAGCGATGACGTTACGTCCAGACGATTTCGTCGTCGGGATGGAACTTGCACGTGATGCCCAAGATGTTCTTGTCATTACGGAAAAAGGATTCGGTAAACGGACACCGATGACCGAGTTCCGTAGCCAGTCTCGTGGTGGTAAAGGATTGATCGCGAGTAAGGTGACGGAACGTGTCGGTCAAATCGTAGCCATGCGAATCGTTGATGTTGATGATGACATCATGATCATGACAGAGAGCGGGATCGTCATTCGGACAGACTCGCAATACATTTCACGTGTCGGCCGGAATACCCAAGGGGTGAAGGTCATTCGAATTGAAGAAGGTGACCGTGTTGCAACGGTTGCGAAACTGAAACGAGAAGAAACTGATGAAATGGAAGAAGACACGGACATCGTGTCTGAAGAGAATGTAGTCGAATCGGATGCTTCAGAAGAAGCGGAAGAATAAGCAAGACGTCAGCAAGGAAGCAGCAGAGTGATACTACTCTGCTGCTTTTATCTACATATATCTACATATATAGAAAGAAGAGAAAGGAACGAAGCGATATGCGAGTGGCAAGTGACCAATTACGCATCGGGGATCGTTTAACCGAATCGATCTATTTACATACGGATCATCCGATCGTAGAAGCAGGGAAAAAAATAGGGACCGATGAGTTACGACGAATCCAGCGTTTCTTAATTAAGGAAGTCGTCATTGAAGATCGACCTGATTTCGGTGCAGATGAAGAAGTACAGATTGAAACGGTTGAAGCCCATGTAGAACATCCTTTTGAAGAATTCATTCGCTTTTACAATAAAGTCTTCATGTCGTGGGAACAGGGAATGAAGCCTAATGTATACGAAGCATTGAGCTGGGTCAAACAGTCCGTTCCAGAACGAATTACGAGACAAGATGTCTTACCATTCTTCCTAGAGCGGGGAACTGAAGCTTATACAGTGCGACATGCCATTTATCGAGGGGCAGTCGCTCAAATGCTGGCGGAAGCAGTCGGAAAAGAACGGAAAATGATTCATGAACTATGGACGGCGTCCTATTTTGCGGATTACGGACTAGCACGAATCATGGAATGGCGTCACACGAAACGATATGAAGCAATGCAACAAGAAATTTTTCAACGTCACCCGGCTATGGCGTATCAAGCCTTGCAAAAAGAGACGATCATCTCTGATACAGTCAATCGTTTAATTGTTCAACATCATGAACGGTTAGACGGAACAGGTTACCCTTTAAAGGTAAAAGGAGATAAGATCGCAGATCACACACGGTTATTCATCGTAGCGGATGTTTTTGCTGCAATGACGAGTTGGCGTCCGTACCGGGAAGCATATACGCCGTTTGATGCCTATCGTCATTTAAAAGCAAGACCGATGCAATATTGCTCAAAGTATGTACTATTGCTCGGACAATTACTTCTACCAATAGAAGTTGGTGATCGCGTACTGATGAGTAACGGAAAGATTGCAACCATTACGCGAAAGAATCCAGTCTTTGATCGGCCTGTCATTTCCTATGAAGAACAAGGACGGATGACGATCATTGATTTAATGGAAGAACGACAACATAGTATTATTCAGTTGATGGATTAATAGAGAATACACAGCCTCTTGAGCCGGAATCGTAAGGTTCAAGAGGCTTGTTCATGATTTTAAAAACAATTTTAAAATAAGTGTTGCACAATAATAAAACGCGTGATATATTATTACATGTCCTTAACAACGACAAGCGCTTGAAACAAATGAGAAAAACAATTTGAAAAAAGTTGTTGACTTCTTGTTTCAGACTTGGTATTCTAATTGAGTCGCCAAAACAGGCGCGGACGAACTTTGAAAACTGAACGATGAGGCAAAAATCGTATTCTACGGAATACAAAAACGAATGAAGCGCAAGCTTCGTCAATCGTGACTTCGGTCACAACAACGAGCAAGTCAAACACTTCATGGAGAGTTTGATCCTGGCTCAGGACGAACGCTGGCGGCGTGCCTAATACATGCAAGTCGAGCGCAGGAAACTGACGGAACTCTTCGGAGGGAAGGCAGCGGAATGAGCGGCGGACGGGTGAGTAACACGTAAGGAACCTGCCTCAAGGATTGGGATAACTCCGAGAAATCGGAGCTAATACCGGATAGTTCATCGGACCGCATGGTCCGTTGATGAAAGGCGCTCCGGCGTCACCTTGAGATGGCCTTGCGGTGCATTAGCTAGTTGGTGGGGTAACGGCCCACCAAGGCGACGATGCATAGCCGACCTGAGAGGGTGATCGGCCACACTGGGACTGAGACACGGCCCAGACTCCTACGGGAGGCAGCAGTAGGGAATCTTCCACAATGGACGAAAGTCTGATGGAGCAACGCCGCGTGAGTGATGAAGGTTTTCGGATCGTAAAACTCTGTTGTAAGGGAAGAACACGTACGAGAGGAAATGCTCGTACCTTGACGGTACCTTACGAGAAAGCCACGGCTAACTACGTGCCAGCAGCCGCGGTAATACGTAGGTGGCAAGCGTTGTCCGGAATTATTGGGCGTAAAGCGCGCGCAGGCGGCCTTTTAAGTCTGATGTGAAAGCCCCCGGCTCAACCGGGGAGGGCCATTGGAAACTGGAAGGCTTGAGTACAGAAGAGAAGAGTGGAATTCCACGTGTAGCGGTGAAATGCGTAGAGATGTGGAGGAACACCAGTGGCGAAGGCGACTCTTTGGTCTGTAACTGACGCTGAGGCGCGAAAGCGTGGGGAGCAAACAGGATTAGATACCCTGGTAGTCCACGCCGTAAACGATGAGTGCTAGGTGTTGGGGGGTTTCCGCCCCTCAGTGCTGAAGCTAACGCATTAAGCACTCCGCCTGGGGAGTACGGCCGCAAGGCTGAAACTCAAAGGAATTGACGGGGACCCGCACAAGCGGTGGAGCATGTGGTTTAATTCGAAGCAACGCGAAGAACCTTACCAACTCTTGACATCCCATTGACCGCTTGAGAGATCAAGTTTTCCCTTCGGGGACAATGGTGACAGGTGGTGCATGGTTGTCGTCAGCTCGTGTCGTGAGATGTTGGGTTAAGTCCCGCAACGAGCGCAACCCCTATCCTTAGTTGCCAGCATTCAGTTGGGCACTCTAGGGAGACTGCCGGTGACAAACCGGAGGAAGGTGGGGATGACGTCAAATCATCATGCCCCTTATGAGTTGGGCTACACACGTGCTACAATGGACGGTACAAAGGGCAGCGAGACCGCGAGGTGGAGCCAATCCCATAAAGCCGTTCCCAGTTCGGATTGCAGGCTGCAACTCGCCTGCATGAAGTCGGAATCGCTAGTAATCGCAGGTCAGCATACTGCGGTGAATACGTTCCCGGGTCTTGTACACACCGCCCGTCACACCACGAGAGTTTGCAACACCCGAAGCCGGTGAGGTAACCGCAAGGAGCCAGCCGTCGAAGGTGGGGTAGATGATTGGGGTGAAGTCGTAACAAGGTAGCCGTATCGGAAGGTGCGGCTGGATCACCTCCTTTCTAAGGAAAACGTCCCTTACGGGACATGCCCATCGTTCAGTTTTGAGAGCTCGTCTCTCAGTCTCGATAGAGACACTCGCACCTTGAAAACTGAAGACATCAACAAGACATCAAACTTTTAATTAACCATGTCATTTAAGACGTGTGTTCTTAGAATACCAACGCTAGATCAAGGTATGAAGGGCGTACGGTGGATGCCTTGGCACTAGGAGCCGATGAAGGACGCGACGAACAGCGATATGCTTCGGGGAGCAGTAAGTATGCTTTGATCCGAAGATTTCCGAATGGGGGAACCCACCATCCGTAATGGGATGGGACATGTTACGTGAATACATAGCGTAGCGTGAGGCAGACCCGGGGAACTGAAACATCTAAGTACCCGGAGGAAGAGAAAGCAAATGCGATTCCCTGAGTAGCGGCGAGCGAAACGGGAACAGCCCAAACCGGAGAGCATGCTCTTCGGGGTTGTAGGACACTCTATACGGAGTCAAAAAGGAAGACAGTAGGTGAAGGACCTGGAAAGGTCGGCCGAAGAAGGTGACAGCCCTGTAGCTGAAACTGTTTTCCCTCCAGAGTGGATCCTGAGTACGGCGGGACACGTGAAACCCCGTCGGAATCCGGGAGGACCATCTCCCAAGGCTAAATACTCCCTAGTGACCGATAGTGAACCAGTACCGTGAGGGAAAGGTGAAAAGCACCCCGGAAGGGGAGTGAAATAGATCCTGAAACCGTATGCCTACAAGTAGTCAGAGCCCGTTAACGGGTGATGGCGTGCCTTTTGTAGAATGAACCGGCGAGTTACGATAACGCGCGAGGTTAAGCCGATGAGGCGGAGCCGTAGCGAAAGCGAGTCTGAACAGGGCGTTCAGTGCGTTGTCGTAGACCCGAAACCAGGTGATCTACCCATGTCCAGGATGAAGGTCAGGTAACACTGACTGGAGGTCCGAACCCACGCACGTTGAAAAGTGCGGGGATGAGGTGTGGGTAGCGGTGAAATGCCAATCGAACCTGGAGATAGCTGGTTCTCCCCGAAATAGCTTTAGGGCTAGCCTCGAGGTTGAGAGTTCTGGAGGTAGAGCACTGATTGGACTAGGGGCCCCCACAGGGTTACCGAATTCAGTTAAACTCCGAATGCCAGCAACTTATACTCGGGAGTCAGACTGCGAGTGATAAGATCCGTAGTCAAGAGGGAAACAGCCCAGACCGCCAGCTAAGGTCCCAAAGTGTATGTTAAGTGGAAAAGGATGTGGCGCTGCCTAGACAGCTAGGATGTTGGCTTAGAAGCAGCCACCATTCAAAGAGTGCGTAATAGCTCACTAGTCGAGTGGCGCCGCGCCGAAAATGTAACGGGGCTAAACATACCACCGAAGCTGCGGATTCCGTAAGGAATGGTAGGGGAGCGTTCCAAACCGCTGTGAAGCTGTACCGGAAGGAGCAGTGGAGCGTTTGGAAGTGAGAATGCCGGTGTGAGTAGCGAAAAGAGGGGTGAGAATCCCCTCCGTCGAAAGCCCAAGGTTTCCTGAGGAAGGCTCGTCCGCTCAGGGTTAGTCTGGACCTAAGCCGAGGCCGAAAGGCGTAGGCGATGGATAACAGGTTGATATTCCTGTACCGCCGATCCACCGTTTGAACAATGGGGGGACGCAGGAGGATAGTGACGCATGCGGATGGAAGTGCATGTGCAAGTTTCAAGACCGTCTGATTGGCAAATCCGTCAGGCATCAAAGTCAAGGAACGATGCGGAGTCCCGTAGGGACGTAGGTCACGATTTCACACTGCCAAGAAAAGCCTCTAGTGAGGGGGAAGGCGCCAGTACCGTAAACCGACACAGGTAGGCGAGATGAGAATTCTAAGACGCGCGGGATAACTCTCGTTAAGGAACTCGGCAAAATGGTCCCGTAACTTCGGGAGAAGGGACGCTCTACATGAGTAGAGCCGCAGTGAATAGGCCCAAACGACTGTTTAGCAAAAACACAGGTCTCTGCTAAATCGCAAGATGACGTATAGGGGCTGACGCCTGCCCGGTGCTGGAAGGTTAAGGGGATGGGTTAGCGCAAGCGAAGCTTTGAACCGAAGCCCCAGTAAACGGCGGCCGTAACTATAACGGTCCTAAGGTAGCGAAATTCCTTGTCGGGTAAGTTCCGACCCGCACGAAAGGCGTAACGATTTGGGCACTGTCTCAACGAGAGACCCGGTGAAATCATAGTACCTGTGAAGATGCAGGTTACCCGCGACAGGACGGAAAGACCCCATGGAGCTTTACTACAGCCTGATATTGAGGCTTTGTGCATGATGTACAGGATAGGCGGGAGACGTCGAGCCCGGAGCGCCAGCTTCGGAGGAGTCACCCTTGGGATACCGCCCTTCATGCATAGAGTCTCTAACTCGCAGCCGTGATCCGGCTGGAGGACCGTGTCAGGCGGGTAGTTTGACTGGGGCGGTCGCCTCCTAAACAGTAACGGAGGCGCCCAAAGGTTCCCTCAGAATGGTTGGAAATCATTCGTAGAGCGCAAAGGCAGAAGGGAGCTTGACTGCGAGACCTACAAGTCGAGCAGGGACGAAAGTCGGGCTTAGTGATCCGGTGGTTCCGCATGGAAGGGCCATCGCTCAACGGATAAAAGCTACCCTGGGGATAACAGGCTGATCTCCCCCAAGAGTCCACATCGACGGGGAGGTTTGGCACCTCGATGTCGGCTCATCGCATCCTGGGGCTGGAGTAGGTCCCAAGGGTTGGGCTGTTCGCCCATTAAAGCGGTACGCGAGCTGGGTTCAGAACGTCGTGAGACAGTTCGGTCCCTATCCGTCGTGGGCGCAGGAAATTTGAGGAGAGCTGTCCTTAGTACGAGAGGACCGGGATGGACGCACCGCTGGTGTACCAGTTGTTCCGCCAGGAGCATCGCTGGGTAGCTACGTGCGGACGGGATAAATGCTGAAAGCATCTAAGCATGAAGCCCCCTCCAAGATGAGATTTCCCTTTGAGTAATCAAGAAAGACCCCTCAGAGACGATGAGGTAGATAGGTCACGGGTGGAAGCATGGCGACATGTGGAGCTGAGTGATACTAATCGGTCGAGGCCTTGTTCTAGCAGATGCATTGTTGATGACTTCAGTTTTGAGGGCGCGAGCCCGATCGTCTGGTGACGATAGCCAAGTGGTCACACCCGTTCCCATGCCGAACACGGAAGTTAAGCACTTGAACGCCGAAAGTAGTTGGGGGCTTCCCCCTGTGAGGATAGGACGTTGCCAGGCACTTGACCGATCTGCAGATTGCAGGTCGGTCTTTTTGTGTTATGTGAAACTTCAGACTGTTCTGATTATTGGTCGAGTCATTGACATGACACCCTCTGCTTGTTACCATAACATCAATATTCTTTTATAAAAGAGAAAGCGAGTGGATAACATGTGGGAGAACAAATTTGCTAAAGAGGGTTTGACGTTTGATGACGTCTTACTCGTACCCCGTCGTTCGAGTGTCTTGCCGCGCGACGTTGATTTATCTGTCACGCTATGTGAAGGGATCACACTTAATATTCCGTTGATCAGTGCTGGGATGGATACCGTCACAGAAGCACCGATGGCAATCGCAATGGCACGTCAAGGTGGTCTTGGTGTCATTCATAAGAATATGTCAATGGAAGAACAAGCAGAACATGTCGATCGCGTCAAACGTTCTGAAAATGGTGTCATCACGAATCCGTTCTATTTGACGCCAGAGCGTCAAGTCTACGATGCTGAGTATTTGATGAGTAAGTACCGCATCTCTGGTGTTCCAATCGTTAATAACGAAACAGAGCGTAAATTAGTAGGGATTTTGACGAATCGTGATCTTCGTTTCGTCAAGGATTACTCGACTGTCATTGAAACGGTGATGACGACAGAAGAACTCGTGACAGCAAAAGTTGGTACGTCCCTTGCTGAAGCAGAACAGATTCTCCACAAACATCGCATCGAAAAGTTACCACTCGTTGATGAGAACGGTGTATTAAAAGGGTTAATCACGACAAAGGATATCGAAAAAGTCGAACAGTATCCACATGCTGCGAAAGATCAGTTCGGACGTTTACTCGTCGCAGCAGCTGTCGGCGTAACGAAAGACGCTTCGACGCGCGCGAAGTTCCTTGTCGATGCAGGTGTCGATGCACTCGTCGTCGATACGGCACACGGTCACTCAGAAGGTGTTCTTCTTAAAGTACGTGAACTTCGTGAAGAATATCCAAACTTACCAATCATTGCGGGTAACGTTGCGACGGCAGAAGCAACACGCGATTTGATTGAAGCCGGTGCATCTGTCATCAAAGTTGGTATCGGACCTGGTTCGATCTGTACGACACGTGTTGTCGCAGGCGTCGGTGTACCACAAATCACAGCCGTCTTCGATTGTGCGACAGAAGCACGGAAACATGGTGTCTCGATCATCGCTGACGGTGGCATCAAGTATTCTGGCGATATCGTAAAAGCACTTGCTGCTGGCGGTCACGCTGTCATGCTCGGAAGCTTACTTGCAGGAGTAGAAGAGAGCCCAGGTGAGATGGAAATCTACCAAGGACGTCAATTCAAGACGTACCGTGGTATGGGTTCTGAAGCATCGATGAAACGCGGTAGCCAAGATCGTTACTTCCAAGAAGCAGACAAGAAGTTCGTTCCAGAAGGAATCGAAGGACGTGTCGCTTACCGTGGTAAACTCGGCGATTCGGTGTACCAACTCGTTGGTGGTATTCGTTCAGGTATGGGATACTGTGGCGCTGCAACGTTAGAAGAATTGCGTGAAGAGACACAGTTCATCCGTATGACGGGCGCTGGTTTGCAAGAGAGCCATCCGCACGATATTCAAATTACAAAAGAAGCATCGAACTATACACGTCAGTAAACAAAAGCCTCGTCTTTCTCTAGTAGAAAGGCGAGGCTTTTTTCATGATGATTTACGCAAGCTCCACGCGTCCATCAATAATCGTAATCCTTCCATCAACTCTGGCTCAGAGAGACTCGCAAATCCAAGGACGATTTGAGGCGTATCAGAGAGAAGTGGTAACTGGGCATACTGAGAAAGACCGTATACTTGGATACCTTGTTGTTGTGCCCGCTTTACTAGCTCCGGCTCCGTCATCCCGTTCGCTACGGATACAACGACATGGAGCCCTGCACTTTCACCGGTCAATCGTAAGGCAGGAATCCGGCGAAGTGATTGGATTAAGACGTCGAGCTTGCGACGATAGACTTTACGCATCCGGTTGAGATGTCGTTCAAAGTCGCCCTCTTTCATGAAGCGTGTCAAGATCGTTTGATCGAAGCGCGAGACACTACATGTATAGTGTGATAGTTCTATTTGATACCGTGAGCGTAAGACTTCGGGTAAGACCATATAACCGATCCGTAGGGAAGGCATGAGTGATTTTGAGAAAGTACTCATGTAAATGACACGATTGCTGTCCATGTTGTGTAAAGACGGAATCGATTTACCGCTGTAGCGGAATTCGCTATCATAGTCGTCTTCGATGATAAAACGGGTCGGATCCATCGCCGCCCAGTTTAACAACTGATGTCTTCGGTTGACGGATAAGATACTACCGGACGGAAATTGATGTGCCGGTGTGACATACATGACATCGACGTTTGATTCCTGTAAGTGATCAATCCGTAATCCATTCGCATCAACACGAATCGGTTCAATCATGCGTTCATGATTTTCAAGTAAGAGGCGTGTCGTATGATAACCGGGATCCTCGATACCGTACGTGACGTCGCGTCCCAGTAAGAAGAGGACGAGCGGCAATAATTGCTCGACACCTGAACCGACGACGATTTGTTCAGGAGAACAGACGACACCACGAGAATGATAAAGATAGGTCGCAATCTCTTCGCGTAACGCTAGATCGCCTTGTGGATGACCGAGTGAGACAAGTGGGTGGTGATCAGTGTCGATGATATCTTTGGCATACTTTCGCCAACGAGCGAACGGGAAAGAGATCCCTTCAATCTTACTTGGATGAAAATCATACGTGATGATCGGTGTTTCTTTAGTCACACGTGGTTCGATGACGGGTGAAGTTTTGACGTAAGCGAGTTCCTCATAGGCAAGAACGAAGTAGCCTTTACGTGAGATGGATTCAACATATCCTTCTGCGACAAGTTGTTGGTAAGCAAGTTCAATCGTCGTTTGACTTAAGTTCAAAAATTGACCGAGTTTTCGTTTGGATGGTAATTTCGTGCCGTATGCTAAACGACCGGCAATAATTTCATTTCGAATTTGTTGATAAAGCTGTTCATAAAGTGGTTTTTCCTGATTGCGCGTAAGTTGAAATGATAGCATGTCCATCTCGTCTGACTCCTTCTTCGTAAACTGACCTGTTGAAATCATCATAAACTGATACTTTTAAAAGTGTCAACGTTCCGTATACTAAAGGAGTGAAAGTCAACCAAGGGGGAATGGATATGGAACGTCAACAAGGAACGGATCGTGTCAAACGTGGAATGGCTGAAATGCAAAAGGGTGGCGTCATCATGGATGTGGTCAATGCGGAACAAGCGAAGATTGCGGAAGCAGCAGGTGCTGTTGCAGTCATGGCACTTGAACGTGTTCCGTCTGATATTCGTCGTGACGGAGGCGTCGCACGAATGGCGGATCCGTTGATTACGGAAGAAGTACTCGGAGCGGTCTCGATTCCCGTCATGGCAAAATGCCGGATTGGTCATATCGTCGAAGCACGTGTTCTCGAATCGATGGGGGTCGATTTCATCGATGAGAGTGAGGTCCTGACTCCGGCAGATGAACAATATCATTTACTGAAGTCGGAGTTCACCGTGCCGTTCGTCTGTGGCGCACGTGATCTTGGGGAAGCCGCTCGTCGTATCGCAGAAGGAGCCGCGATGATTCGGACGAAAGGCGAACCTGGGACTGGGAACGTCGTCGAAGCTGTTCGCCATATGCGACAAATTCAAGCACAATTGAATCAGATTTTACATGTCAGTCCAGATGAATTGATGACATTTGCGAAAGAATGGGGTGCTCCGTATGAAGTATTACGTGATATTCGGACACAGGGACGTCTACCGGTCGTCAACTTTGCAGCCGGTGGAGTCGCGACACCAGCTGATGCCGCACTCATGATGCACCTAGGGGCAGATGGTGTCTTCGTCGGATCGGGGATCTTTAAATCAGAACACCCAGAACGTGTCGCTCGGGCGATTGTCGAAGCCGTTACGTACAAAGATGATTTTGAACGGATCGCGTCTTTATCCAAAGGACTCGGAACAGCAATGAAAGGAATCGATGTCACATCGATGCCGTTTGAGGAACGGATGGCGACACGCGGATGGTAATTGGTATTCTGGATGTTCAAGGTGCGGTCCGTGAGCATCGACAGCAGCTTGAAGGTCTTGGTGTCGATGTCGTTCTCGTCAAACAAGTGAGCGATCTCGATGGACTCGATGGACTCGTCTTACCCGGAGGCGAATCGACCGCGATGCGTCGATTGATCGAACGCTATGAATTACTGGAACCGCTTCGGGAAAAGGCGACGACGTTACCGATGTTCGGAACATGTGCTGGAATGATTCTACTCGCAACCGCTGTCGAAGCAGGTCAGAGTCATCTCAACGCGATTTCGATGACGGTCCGTCGAAATGCCTTCGGTCGACAAATCGATTCATTTGAAGGATTGCTATCGGTTGAAGGAATTGAAGAGCCGATCGAAGCAGTGTTCATTCGAGCGCCATTGATTCTGTCTGCCGGGGAAGGAACACGAGTGATTGCGAAAGTCGAAGAGCAGATCGTTGCCGTCGAGACATCGTTACACCTCGCGTGTTCGTTTCACCCTGAATTGACAGAGGACGATCGCTTGCACCGCTATTTTTTACAAAAAATCAAACAGCGGCAGTCCGTCCGTTCATAAAGCGTGGAAGCATCTGACAGGTTCTACTGTCAGGTGCTTCTTTTGTGCTACACTATTCGTAAAACGAATGATTGAGTGAAGGAGAGACACGATGAAACGAATTTTACTACTCTGTTTAAGTGTGCTCCTAGTCGTAGGATTTCCTACAGCGGGACAAGCAGCACCTTCGATTCAAGCAGAGTCTTACATAATGGCCGATGCGGTCACAGGAAAAATCCTCCTTCAATCGGAAGCGGATGTTTCGTTGCCCCCTGCTTCGATGACGAAGCTGATGACGCTCTACCTCGTCAGACGACAAATCGAATTGAAAAAACTGACGTGGGATCAAAAAATCACGCCGAGTGCAAAAGTGTTAAAGCTTGCGAAGACGTCCGGAATCGCGCGTGTTCCAGTTAAAGCTAAAACATACACGGTTCGCGAGATGTATAATGCGGCGTTCATCAAATCGGCCAATGATGCAGCGGTCATGCTAGCCGAAACTGTCGCCGGTTCAGAAGCGGCGTTCGTTGAAAAGATGAATGAGACAGCAAAACAGTTCGGAATGAACGACACGGAGTATGCGAATGCCTCTGGTCTAGATGCTGTCGATGCGACCCTTCCAGGAACGAATTTGATGACAGCGACGGATATCGCGTTACTCGTCATCCGCTACATCAAGGATTACCCGGATGTCCTGGATGTGACGAACAAAACGCAGATGAAACTTGATGGAGAAGTCTTGAATAATTCGAATAAGATGTTGGCAAAGGAAAAATTCGCATATGCCGGCATGCGGGGAATGAAGACCGGAACGACTGATTTAGCCGGTTACTGCTTTGCAAGTGTAACGACACGGGATAATATGACGCTTGTCACGGTCGTCATGCGAACGGATTCCGATCAAGCCCGTTTCAAGGAAACGAAAAAGCTGCTCGACTATGGTTTTGCGACGTTTGAGCCGTTGACGTATTACGGAAAAGGCGAACGGATCAAAGACGTTCTTCCGATTAAAGGGGCAACCGTCCGAAAGCTAGACGTCGTCACGGACGGTTCGTTATACGTTACGGTCTTAAAACAAGCGGAGACGCGGGAACCACGATTCGACTTCTCCAAAACAACGGCGCCCGTGACGAAACAAGAAGTCGTCGGGACGGTGCAGGTCGCGGATGATGGAATCTATCTACCAGGATTTGAGACACCCCGCGTGAATTTATATAGCGCAACTGCGGTTCCACTTGCGAGTGTTCCGACACGTCTCGTCCGCGCTTGGACAGCGTGGTCGAAGCAAATTGAACAAGCGATTCAACAATCGACTCTTGTCAACTTCCAAGGCGATGGTGTAAAGTAAGACTAATCTCATAAAGATGCTATGAACGGACTAAGTAGATGTATCGATACTGTTAAGAGAGCTAGTGGGTGGTGTGAACTAGTCAGATCGATGGATTGAATCGAGCCGGATCGCACACCTTGCGAACAAGGTGCGGGTACGCCCGTTATCGCGTCTTAAGTTGGCTAGATGTGTCTAGCAATGAGGGTGGCAACGCGGATCCAGGTGATTCGTCCCTTTTCGGTAGGAATACCGGAAAGAGACGAGTCGCCTTTTTTTATGACATAAAGGAGGAATTACAGATGATTGATATTAAACGATTACGCCAAGATTTTGACGCCATTCAAGAAAAGTTAGCGCACCGAGGAGAGGACTTGACGGACATGAACCGTTTCCTCGCACTTGATGAGAAACGCCGAGAATTGATTGCGCGGACAGAAGTGTTGAAAGCAGAACGAAATGAAGCAACGAAAAAAATCGCTGAACTGAAGCGCAATAAGGAAAACGCGGACGAAGCGATCGCTGCGATGCGTAGTGTCGGAGACGAGATCAAGACGCTTGACGACGAGTTACGCGATGTTGAAGCGACATTGAACCAACTGCTCCTCGGTATTCCAAACATTCCACATGACAGCGTACCGGTCGGTTCTTCTGAAGACGATAACGTCGTCTTACGTGAAGTCGGTGACAAACCAGCGTTTGACTTCGAAGCGGTCCCGCACTGGGATTTGATGGAGCAATTAAAAATCGTCGATGTCGAGCGTGCCGGAAAAGTAACAGGCAGCCGTTTCGTCTTTTACCGCGGAGCGGGGGCACGTCTTGAGCGGGCATTGATTAACTTCATGATGGATCTTCATCAAGATCAGCATGGGTACACAGAAATCTTGCCACCACTCATGGTCAACCGTGACTCTATGACAGGAACAGGACAATTGCCGAAGTTCGAAGAGGATGCCTTTAAGATTGAAGAGACGAACTACTTCCTCGTACCGACAGCAGAAGTGCCGGTGACGAACATGCACCGTGAAGAAATCCTAACAGCAGATCAGTTACCAATCGGCTATGCGGCATACAGCCAATGTTTCCGTTCAGAAGCAGGTTCTGCGGGACGCGATACACGCGGTTTGATCCGTCAGCACCAATTCAATAAAGTTGAACTCGTTCGTTTCGTCAAACCAGAAGAATCTTACGAGCAGCTTGAATTGTTAACAGGACAAGCAGAAACGGTCTTGAAAAAGCTGAAATTGCCGTATCAAGTATTGAGCATGTGTACAGCTGATCTCGGATTCACGGCTGCGAAGAAATACGACATCGAAGTCTGGATGCCAAGCCAAGGCGTCTACCGTGAAATCTCTTCTTGTTCAAACTTTGAAGATTTCCAAGCACGCCGGGCACAGATTCGTTTCCGCCGCGAAGCGAACGCAAAACCAGAATTCGTTCACACGTTAAACGGTTCTGCCCTTGCAGTCGGTCGGACAGTTGCTGCGATCTTAGAGAACTACCAGCAAGCGGATGGATCAGTTGTTATTCCAGAAGTGCTTCGTCCATACATGGGTGGTCTTGAAGTGATTCAAGCTTAAGTCAGAAGGGGGAGTAATCCCCCTTTCTGTATTTTAAAAAGTTTTTTTAGAAAAGGTCTTTACACGTTAAAAGGCAGATGCTATCATAATTAATGTCAGGAAAACAGACAGGTCATCATTGATCTTGTAAGAAGTACGGAGGCGTACTCAAGTGGTTTAAGAGAACGGTCTTGAAAACCGTCAGGCGGCGAAAGCCGTGCGTGGGTTCGAATCCCACCGCCTCCTCCATTTTTATTTTTTGACAACGACATGCACGTTTTATAGCTTGGAGGCGTACTCAAGTGGTTTAAGAGAACGGTCTTGAAAACCGTCAGGCGGCGAAAGCCGTGCGTGGGTTCGAATCCCACCGCCTCCTCCACTTCTTTTTTTTTACCCAAAAATAAATATAATCATGGAGTCGTACCCAAGTCCGGCTGAAGGGGACGGACTCGAAATCCGTTAGGGGTCGCAAGGCTCGCGTGGGTTCGAATCCCACCGACTCCGCTTTTTATGAAGCATCTCAATTCTGAGGTGCTTTTTTGTTGCATCGATTTCTTCGTGCGTGCTATGGTTGCCTACGTGAAAAATGAAGAAGAGGTGGACGAAATGAACGAACAAACAAAAGAATCGTTGCTTTCGCATTATGCGATGACGATGACATATGTAAAAGACTTAGAACAGATTTCAGAAGAGGCATGGCGAACATCGTATGCAGAAGGTAAGTGGACAGTTGCTGAGATCATCGGTCACTTATCACCATGGGATCGCTTCATGGTCGCAGAGCGCATCCCGTACTTGCTCGCGGGGGAACCATTCCGTGTTGCACCGGATAGCCAAGCCGTCAATGAGGAAGCGGCGAAGATGAGCCGTGAGCAGCAACGGATCTTGACGATTGATGAGTTTTTAGTCAGCCGTGATTTGTTGCGCCGTGCAGTCGAATTGATTCCGGAAGAACGCCTGCAGGATAAGGTCGTCATTAAAGACAAAGAATTGACGATCGGTCAGTTCCTTGGAGCAATGGCTCAACATGATCTACACCATATGGAACAAATCAATCAAGTGATTGGTTAATGCGAGGGAGATGCAATACGCATCTCCTTTTTTGCGCAAAAAAAGATCCGCCTAAGAGGCAGATCTGATCAGTTAGCGTGTATTGGCAATGCGAGCAACTTCAAGCTGCTTTTCAATCTTCGCGAGAATCCGGTCGATGGATTCTGGCTCGTTCAGTAAGTCGTATTCGTCGATCGACAAACGAAGTACCGGGCAGATCGTGAAGTTATTGATCCAGTTCGTATAGCGCTCGTACATCTCTTCCCAATATTCGATTGGTGTCTGTTGCTCCATCTCACGTCCGCGAAGACGAATTCGTTCTAGTACTTGTTCGAACGAACCTTCAAGATAGATCAAAAGATCCGGATGCGGGAAGAATGGTGTCATGACCATTGCGTCAAACAAACTTGAATATGTCTCGTAATCTGTTGGAGACATCGTTCCTTTTTCGAAATGCATCTTCGCAAAGATCCCTGTGTCTTCATAGATTGAACGATCTTGGATGAAACCACCACCGTATTGGAAAATCCGCTTTTGCTCCTTGAAGCGTTCAGCGAGGAAATAGATTTGGAGGTGGAAGCTCCAACGCTCGAAATCATGATAGAATTTATCCAAGTAAGGGTTCGTATCGACTTTTTCGAGTGACGTCCGGAAACCAAGGGCATCTGCTAATCCGTTTGTGATCGTTGATTTACCGATCCCGACCATACCGCCGATCGTAATGACGGCATCTGCCGGGATGTTGTATTGTTCGCGTAGCTTCAAGTTCATGCGTGGTTCGCTCCTTCATATAATTCGTTCCGGATCGTCGTCAAGACGTACTCGAGATCTTCCGGTCGCTTGACGAAGTCGAGTGCATCTCCGTCGAAACGGATGATTTTGACTTCCGGATGTTTGGCTTGGTATTCCGTGACGAATGTCTCGTAATCCTCTGCCAATTGTTCGAGATAGGCACGTGACATATTTTCTTCGATTTCTCGTCCGCGCAGCGCAACACGTTTCATCAAGGTATCGATGCTTGCGTTCAAATAGATGACAGCATCCGGTTTCGGCATGTCTGTCGTCAGGATCGAATAGATTTGTTCGTACTTCTCAAGATGCTCTACCTTCAGAGAGCGGTGTGCAAAAATCAAGTTCTTAAAGATATGGTAATCAGCAACGACAGAGCGTTGTTTACTGAGGTAATGACGTTCGATATCATCGAGTTGTTTGAAGCGATTGCACAAGAAGAACATTTCCGTCTGGAAGCTCCATTCTTCGATATCTTCATAGAACTTTCCAAGAAAGGGATTTTCTTCGACGATTTCGCGTAACATAGAAAAAGAGAAATGGTGACTGATGGCGTTCGCAAGTGATGTTTTGCCTACACCAATCGGTCCTTCAACCGTTATGAACATATACAATGACCCTCCGTTCAGCAAAGTGCAATTTATATTTTAGCACAAAGAAGTACGACTTGCTGAAGTTTCAAAAGGAGAATTTTTTTAGAGTGAGGAGTATCATCGATGGAACGACAGGAACACTATATGCGCCTTGCGATCGAAGAGGCGAAAAAGGCAGAAGCGATCGGTGAAGTTCCGATCGGATGTGTCATCGTCAAAGACGATGAAGTCATCGCGACGGGCTACAATCACCGGGAAACGGATCAACAGGCGACGGCACATGCCGAGTTGATCGCGATTGAGGAAGCGTGCCGAAAGCTTGGGAACTGGCGACTTGAAGGGTGCGAGTTATACGTGACACTCGAACCGTGTCCGATGTGTGCAGGAGCCATCATGCTGTCGCGAATCGAACATGTCATCTTTGGTGCCGTTGATCCGAAAGGTGGATGCTGTGGAACACTGATGAACTTGGTGCAAGACGATCGGTTCAATCACGTCTCGGAGTTGACGAGCGGTATATTAGAAAAAGAGTGTGGGGAGATGCTAACGACGTTCTTTCGGGAGCTGCGCGCGAAAAAGAAAGCACGAAAGCGGGCAATGGGTTGCATCGCACCAGATGAAACAGTATAATGAAAAAGCACTGAAATAAGGTGCCACTAAAAATCGATAAACCATTTGCCGTGCTAGGTGGGGATGTAGCGGTTCCCTGTCACTCGCAATCCGCTATAGCGAGACTGAATTCCATGTCGAGGGATATGATTGGTGTGGTCTGCCTCACGTAAGTAGCGTTGACGTTTGAGTCCTACGCAACAGATACCCATGAACCAGGTCAGGTCCGGAAGGAAGCAGCCTTAAGTGGTGCTCTCTGTGTGTTGTAGGGGTGCTTGGACTGAGCAGGCTGCGTGAGTAACGCATGTTGAACATATTTCAGAATATGGTGCGCGGCAGTTTAATTTTTAAAGACAAGTCTACAGCCGGTTTCGGTTGTAGACTTTTTTAGGTAAAATAGAATGAGGAACTTAAAAAGAGGAGGCGCAAACTTGGCCTATCAAGCACTATACCGCGTGTACCGTCCGCAACGATTCGACGAAGTCGTTGGACAAGCGCATATCACCCGTACGATCCAAAATGCATTGATGGAGGGACGGATGTCCCACGCCTATCTATTTTCGGGTCCTCGTGGAACAGGAAAGACGAGTCTTGCCAAAATCATCGCTAAAGCGATCAACTGTGAGCATGCTCCGGTCAAAGAACCGTGTAATACGTGCCCGACGTGTCTTGCGATCACGGAAGGATCAAGCCCGGATGTCTTCGAAATCGATGCGGCTTCCAATAACGGCGTAGATGAGATTCGGGAAATCCGGGATAAAGTCAAATATCCCCCTTCAGAAGCAGTCTATAAAGTCTATATCATTGATGAAGTGCATATGTTGTCGACAGGTGCCTTTAATGCCTTGCTCAAAACACTAGAAGAACCACCGGCGCACGCCATCTTCATCTTAGCAACGACTGAACCACATAAAATTCCGGCGACGATCATCTCGCGTTGCCAACGTTTCGATGTGAAGCGGCATGAAGTCGATCAACTCGTTGAGCGGATGCAATATATCTTAAAAGACCAATCGATCGAGTATTCGGATACGGCATTACGATTGATCGCCCGAGCGGCGGATGGTGGTATGCGTGATGCGCTGAGTCTACTCGACCAAGCGGTTGCTTTTTCGAATGGTGATCTAAATGATGCGGCTGTTCTTGAAGTAACAGGGGCAGTAGAAGATGAAGCGTTACTGAATATTGCCCGTGCCTTACATGAACATCAAGTCGATCAGTTGTTACAGACGCTTGAGACGATGCAACGAGCGGGAAAAGACTTAAAGCGTTTCGTTGAGGATCTCGTCTTCTTTTACCGGGACACGTTGTTATTGAAAGCCTCGCCTACAGCTGTCGATTTGCTAGAGCGTGCGCGCCCGACGGATGAGTTCAAACAATTTGTTGAATCGATTGAAGCGGAGACGTGCTTTACGATCATTGATCAGTTACATGACTGCCAACAACAGATGCGGTTGACGAATCATCCGCGGGTCCTCGTTGAGATTGCCTTCATTCAAATTGCGGAACAGGGGAGAACAACGGGACAAATCGTCCAATCGTTGCAACAGGAAGTCCGCGAAATGAAAGAACAGATGCACCAATGGAAGTCGAATGGTGTTCCAGCACAAGAAGCGGCTGCACCACAAGCACAGCCGAAGCGAAAACAAGGACGACCAACCGTTCGAATCGCCAAAGAGCGGATTCGTCAAATGTTAGGAAGAGCAGAGAAAGCCCAGTTGCGCGAGATTCAAGAACGCTGGGACCACATCTTAAAATGGATTTTAAAAGAAGATGGCCCCATCTACTCGTTACTCCATGAAAGTAAACCGGTTCTTTGTTCAGCGGATACGTTGCTGATTGAATTCGATGACGGTAAAGGATGGCACTTTGAGCAGGTCATGACGAATGAACGAACACGTTTCGTGATTGAAGAAGCGCTGTATGAAGTATGCGGCGTCAAACGCGAAATTTTAGCGATTCTCTCAAAGGATTGGCATGAACTGAAGGCAGAGTTTGTTGCTAAGCGAAATAGTAGTAGTATAGAAGAGAAGGAAACAAAACAAGAATCGGAGAGCGATCAGTTATTGTCCGAGACGCTTGGTCGTTTTGGTGATATCGTAGAGTTCGAAGATTAAATTCGAGGAGGAATACAGATGCGCGGAATGGGAAACATGAACAATATGATGAAACAGATGCAGAAGATGCAAAAGGATATGGCGAAAGCACAAGAAGAACTAAAAGACTTAACAGTGACAGGTACAGCAGGCGGAGAAATGGTCTCAGTCGTCGCTGATGGTCATAAAAATATCGTAGATGTCATCATTAAAGAAGAAGTCGTTGATCCAGATGATGTTGAAATGATTCAAGATCTCGTCTTAGCTGCTACAAACGATGCTTTGAAGAAGGTCGATGAACTCGTAGCAAGTAAAATGGGGAAATTCACACAAGGTATGAATCTGCCGGGAATGTTTTAATTCGTAGGAGGAAACCACTTGCAATATCCTGAAGCGATTAGTCGTTTGATCGAAAGTTTTACGAAACTGCCGGGAATTGGTCCGAAGACAGCGGTTCGTCTAGCGTTTCATGTCCTTGATATGGAAGAGGACGATGTCTTGATGTTCGGTAAGGCATTGGTCAGCGCGAAGCGCGACATTGCCTACTGTAGTGTCTGCGGGAATATCACGGATCAAGATCCTTGTTATGTATGTACAGATAAACACCGAAACCGTACGATTGTCTGTGTCGTCCAAGATTCAAGGGATGTCATTGCAATGGAAAAGATGCGAGATTACCAAGGGTTGTATCATGTCTTGCATGGAGCGATCAGTCCAATGGAAGGAATCGGTCCAGAGGATATCAATGTATCTAGCCTACTGACACGTCTTCAAGCGGACGAAGCGATTACGGAAGTCATCTTAGCAACCAATCCGAACATTGAAGGAGAAGCGACGGCGATGTATCTATCGCGTCTCTTAAAACCGACGGGTATTCGGATCACTCGGATTGCTCATGGTCTTCCGGTTGGTGGAGATCTTGAATACGCAGATGAAGTGACGTTATCTCGTGCAATGGAGGGACGTCGCGAACTATGAGTTGGTTTCGAAAGAAGATTCGCAGTGAGTACGACCAGCGTTTGTTAGAAGAATTAGCAAAAGCAAAAGAAGATTATTTGATGAAGCGTCATCTCTTAGAAATCAGCTATGATGACTACGGTGATTTAGAAGCACAAATGAAGTTAGCGGAATCACTGTATTTCTTCTATATAAGCGAAGCAAAAAGAAGACGCGTCTCATTGATGATGAAGTAAACCGCAGCCATTCTTGTCTGCGGTTTTTACATGCTCTAAAAAAACTATAAGTTATTTTAATAAAGTAGTTGCACATGTCTAATTATCGTGATATATTAATTCATGTCCTTAAGAGGACGAGCGCTTACGGCAAACAAGTAAAAAACAATTTCAAAAAAGTTGTTGACTTCTTGTTTCAGACTTGGTATTCTAATTGAGTCGCCAAAACAGGCGCGGACGAACTTTGAAAACTGAACGATGAGGCAAAAATCGTATTCTATGGAATACAAAAACGAATGAAGCGCAAGCTTCGTCAATCGTGACTTCGGTCACAACAACGAGCAAGTCAAACACTTCATGGAGAGTTTGATCCTGGCTCAGGACGAACGCTGGCGGCGTGCCTAATACATGCAAGTCGAGCGCAGGAAACTGACGGAACTCTTCGGAGGGAAGGCAGCGGAATGAGCGGCGGACGGGTGAGTAACACGTAAGGAACCTGCCTCAAGGATTGGGATAACTCCGAGAAATCGGAGCTAATACCGGATAGTTCATCGGACCGCATGGTCCGTTGATGAAAGGCGCTCCGGCGTCACCTTGAGATGGCCTTGCGGTGCATTAGCTAGTTGGTGGGGTAACGGCCCACCAAGGCGACGATGCATAGCCGACCTGAGAGGGTGATCGGCCACACTGGGACTGAGACACGGCCCAGACTCCTACGGGAGGCAGCAGTAGGGAATCTTCCACAATGGACGAAAGTCTGATGGAGCAACGCCGCGTGAGTGATGAAGGTTTTCGGATCGTAAAACTCTGTTGTAAGGGAAGAACACGTACGAGAGGAAATGCTCGTACCTTGACGGTACCTTACGAGAAAGCCACGGCTAACTACGTGCCAGCAGCCGCGGTAATACGTAGGTGGCAAGCGTTGTCCGGAATTATTGGGCGTAAAGCGCGCGCAGGCGGCCTTTTAAGTCTGATGTGAAAGCCCCCGGCTCAACCGGGGAGGGCCATTGGAAACTGGAAGGCTTGAGTACAGAAGAGAAGAGTGGAATTCCACGTGTAGCGGTGAAATGCGTAGAGATGTGGAGGAACACCAGTGGCGAAGGCGACTCTTTGGTCTGTAACTGACGCTGAGGCGCGAAAGCGTGGGGAGCAAACAGGATTAGATACCCTGGTAGTCCACGCCGTAAACGATGAGTGCTAGGTGTTGGGGGGTTTCCGCCCCTCAGTGCTGAAGCTAACGCATTAAGCACTCCGCCTGGGGAGTACGGCCGCAAGGCTGAAACTCAAAGGAATTGACGGGGACCCGCACAAGCGGTGGAGCATGTGGTTTAATTCGAAGCAACGCGAAGAACCTTACCAACTCTTGACATCCCATTGACCGCTTGAGAGATCAAGTTTTCCCTTCGGGGACAATGGTGACAGGTGGTGCATGGTTGTCGTCAGCTCGTGTCGTGAGATGTTGGGTTAAGTCCCGCAACGAGCGCAACCCCTATCCTTAGTTGCCAGCATTCAGTTGGGCACTCTAGGGAGACTGCCGGTGACAAACCGGAGGAAGGTGGGGATGACGTCAAATCATCATGCCCCTTATGAGTTGGGCTACACACGTGCTACAATGGACGGTACAAAGGGCAGCGAGACCGCGAGGTGGAGCCAATCCCATAAAGCCGTTCCCAGTTCGGATTGCAGGCTGCAACTCGCCTGCATGAAGTCGGAATCGCTAGTAATCGCAGGTCAGCATACTGCGGTGAATACGTTCCCGGGTCTTGTACACACCGCCCGTCACACCACGAGAGTTTGCAACACCCGAAGCCGGTGAGGTAACCGCAAGGAGCCAGCCGTCGAAGGTGGGGTAGATGATTGGGGTGAAGTCGTAACAAGGTAGCCGTATCGGAAGGTGCGGCTGGATCACCTCCTTTCTAAGGAAAACGTCCCTTACGGGACATGCCCATCGTTCAGTTTTGAGAGCTCGTCTCTCAGTCTCGATAGAGACACTCGCACCTTGAAAACTGAAGACATCAACAAGACATCAAACTTTTAATTAACCATGTCATTTAAGACGTGTGTTCTTAGAATACCAACGCTAGATCAAGGTATGAAGGGCGTACGGTGGATGCCTTGGCACTAGGAGCCGATGAAGGACGCGACGAACAGCGATATGCTTCGGGGAGCAGTAAGTATGCTTTGATCCGAAGATTTCCGAATGGGGGAACCCACCATCCGTAATGGGATGGGACATGTTACGTGAATACATAGCGTAGCGTGAGGCAGACCCGGGGAACTGAAACATCTAAGTACCCGGAGGAAGAGAAAGCAAATGCGATTCCCTGAGTAGCGGCGAGCGAAACGGGAACAGCCCAAACCGGAGAGCATGCTCTTCGGGGTTGTAGGACACTCTATACGGAGTCAAAAAGGAAGACAGTAGGTGAAGGACCTGGAAAGGTCGGCCGAAGAAGGTGACAGCCCTGTAGCTGAAACTGTTTTCCCTCCAGAGTGGATCCTGAGTACGGCGGGACACGTGAAACCCCGTCGGAATCCGGGAGGACCATCTCCCAAGGCTAAATACTCCCTAGTGACCGATAGTGAACCAGTACCGTGAGGGAAAGGTGAAAAGCACCCCGGAAGGGGAGTGAAATAGATCCTGAAACCGTATGCCTACAAGTAGTCAGAGCCCGTTAACGGGTGATGGCGTGCCTTTTGTAGAATGAACCGGCGAGTTACGATAACGCGCGAGGTTAAGCCGATGAGGCGGAGCCGTAGCGAAAGCGAGTCTGAACAGGGCGTTCAGTGCGTTGTCGTAGACCCGAAACCAGGTGATCTACCCATGTCCAGGATGAAGGTCAGGTAACACTGACTGGAGGTCCGAACCCACGCACGTTGAAAAGTGCGGGGATGAGGTGTGGGTAGCGGTGAAATGCCAATCGAACCTGGAGATAGCTGGTTCTCCCCGAAATAGCTTTAGGGCTAGCCTCGAGGTTGAGAGTTCTGGAGGTAGAGCACTGATTGGACTAGGGGCCCCCACAGGGTTACCGAATTCAGTTAAACTCCGAATGCCAGCAACTTATACTCGGGAGTCAGACTGCGAGTGATAAGATCCGTAGTCAAGAGGGAAACAGCCCAGACCGCCAGCTAAGGTCCCAAAGTGTATGTTAAGTGGAAAAGGATGTGGCGCTGCCTAGACAGCTAGGATGTTGGCTTAGAAGCAGCCACCATTCAAAGAGTGCGTAATAGCTCACTAGTCGAGTGGCGCCGCGCCGAAAATGTAACGGGGCTAAACATACCACCGAAGCTGCGGATTCCGTAAGGAATGGTAGGGGAGCGTTCCAAACCGCTGTGAAGCTGTACCGGAAGGAGCAGTGGAGCGTTTGGAAGTGAGAATGCCGGTGTGAGTAGCGAAAAGAGGGGTGAGAATCCCCTCCGTCGAAAGCCCAAGGTTTCCTGAGGAAGGCTCGTCCGCTCAGGGTTAGTCTGGACCTAAGCCGAGGCCGAAAGGCGTAGGCGATGGATAACAGGTTGATATTCCTGTACCGCCGATCCACCGTTTGAACAATGGGGGGACGCAGGAGGATAGTGACGCATGCGGATGGAAGTGCATGTGCAAGTTTCAAGACCGTCTGATTGGCAAATCCGTCAGGCATCAAAGTCAAGGAACGATGCGGAGTCCCGTAGGGACGTAGGTCACGATTTCACACTGCCAAGAAAAGCCTCTAGTGAGGGGGAAGGCGCCAGTACCGTAAACCGACACAGGTAGGCGAGATGAGAATTCTAAGACGCGCGGGATAACTCTCGTTAAGGAACTCGGCAAAATGGTCCCGTAACTTCGGGAGAAGGGACGCTCTACATGAGTAGAGCCGCAGTGAATAGGCCCAAACGACTGTTTAGCAAAAACACAGGTCTCTGCTAAATCGCAAGATGACGTATAGGGGCTGACGCCTGCCCGGTGCTGGAAGGTTAAGGGGATGGGTTAGCGCAAGCGAAGCTTTGAACCGAAGCCCCAGTAAACGGCGGCCGTAACTATAACGGTCCTAAGGTAGCGAAATTCCTTGTCGGGTAAGTTCCGACCCGCACGAAAGGCGTAACGATTTGGGCACTGTCTCAACGAGAGACCCGGTGAAATCATAGTACCTGTGAAGATGCAGGTTACCCGCGACAGGACGGAAAGACCCCATGGAGCTTTACTACAGCCTGATATTGAGGCTTTGTGCATGATGTACAGGATAGGCGGGAGACGTCGAGCCCGGAGCGCCAGCTTCGGAGGAGTCACCCTTGGGATACCGCCCTTCATGCATAGAGTCTCTAACTCGCAGCCGTGATCCGGCTGGAGGACCGTGTCAGGCGGGTAGTTTGACTGGGGCGGTCGCCTCCTAAACAGTAACGGAGGCGCCCAAAGGTTCCCTCAGAATGGTTGGAAATCATTCGTAGAGCGCAAAGGCAGAAGGGAGCTTGACTGCGAGACCTACAAGTCGAGCAGGGACGAAAGTCGGGCTTAGTGATCCGGTGGTTCCGCATGGAAGGGCCATCGCTCAACGGATAAAAGCTACCCTGGGGATAACAGGCTGATCTCCCCCAAGAGTCCACATCGACGGGGAGGTTTGGCACCTCGATGTCGGCTCATCGCATCCTGGGGCTGGAGTAGGTCCCAAGGGTTGGGCTGTTCGCCCATTAAAGCGGTACGCGAGCTGGGTTCAGAACGTCGTGAGACAGTTCGGTCCCTATCCGTCGTGGGCGCAGGAAATTTGAGGAGAGCTGTCCTTAGTACGAGAGGACCGGGATGGACGCACCGCTGGTGTACCAGTTGTTCCGCCAGGAGCATCGCTGGGTAGCTACGTGCGGACGGGATAAATGCTGAAAGCATCTAAGCATGAAGCCCCCTCCAAGATGAGATTTCCCTTTGAGTAATCAAGAAAGACCCCTCAGAGACGATGAGGTAGATAGGTCACGGGTGGAAGCATGGTGACATGTGGAGCTGAGTGATACTAATCGGTCGAGGCCTTGTTCTAGCAGATGCTTGTTGATGACTTCAGTTTTGAGGGCGCGAGCCCGTCGTCTGGTGACGATAGCCAAGTGGTCACACCCGTTCCCATGCCGAACACGGAAGTTAAGCACTTGAACGCCGAAAGTAGTTGGGGGCTTCCCCCTGTGAGGATAGGACGTTGCCAGGCTTTTGTTTTTTTAATAAAACAATTGACAGACTTACATAGATGTTTTATCATTATAGAAGTCGTCACCTTATACTTAAACGGTCCTGTGGTGTAGCGGTTAACATGCCTGCCTGTCACGCAGGAGATCGCGGGTTCGAATCCCGTCAGGACCGCCATTTTAATATCGGCTTTGTAGCTCAGTTGGTAGAGCAAAGGACTGAAAATCCTTGTGTCGGCGGTTCGATTCCGTCCAAAGCCACCATTTCTTTTGCCGGTGTAGCTCAGCTGGTAGAGCAACTGACTTGTAATCAGTAGGTCGCGGGTTCGACTCCTGTTGCCGGCACCATTTTTATTTTGGCGATTGTGGCGAAGTGGTTAACGCACCGGATTGTGATTCCGGCATTCGTGGGTTCAATTCCCATCAGTCGCCCCATTTTTTAACTTCATATCATTTATGTGTCATTAGCTCAGTTGGTAGAGCATCTGACTTTTAATCAGAGGGTCGCAGGTTCGAATCCTGCATGACACACCATTTTTATGCGGGTGTGGCGGAATTGGTAGACGCGCTAGATTTAGGATCTAGTGTCTTTGACGTGGGGGTTCAAGTCCCTTCACCCGTACCATTTATATGCGGAAGTAGTTCAGTGGTAGAATACGACCTTGCCAAGGTCGGGGTCGCGGGTTCGAATCCCGTCTTCCGCTCCATTTATATTTGAATAGCATTATGCGGTCGTGGCGGAATCGGTAGACGCGCTAGGTTGAGGGCCTAGTGGTGGCAACATCGTGGAGGTTCAAGTCCTCTCGACCGCACCATATGATGCACCCTTAGCTCAGCTGGATAGAGTACTTGACTACGAATCAAGGGGTCGGGAGTTCGAATCTCTCAGGGTGCACTTTTCGGGAAGTAGCTCAGCTTGGTAGAGCACTTGGT
>NZ_CP082333.1:37500-145000 GCF_019890935.1 Exiguobacterium acetylicum
TTTCCCTCCAGAGTGGATCCTGAGTACGGCGGGACACGTGAAACCCCGTCGGAATCCGGGAGGACCATCTCCCAAGGCTAAATACTCCCTAGTGACCGATAGTGAACCAGTACCGTGAGGGAAAGGTGAAAAGCACCCCGGAAGGGGAGTGAAATAGATCCTGAAACCGTATGCCTACAAGTAGTCAGAGCCCGTTAACGGGTGATGGCGTGCCTTTTGTAGAATGAACCGGCGAGTTACGATAACGCGCGAGGTTAAGCCGATGAGGCGGAGCCGTAGCGAAAGCGAGTCTGAACAGGGCGTTCAGTGCGTTGTCGTAGACCCGAAACCAGGTGATCTACCCATGTCCAGGATGAAGGTCAGGTAACACTGACTGGAGGTCCGAACCCACGCACGTTGAAAAGTGCGGGGATGAGGTGTGGGTAGCGGTGAAATGCCAATCGAACCTGGAGATAGCTGGTTCTCCCCGAAATAGCTTTAGGGCTAGCCTCGAGGTTGAGAGTTCTGGAGGTAGAGCACTGATTGGACTAGGGGCCCCCACAGGGTTACCGAATTCAGTTAAACTCCGAATGCCAGCAACTTATACTCGGGAGTCAGACTGCGAGTGATAAGATCCGTAGTCAAGAGGGAAACAGCCCAGACCGCCAGCTAAGGTCCCAAAGTGTATGTTAAGTGGAAAAGGATGTGGCGCTGCCTAGACAGCTAGGATGTTGGCTTAGAAGCAGCCACCATTCAAAGAGTGCGTAATAGCTCACTAGTCGAGTGGCGCCGCGCCGAAAATGTAACGGGGCTAAACATACCACCGAAGCTGCGGATTCCGTAAGGAATGGTAGGGGAGCGTTCCAAACCGCTGTGAAGCTGTACCGGAAGGAGCAGTGGAGCGTTTGGAAGTGAGAATGCCGGTGTGAGTAGCGAAAAGAGGGGTGAGAATCCCCTCCGTCGAAAGCCCAAGGTTTCCTGAGGAAGGCTCGTCCGCTCAGGGTTAGTCTGGACCTAAGCCGAGGCCGAAAGGCGTAGGCGATGGATAACAGGTTGATATTCCTGTACCGCCGATCCACCGTTTGAACAATGGGGGGACGCAGGAGGATAGTGACGCATGCGGATGGAAGTGCATGTGCAAGTTTCAAGACCGTCTGATTGGCAAATCCGTCAGGCATCAAAGTCAAGGAACGATGCGGAGTCCCGTAGGGACGTAGGTCACGATTTCACACTGCCAAGAAAAGCCTCTAGTGAGGGGGAAGGCGCCAGTACCGTAAACCGACACAGGTAGGCGAGATGAGAATTCTAAGACGCGCGGGATAACTCTCGTTAAGGAACTCGGCAAAATGGTCCCGTAACTTCGGGAGAAGGGACGCTCTACATGAGTAGAGCCGCAGTGAATAGGCCCAAACGACTGTTTAGCAAAAACACAGGTCTCTGCTAAATCGCAAGATGACGTATAGGGGCTGACGCCTGCCCGGTGCTGGAAGGTTAAGGGGATGGGTTAGCGCAAGCGAAGCTTTGAACCGAAGCCCCAGTAAACGGCGGCCGTAACTATAACGGTCCTAAGGTAGCGAAATTCCTTGTCGGGTAAGTTCCGACCCGCACGAAAGGCGTAACGATTTGGGCACTGTCTCAACGAGAGACCCGGTGAAATCATAGTACCTGTGAAGATGCAGGTTACCCGCGACAGGACGGAAAGACCCCATGGAGCTTTACTACAGCCTGATATTGAGGCTTTGTGCATGATGTACAGGATAGGCGGGAGACGTCGAGCCCGGAGCGCCAGCTTCGGAGGAGTCACCCTTGGGATACCGCCCTTCATGCATAGAGTCTCTAACTCGCAGCCGTGATCCGGCTGGAGGACCGTGTCAGGCGGGTAGTTTGACTGGGGCGGTCGCCTCCTAAACAGTAACGGAGGCGCCCAAAGGTTCCCTCAGAATGGTTGGAAATCATTCGTAGAGCGCAAAGGCAGAAGGGAGCTTGACTGCGAGACCTACAAGTCGAGCAGGGACGAAAGTCGGGCTTAGTGATCCGGTGGTTCCGCATGGAAGGGCCATCGCTCAACGGATAAAAGCTACCCTGGGGATAACAGGCTGATCTCCCCCAAGAGTCCACATCGACGGGGAGGTTTGGCACCTCGATGTCGGCTCATCGCATCCTGGGGCTGGAGTAGGTCCCAAGGGTTGGGCTGTTCGCCCATTAAAGCGGTACGCGAGCTGGGTTCAGAACGTCGTGAGACAGTTCGGTCCCTATCCGTCGTGGGCGCAGGAAATTTGAGGAGAGCTGTCCTTAGTACGAGAGGACCGGGATGGACGCACCGCTGGTGTACCAGTTGTTCCGCCAGGAGCATCGCTGGGTAGCTACGTGCGGACGGGATAAATGCTGAAAGCATCTAAGCATGAAGCCCCCTCCAAGATGAGATTTCCCTTTGAGTAATCAAGAAAGACCCCTCAGAGACGATGAGGTAGATAGGTCACGGGTGGAAGCATGGTGACATGTGGAGCTGAGTGATACTAATCGGTCGAGGCCTTGTTCTAGCAGATGCTTGTTGATGACTTCAGTTTTGAGGGCGCGAGCCCGATCGTCTGGTGACGATAGCCAAGTGGTCACACCCGTTCCCATGCCGAACACGGAAGTTAAGCACTTGAACGCCGAAAGTAGTTGGGGGCTTCCCCCTGTGAGGATAGGACGTTGCCAGGCACTTGACCGATCTGCAGATTGCAGGTCGGTCTTTTTGTGTAATCATTTTAGAGGAAAAGGAGTTTTTTCATGAAACACGAACTTCCTATTGTACATGCACTTCAACGTCACTTAGATCGAACGCCCATCTCATGGCATGTTCCTGGTCATAAGAATGGAACATTGACAGCTCTTCCTGACTTCTTTAAATGGGACGTCACAGAATTACCTGGTCTAGATGATTTTCATCATCCGGAAGAGGCCATTGCAGACGCGATAGCTTTGCTGCAAAAAGTCTATGGTGCAAATGCGAGTCATTTCCTTGTGAATGGTTCGACCGTTGGGAACTGGGCGATGCTTGCCGCTACAGCAACAAGAGGAGAGCGTGTTTATGTACAGCGTAATTCCCATAAATCGGTGTTCAATGCGTTAGAATGGCTGGGAATCGAACCGATCTTTCTTGAACCAGACCTCCATGAGGAAACGGGAATCAGTGGACATGTTTCACGTGAAACATTAAAGGAAGCGTTTACGAAATACCCAGGAGGAGTCGGCGTGTTTATCACTTCACCGACCTATTACGGGGAAGCAGCTGATATCACGTCACTCGTTCAGCTCACAGCGTCGCACGGGCTCCCTTTATTAGTGGATGAAGCACATGGTGCACACTTCGGTGAAGCATTTGGTGTACGCTCTGCATTTGAATTAGGAGCAACTGCTGTTGTCCAGTCTGCCCATAAAACACTTCCAGCACTGACAATGGGAGCATGGATGCATGAACGATTTTCGGAAAAGATGAGAAGGAAATTACAGCGAGCACTTCAAGCGTTTCAGACCTCGAGTCCTTCATATTTACTGCTGGCTTCATTAGACTACGCCCGTTCCTATCGTGAACAATGGACAGTTAAGGGTATGTCAGAGGTTCAAGCTAGTCATGATGCATTCATCGAAGCACTTCAACGGTTTGATCATATGACGGTTCTTCGCTTCGATGATTGGTCACGGATGACATTAACGTATGAGGGATATTCAGGAGATGCGTTGCTGCACGCGTTACGAGCTGTTCAACTCGATGCGGAATTTGCTCTAGGGAATCACGCCGTCTGTATTTTGCCACTTCGTCCGCTCACAAAGTCTGAGCAGAATGACTGGGTCCACCGTGTCGAACGAGCCATTCAAATGATGAAATCAGAAGGAATTCCTTTGAAAAGGTATATCGAGCAACCAATTATGGGTAAAATACAGGTATCTGCTTTAGCTTGTTCTTATGAACAGTTAGAACAAGCAACAGGTACGTTCCGTCAGCTGGATGAGTGTATCGGTCATGTTTCACTCGAAACGATTATTCCGTACCCGCCAGGCATTCCGTTGATTGTCAGAGGCGAACTCATTACGGCGGAACAGGTACTACGTTTACGACATTATCAAACCGTAGCCGTTCATTTGCAAGGGGGCGAACAATTGCAACGAGGAGCGTTACGCGTCATAGAGGAAGGGTTTGAAGGATGAAAGGTACGTTCATTACTGTCGAAGGACCAGATGGTGCCGGTAAAACGACACAACTACAATTGCTTAGTGATGTGTTAAAAGAAAAAGGCTATAACGTCATGACAACCCGTGAGCCAGGTGGCACACGCGTTGGGAACGAAATTCGTTCGTTGATTTTGAATCCTGATTTTGAAGAGATGAAAGAGATGACAGAAATTCTGTTGTATGCAGCGTCTCGTGCCCAGCATGTCGAGGAATTGATTCGACCGGCGTTAGAGGCAGGCACAATCGTCTTATGTGACCGATTCGTTGATGCGTCACTTGCGTATCAAGGGTATGGTCTTGGACATCCGATTGATCTCGTGCGTCAAATCAATGATTCTGCAACAGGTGGGTTAGCGCCAGACCGAACGTATTTATTTGATTTAACGGTAACGGATTCTAAAAAACGAATGATGGACCGGGGAGCACTTGATCGAATCGAGCAGCGAGATGATGCGTTTCGTGCCCGCGTTTATGAAGGTTTCCAACAGATTGCAGTATCGGATCCAGAACGGGTGCAGATCGTACAAGCCAATCGATCGATTGAAGCGATTCATCAGGACTTAGTGGAAGATGTCATTACGTATTTAGAAGAAAAGGAGAGATTCTCATGAAAATGGTCATTACGATCGTTCAAGATAAAGATAGCTTACGTTTGGCGGAAGCACTTGTCGAGCATGATTTCCGAGCAACGAAACTGGCAACGACAGGTGGTTTTCTTAAAGAAGGGAACACGACGTTCATGATTGGTGTACAGAGTGAGCGTCTCGATGATTTGTTGCGATTGATCAAAAAGAACTGTTCAAGCCGCGAACAGATGGTTTCTCCAATCTCACCAATGGGTGGTCATGCCGATTCGTATATCCCGTACCCTGTTGAAGTCCAGGTAGGCGGGGCAACGGTCTTCGTCTTACCAATCGAAGGGTTTCATCAATTCTGATGCAGACGTTTCATGAATTGGAACAGACACAATCGGTCATTTCGACGATTCTTCAAAATTCGTTACGAAACGATCGAATCAATCACGCTTATATCTTCACCGGAGACTATGAGCCGCTTCTACTTGAAGCGGCTCACTTGTTCGCGAAAAGCCTTTTTTGTGAGGCCCCGGTTGATGTAGAGCCATGTGGTGTCTGTCGTAGCTGTCGGCGGATGGAAAGTGGCAACTTGGTCGATTATTATGAAATCGAACCAGATGGCGCGACCATCAAAAAAGAACAGATTCAACAATTGATGCATGATCTCTCACTCCGAGGACTTGAAGGTGATCGTCAGATTTATGTCATTACCCAGTCCCATAAGATGACTCCCCAAGCAGCAAACAGTTTGCTGAAGTTCTTTGAGGAACCAGGAGAAGGAAAAGTGGCCTTATTGTTGACGAATCAACCCCAGCTCCTTTTACCGACGATTCGATCGCGGGGACAGTTATTAAGTTTTCGTCCGGCGGATCGTCAAATGATTGGCGAGGTTTTATCTGAAAAAACGGGACGGGACCACGAGTTGACGCAATTGGCAGCGCGTGTCTATCCAAAAGTCGAGGATGCAGAAGAAGCATTACTCGAAGACTGGTTTGTAAATGCGCGAGCGTCAGTGTTACAATTGATGGAGGAATTAGCGAATCGTCCGGCTGATTTACCACTGTTCGTACAAGAGAAATGGATGGGACAATTCAAGAACCGTCAGGATGTCCGAATCGGTCTTGAACTCGTCACCTGTTTCTTCGAGGATGTCTTACGTCTGAAACTGAATCCGGCGTGGGAAGGTATGACCTATACGAATAGTAAACCCCAACTTGAACAGATGGGGTCCAAGAGCCAGACGACGATCACCCGCTGGTTGCAAGCTGTGCTTGCCGCAGTAAGACGGGTCGAAGCGAATGTTAATCCCCAATTAACAGTTGAGCGTCTCATGTTTGACTTACAGAAAGGGTAGAGCGACATGCTAGAAGTAGTAGGCGTTCGCTTTAAAGAAGCGGGCAAAATTTATTATTTTGCACCTGGACAAGAGTCATTATCACGAGGACAAGCAGTCATCGTTGAGACGGTACGGGGCATTGAATATGGCGAAGTGGTCATCGCCGATAAACAAATGGACGAAGAAGATGTGGTGTTGCCACTGAAATCCATTCTTCGGATTGCTGACGATAAGGATGCAATGATCGTCCGCGAAAATAAAGTCGCAGCGCTTGATGCGCATGCGGTATGTGTCGAAAAAATCCGTGAGCATAAACTCGATATGAAATTGGTCGATGTCGAGTACACGTTTGACCGTAATAAGGTCATCTTCTACTTCACGGCAGAAGGACGTGTTGACTTCCGTGAGCTCGTCAAAGATTTAGCGGCGGTCTTCCGGACGCGTATCGAACTTCGTCAAATCGGTGTTCGGGATGAAGCGAAGTTACTGGGAGGCATCGGTCCGTGTGGTCGTGTCTTATGTTGTTCATCTTTCCTCGGTGAGTTCGAACCGGTTTCGATCAAGATGGCAAAAGATCAAAACCTGTCGTTGAATCCGACGAAGATTTCAGGAGTATGTGGTCGTTTGATGTGCTGTCTGAAATATGAGAACGATACGTATGAAGAAATGCGCCGTGATTTGCCGGACTACGGAAAACGTTTGACAGTACCTGAAGGCGAAGGACGCGTCGTTGGTTTGAACATCCTCGATCAAGTCGTTCAAATCGAACTGAAGGATCGTTCCCGCGTCTTGACGTATTCAATGGAAGAACTATTATCCGTTGGTGCCGTAAAACCAAAACGACCAAAAGAATAACGGGGTGCATACGCGTGGAGAGAGTCGATAAAAAAGAAATCATTACGCGTGTCGATGCGATTGAGCAACAGATTCATTTGCTGACTGAGCATCTGAGCGTGTTAAAGGATCAGCTGGCTTACATGATGGAAGAGAACCAACATCTGTATCTGGAGAATCATCATCTTCGGGAAAAAGTCGAACGTGATGAACAACAGCCGGTCACGGAAGCGGAAGAAGCGGAAGCGGGCGTCGGTGCAGGCTACGATAATCTCGGACGATTGTACCAGGAAGGGTTCCACATCTGTAACTTGCATTATGGACAAGTACGAAAAGACGGCGATTGTCTCTTCTGCTTATCCATGTTAACGAAACATTGAGAGGCTGACTTCTACATGAGTCAGTCTTTTTTTCGGAAAGGAAGGCACGACATGTTTGAACTATTACCAGACGAACGACTTGATTATCTCTTAGGACAGGAAGGGAAGATCATTCAAAGTCCATCCGTCTTCTCGTATTCACTCGACGCGGCACTGCTCGCACGATTTGCGTGGGTCCCGATTCAACAGGGACGGATTGCCGATCTCTGTTCAGGAAACGGTGCAATTCCACTCTTTTTATCCTACCGGACGAAAGGGCAGATCACGGGTCTTGAAATCCAGCCGCGACTAGCGGAGATGGCACGACGGAGCGTCACCTTGAATGAACTGAACGACCGGATCGAGATGATTGAAGGGGACGTCAAAGAGGCGGGTACGCGTCTTGGATACGGCATCTATGATGCTGTCACCTGTAATCCGCCTTATTTTTTAGCAAACGAGACATCGAACCAAAACCAAAGTGAACATTATACGATTGCAAGGCACGAAGTCCTCTGTACCCTTGAAGACTGCATTCGAGGTGCATCTGATTTGTTGAAACAAGGCGGGAAAGCAGCGTTCGTTCATCGACCGGAACGACTGCTCGATATCGTCACCTTGATGCGAACGTATCGCTTGGAACCGAAACGGATGCAGCTGATTTATCCGAAAGCAGGGAAGGAAGCAAACATGCTGTTGATCGAGGGGATCAAGGATGCAAAACCTGGACTGAAGGTGCTCCCCCCATTCATCGTCTATGAAGCGGACAACTCCTATGCGGCTCAGATGAAGGAACTGTTCAATGTCTGAGCATGCAGTCTATATCGTTCGTTGCCAAGATGACACGTATTATACGGGTTATGCGGTAGACGTCACGCAACGCATCGCGACACATAACGCAGGTAAGGGTGCGAAGTATACACGTGCCCGTCTACCGGTCGTCCTCGTTCATCAGGAAGTTTTTGCGACGAAGTCAGAGGCAATGAAGCGGGAATATGCGATTAAACAATTAACCCGTTCACAAAAAGAACGTTTGATTCAAGGAGGAACCTCATGAAAGCGACGAGTAGCTATCAACAGCAAGGAGCCGGTCTCTATATCGTTCCGACACCCATCGGCAATTTAGAAGACATGACGTATCGAGCCGTCCGGATCTTACAGGAATCCGATATCGTCGCAGCAGAAGATACCCGGCAGACGATGAAACTGTTTCGACATTTTTCGATTGAGACGAAGCTTGTCAGTTATCATGAACACAATAAACAAACAAGCGGCGAACGACTCCTCGCTGACTTAGAAGCAGGAAAGCAAATCGCCCTCGTCTCCGACGCCGGTATGCCCGGTATCTCGGACCCGGGAAGCGACTTGATCCGCCAAGCGATTGCAGCAGATATCCCTGTCATCGTTCTTCCGGGTGCGAACGCTGCCTTGACCGCTCTTGTCGCGTCCGGATTATCGACGGAACGCTTTTTATATTACGGCTTTTTGCCACGGAAGAAAAAAGAACGCCGTGAAGCGTTGGAGCAGTTGAAATACGAAACCGGAACACTCGTCTTTTATGAAGCACCGCATCGATTGAAAGAGATGTTACAAGGGATCGAGGAAGTGCTTGGTGATCGCCAGGTGACGTTAGCCCGGGAATTAACAAAACGGTACGAGGAGTACATTCGGGGAAGCGTGAGTGAATTACGTGCTTGGGCAGCAGAAGACGTTCGAGGTGAGTTCGTCGTTCTTGTCGAAGGGTCAAATGAAGAACGACCGGATGCGGTCATCCAAGACAGTGATCCACTCGAGCAAATCCGTCGGTATATCGAAGAAGGCGAAAAGCCGAACGCGGCGTTGAAGCGTGTCGCAAAGGAACGGGGACTGGATCGTCAGGAACTATACCTTGCGTTTCACGAAGCAGATTAAAAAAAGGAAGCCCCGTCAGGAGCTTCCTTTTTTGCTTATTCGTTGCTTGCGTAATGACGATCGAGGAAATCTTTTAATTCAACGAGAACGCGTTGTGCGCCATCTGGTGAAAGAATCAATTTACCATCAGCCAATTTGAAGTTATCTTCTGATACTTCTCCTGTTACTTGGCAAGTCATGTTTGGTTTATATTTTTTAAGGATGATCTGTTCGTTGTCGACATAAATCTCGAGGGCATCCTTTTCTGCAATTTGAAGTGTACGGCGTAATTCGATTGGAATTACGACACGACCGAGCTCGTCTACTTTACGTACAATACCTGTTGATTTCATTTTGTTGTTCCTCCTTTGATGTCATGGATCTCTTTTTCTTTTGAAAAATCGTCAAAATTCGACATCGTTTCTATAGAATGTAGAATACTAGACTTTCCAAAAGTAGTCAACCAATCTGAATAGCTTGAAATCAAAATGTCATTTATTTCTCAAAAACACCATATTTGAAACGATTTATTAATACATTTTCCCTTTTTAAAGGAAATGAAACTATAGAGTGTGTTTTTTTGTAATTTGATGTCTGATGTCAAAAAATGTTTCGATTCGACAAAAAGTGAGTTTCGACATCAGTCCCGTAACAGCGTATAATAGCCTATAATGAAGATGGAAATCAGAGAACGGAGGAATAACATGGCAAAGACATTTTATATCACGACCCCGATTTATTATCCAAGTGCAAAACTACATATCGGTCACGCGTACACGACGGTGGCTGGAGATGCGATGGCACGGTACAAACGACTTCAAGGATTCGACGTCCGGTATTTGACAGGTAGCGATGAGCACGGTCAAAAGATCCAGGAAAAAGCAGCAGAAGCAGGGATCTCGGAACAGGCATTCGTCGACGGTGTCGTCGAACAGATTAAAGTCTTATGGGATCGTCTCGACATCTCGTACGATGATTATATCCGGACGACAGAACCACGTCACAAGAAAGTCGTTGAAAAAGTGTTCGAAACACTTCTTGAATCGGGCGATATCTATTTAGGTGAATACGAAGGTTGGTATTCGATTCCGGATGAGACGTACTATACGGAATCACAACTCGTCGACGGGAAGAGCCCTGACAGTGGACACCCGGTCGAACTCGTTCGCGAAGAATGTTACTTCTTCCGGATCAGCAAGTACGCGGACCGTCTGCTTGAGTACTTTGAAGCGAATCCGTCATTCATCTTGCCAGAATCACGTAAACACGAAATGATCAATAACTTCATTAAACCAGGTCTTCAAGACTTAGCGGTCTCACGGACGACATTCAACTGGGGTGTACAAGTCCCGTCGAATCCAAAACACGTCGTCTATGTCTGGATCGATGCGTTGACGAACTACATCTCGTCACTCGGTTATGGTACGGACGATCACGGTAACTTCGATAAGTACTGGCCAGCAGATGTCCATCTCGTCGGAAAAGAAATCGTTCGTTTCCACACGATCATCTGGCCGGCACTCTTGATGGCGCTTGACCTCCCATTACCGAAGAAAGTCTTCGCACATGGTTGGTTGTTGATGAAAGACGGAAAAATGTCGAAATCAAAAGGGAACGTCGTCGATCCGATTCCATTGACGGATCGCTACGGTCTCGACGCTCTTCGTTACTACCTCTTACGGGAAGTGCCATTCGGTTCGGACGGTATGTTCACACCTGAAGCATTCGTTGAGCGGATGAACTATGATTTAGCGAACGATCTCGGGAACTTACTCAACCGGACGATCGCGATGGTCACGAAATACTTTGATGGTGAGATCCCAGCCTATACAGGTAACGTGACACCGTTTGATGTGACACTGTCGGATCTTGCAAAAGAAACGGTCACGAAAGTCGAAGCATCGATGGAACACATGGAATTCTCTGTCGTACTGTCGAATATTTGGCAATTGATCAGCCGTGCCAATAAATATATTGATGAGACACAACCGTGGGTGCTTGCAAAAGACGAATCCAAAACGGCGGAACTCGGTTCTGTCATGGTGCATCTCGTCGGCGTCTTGCGTCACGTGGCGATCATGTTGCAACCGTTCATGACGCGTTCACCAAAAGAGATCTTCGCGCAACTGGGTCTCTCTGGACAAGCGATGGACTGGGCAGCGCTCGAGAAATTTGCAGACATCACACCAGGAACAAAAGTCGGTACAGCGACACCGATTTTCCCACGTCTCGACGTCAAAGAAGAAGTCGAAGCAATCGTCGACATGATGCGTCAAGCTTCTGCAGCACGTGTTGAGGAAGAAGAAGTTGAAGAAGAAGACGAAGATATTCGTCCAGAAACGACAATCGATGTCTTTGACCAGATCGAATTACGTGTCGGTGAAGTCGTGACGGCTGAAAAGATCAAAAAGGCGAAAAAACTATTGAAGCTACAAGTCGATATGGGCAAGGAAACACGCCAAATCGTCTCTGGTATCGCTCAGTGGTATGAGCCGGAAGATTTAGTCGGACGAAAAGTCATCGTCGTAGCGAACTTAAAACCGGTCACGTTACGTGGCGAACTCTCACAAGGAATGGTCCTTGCTGCTGAAAAAGCAGGAAAACTTGAACTAGCGACGGTCCCGTCAACGATGGCGAACGGCGCAAGCGTAAAATAAAACCGATGCCTGTGGACTTCATGTCACAGGCATTTTTTTAAAGAAGGAGTCGAACAGCTATGTTAATCGATACACACACTCACTTGAATGCAGACCAATTTGCGGACGACGTCCACGAGACGATCGAGCGGGCACGCGCGAACGGTGTCTCACCGATGATCGTCGTCGGATTTGATCATAAGACGATCGATCGTGCGATGGAACTCGTTGAAGCGTACGATGATCTTTATGCGGTCATCGGCTGGCATCCCGTCGACTCGATTGATTTTGATGAGGAAGCTTATCAAAAGGTCGAACGGTTGATGGATCACGAAAAAGTCGTTGCGCTTGGAGAAATCGGACTCGACTATCACTGGGACACGTCACCGAAAGATGTGCAGCAGGAAGCTTTCCGCAAACAGATCCGGCTCGCGAAGCAGAAAAAGAAACCAATCGTCATCCATAACCGGGAAGCGACAGAAGATACGTTACGGATCCTTGAAGAAGAGGATGCAAAAGAAGTCGGCGGGATTCTGCATAGCTACAGCATGAGTGCTGAATTATTACCACGATGCCTGGCAATGAACTTCTACATTTCACTCGGAGGTCCCGTTACGTTCAAGAATGCGAAGATGCCGAAACGTGTCGCGCAGGAAGTCCCGCTCGATCGTCTACTCGTTGAGACGGATTGTCCGTACCTGACACCAACACCGCACCGCGGTAAACGCAACGAACCGGCTTACGTCCGATTCGTCGCCGAAGAGATCGCGCAGCTCCGTGGCATGATGTATGCTGACGTCGAAGCAGCGACGACGGAAAATGCAAAACGGGTCTTCCGTTTGCCATGATGCGTTCGTTGACGTTCATTACGATCGGGTGCAGCCTGCTACTTGCGGCTGCGCTCGTCTATGGGATGATGGATCATCCACAAACCGTGACTGTCTTGATTGATGGCCAAGAACAACAAATTGAAACGACAGCTGACTCTGTTTATGGAGCACTTGAAGAAGCCGGTATTACGACGCGTGACAATGATGTGATTGAACCGGCACTCAGTGCCGACCTGCCGGAAAAACGATTAATTGTCATTCAGCGGGCGAAAGAAATCACGCTGATCATGGGCTACGGTGAGTCCCGTCGCGTTCGAACGCAAGCACGCCAAGTGAAGGACTTGCTGGCAGAACGTGGTATCAAAAAAGCGGATACCGATGATATTTATCCGTCGTCTGACGCTGTGTTGACGAACGGAATGACAGTTCGGTACCGGGAAGCTTTTCCCGTTGATCTCGTCGTCGGCGGAAAAGCCCGACAAATCTACACGTATGAGACGTCAGTTCGGGAATTGTTAGCACGGGAAGGAATCCGTCTGCAAAAGGAAGACCGGGTCGCTCCGGATCCCGATACCCGCGTGACGGAAGGGACGTTGATCACGATCAACACGACACGTCGTGCGACGTTGACGCAAGAACAGCTCGTGCCGTTTGAGATTGAAGAAGTCGAGGATCCAACTCTACCGGAAGGTGAACAACTCGTGACGGCATCAGGTCGTCCGGGTGTCCGAACGAAAAAGTATCAATTGACGCTCGCTGACGGTCTCAGTAAAGAGAAAAAACTGATTGGTGATCAAGTGACGCAAAAACCGATCAAACAAGTCGTCAAAGTTGGAACCAAGCCGGTTGAGACACCTGTTGAAGCACCTGTCTTCAACGAAGAACAGGCGACGAATCCGTTAGCTGAAACACCGAAAGCTGATGCAGATCTTGATTTTTCAAGTGCGAAGAGCTTGATGGTCGAAGCGACAGCGTACACGAACGACCCAGCTTCGAACGGCAGTCGTTTGTACAACGGACGTGCCTTGACCGCGACCGGGTATGACGTGACGGATACGATCACCTATCAAGGGATGCCGATCATCGCAGTTGATCCGAAAGTCATTCCGCTCGGAACGAAAGTCTACGTCGAAGGAGTGGGGCTTGCGATCGCTCTCGATACCGGTGGAGCCATCAAAGGCAATAAGATCGATGTCTTGGTAGACGGAGAACAAACTGCGAAGACGTTTGGTCGAAAACAACTGCAAGTCTGGGTCATTCCTAGTGCAACGGAAGCGGACACGTGACGCTTCCTTGTTTTTTTCGTGGAAACAGGTACAATTACGAGAGTGTTTGAAGAAGGTGGAGAGATCATGCGGAAACGCTTAAAAGAAGTCATCGTCGTCGAAGGACGAGATGATACGACACGATTACAAGAAGTCTTTGATGTCGATACAATTGAAACGAACGGCTCAGCCGTTAATGAACAAACGATGCAACGCATCGAGAAGGCACTGGAACGACGCGGTGTCATCATCTTCACGGATCCTGATTTTCCAGGAGATCGTATCCGTGCCAGAATCAATGAGCGCGTACCAGGCTGTAAACATGCCTATCTTCCGCGTGCTCAAGCAAAAGATAAACGAGGGAAAATCGGTGTAGAACATGCCTCACCTGCCGCAATCGAAGAGGCGCTCGCTGCTGTCTATGAGACGGAAGAAGCACCGGTTGCCGAAGTGACACGTGAAATGATTCTAGCAGCCGATTTGATTGGTGGACCAGCAGCCTCGATCCGTCGTCGTCGTCTCGGTCAGATTCTTGCGATTGGTGAACCAAATGCAAAACAACTCGTCAAACGCGTCGCATCGATTCGGATCACGCGGGCAGAATGGGAAGCGGCGTTGAAACAATTAGAGGAGGAAGAAGTTTGAAAGACATTGCTACATTGCACCGGACGAAGGAAATTTTAGCGAAACATGGCTTTTCGTTTAAAAAATCGTTAGGACAAAACTTTTTAATCGATTTAAACGTATTAGGAAACATCGTCGGGGCAGCTGGATTAACACCTGAAAGCGGCGTACTCGAGATCGGACCAGGAATCGGCTCACTGACAGAACAATCAGCGAAACAGGCGAAAAAAGTCGTCGCTCTTGAAATCGATCAACGGTTGCTACCGATTCTTGACGATACACTTTCACCGTATCCTCATACGAAGATCATTCACGGCGATGCCCTTGAACTGGATCTTTCGACGATCGTCGCAGAAGAGTTCACAAAAGAAGGCATCACTGACATTGCCGTCGTCGCGAACCTCCCGTATTACGTCACGACACCGATCATCATGCGGATTCTCGAAGCGAAAGCACCGTTTCGGACGCTTGTCATGATGATTCAAAAGGAAGTCGCTGAACGAATCGGAGCAAAACCGGGCACAAAAGCATACGGTTCTCTATCGATCGCGATTCAGTATTATGCAGAAGCTGAAGTCTGCTTCACGGTTCCAAAACAAGTCTTCATTCCGGCACCAAACGTTGATTCAGCTGTCATCCGTTTGAACATTCGAAAAGAGCCAGCGGTACAGACACAGGATGAGGTCCTCTTCTTCGAAATCGTTCGAGCAAGTTTTGCACAACGTCGGAAAACGATTTTGAACAACTTGACGACACACTTCGGGAAGACGGAAAAGACAGCGGTCGAAGCGGCATTGTTAGAAGCTGGAATCGAACCACGTCGTCGCGGAGAAACGCTCAGCCTGCAGGAATTCGCACAGTTAGCGGATGCACTTTTGCCAATTAAAAAACGTTGACGGATACGATTAGAACAGATATAATATTTCCCCTTTCTAATATTTATTTAATATGCTATAATAAATATTAGTGAGGTGAAGCGTATGCCAAAGACGTTGAACGAAATCAGACATGTTTTCGAAACACATGTTGGTGAAAGACTGACGCTAAAAGCAAGCGGCGGTCGTAAAAAGGTCGTAACCCGAATCGGAACGCTCGTTGAGACGTATCCTTCGGTGTTTGTAGTCAAGCTAGACGCAGAGCGCCACAATGTCGAGCGAGTTTCTTATAGCTACGCCGACGTGCTAACAGACTCCGTACAAATCGAATTTGCGAATTCGTAAACTTACCTTCCGAAGCGGACAAAATGTTCGCTTCTTTTTTTGTGGAAAGGTTGATACAATTCCTACAGGAAACGAACTAGAGGAGGAACGGCACGATGACGATTATTGTAAAGGCTCCGGCCAAGATCAACCTAGTCCTGGATGCGACGGCAAAGCGCCCGGACGGCTATCACGATGTACATATGGTGATGACGACAGTCGATTTGGCAGACCGTCTAGAATTGACGGAGCTGCCGTCAGGAGAAATTCGAATGAATGCCCAGCATGCTTACGTTCCGAATGACGAACGTAATCTTGCGTATAAAGCAGCAGCAATCTTAAAAGAAAAATACGACGTCAAGACAGGGGTCGAAATCTTCTTAGAGAAACACATCCCGGTCGCAGCGGGACTTGCTGGTGGTTCTAGTGACGCGGCAGCGACGTTACGCGGTTTGAACGAGTTATGGCAACTTGGTTTGACGCTTGAAGAGTTGGCGGAAGTCGGCGCAGCGGTTGGCTCTGACGTTCCGTTTTGTGTTATGGGTGGAACAGCGATCGCAACGGGTCGCGGAGAGAAGCTAGAAAAACTTGTCTCACCACCCCCATGTTGGGTCGTTCTTGCTAAACCGACGATCGGTGTCTCAACGGCTGACGTCTATGGTGCTCTCGACTTGAACACGGCAAAACGTCCGAACGTTGAAGCGATGATTGATGCGGTGAAGGCACAAGATTTCCAAGGCATCTGCCAATCACTCGGAAATGTTCTCGAATCGGTCACGTTGCCGATGCACCCGGAAGTCGAGCAGATCAAGGAATTCATGGCGAGCTGTGGCGCGGAAGGTGTCTTAATGAGCGGAAGTGGTCCGACGGTCTTTGCATTGACGGAACACGAGAATCGAGCACAACGTCTCTATAATGGATTACGTGGCTTTTGTAACGAAGTCTACGTCGTTCGTCTTTTAGGCGAAAACCATTGATAATATCCGTATGAAAATGATATATTCACTATTGAATATTCGGAATTACGGAGAGGTGGAACAAAACAAATGAAAATTCGGAGAAGTGGTCGATTGGTCGACATGACGCGATACTTGCTTGACCATCCCCATCATCTCGTCTCATTGACGATTTTTGCAGAACGCTATAAATCGGCGAAATCGTCGATCAGTGAAGACTTAGATATCGTCAGTGAGATGTTAGAACATGAGGGAACAGGTCGTCTCGTCACAGTACCAGGTGCTGCGGGTGGCGTCATGTTCATCCCGACGTGGAGCAGTAAGAAGGCGTTACCGTTCATCGATGATCTATGTGAACGTGTCGCACTTCCAGATCGACTGTTACCAGGGGGATACCTTTATTTGACGGACTTACTCGGGGATCCGAAGATGGTCAAACAAATGGGGCAAGTGTTTGCATCTGTCTTTAGCCAAAAGAAAGTCGATGTCGTCATGACGATCGCGACGAAAGGGATTCCACTTGCTTATGCGGTCGCTGAGCAACTGGGTGTGCCGTTCGTCATCGTGCGTTCGGATAGTCGCGTCACAGAAGGATCAACAGTCAGCATCAACTATGTCTCAGGATCTTCAAAAGCGATCCGGACGATGGCACTCGCGCGCCGGAGTTTACCACGCGGAGCGAACGTCTTATTGATCGATGACTTCATGAAAGCCGGCGGAACGATTCGCGGAATGATGAGTCTCTTGAGCGAGTTCGAAGCAAAGGTCGCAGGTGTGGGTGTCTTGATCGAGGCAGAGGGTGCCGAGAAGAAGATGGTCAACGAATACGTCAGCTTAATGAAATTAGCGGACGTCGACGTCGATCTTGGTCAAATTCAAGTCAAGCGTGGAAACGTCGATCACTATTTCTCGGAAGCAGAGACTACCTGAAATTGACAGCCGCATGGATTGTAACTATACTGTAATTATCAAACTTTTGGAAATTATGCGTAAAAAGATTGGGAAAGACTAAACCTTTGTTTGTTTTAAGCCGTAAGTAGAAGTAGACAACGAAGAGTTGTGACAACGGTTAAAGGGGTGCGGACAAAATGAACGTTACGGACGTTAAAATTCGTCGCGTCGTGGCAGAGGGTCGAATGAAAGCACTTGCCTCTATTACGCTCGACCACGAATTCGTGGTACATGATTTGCGTGTGATCGAAGGGAACAGTGGTCTCTTCGTCGCCATGCCAAGCAAACGAACGCAAGAAGGTATCTTCCGGGATGTCGCTCATCCAATCAATGCATTAATGCGAAAAAAGGTCGAAGATTCAGTACTCGAAGCCTATGCGGCACGTGAGGATCAAGAAGAAGGTCTCGGTTACGAAGTCTCTTCTGCCCAAACGACAGATCAAGCATAAGAAAAGACAGGTTTTCTCTTCTTGGGAAAACCTGTCTTTTTTCTCGCTTTTTCCTCAATTCCGCTTCGTCCCATCATTGAATAACGATGTCATTTTCGTTATAGTTGGAACGAGTGTACTATTTCAGAACGAAATCAACACTAATTTACGTGGAGGAGCGACAAGGATGAATCATTTCGCGGTAATTCTAGCAGCGGGTAAAGGAACTCGGATGAAATCGAAGCTTTACAAAGTACTTCACCCAGTCGCTGGGAAACCTATGGTACAGCACGTCGTCGATCAATTAGCGACGCTCGGCGTCAAGCGACAGGTCGTCATCGTCGGTCACGGTGCGGAATCCGTCAAAGAAGTGCTTGGCACATCGGTGGAATACGCACTTCAAAGTGAGCAGCTTGGCACAGGACATGCTGTTCAAATGGCAGAACCCGTACTCGGGAACGAACAGGGAGCAACACTCGTCGTCTGTGGCGATACACCACTCTTGACGAGCGACACACTAGCTTCATTGTTACAACATCATACGGAGACGAACGCAAAAGTGACCGTCTTGACGGCACTCGCTGACGATCCGACAGGTTACGGACGAATCGTGCGTGGAGAAGACGGAAACGTCTCGAAAATCGTTGAGCATAAGGATGCGAATGCAGAAGAACTCGCGATTCGGGAAATCAATACCGGTACGTATGTATTCGATAATGAGATGTTGTTCGCGACGCTGAAGCAGGTCAAGAACGATAACGCGCAAGGTGAGTATTACTTACCAGACGTGATTGAGATTGCAAAGGCAGCAGGCGAAACGATTGCAGCGTACGCGGCACCTACGTTCGAAGAAACGATTGGTGTCAATGACCGCGTCGCACTTGCACAAGCAGAAACATCGATGCGCAAGCGGACGAATGAGTACTGGATGCGTCAAGGTGTCACATTCGTTGATCCGTCTTCGACGTATATCGGACCGGACGTCACGATTGGTTCAGATACGGTTCTTTATCCAGGAACGCAATTGCTCGGTCAGACGGTCATCGGTTCAGAATGTACGATCGGTCCGAACTCGGACATCCGTAACAGTGAAGTGGCAGATGGCGCCACTGTCCGTCAATCCGTCGTCACGGATAGCAAGATTGGTCCGGCGGCACAAGTCGGTCCATTCGCGCATTTACGTCAGCAAGCGGTTCTCGGTGCGAACACACGCGTCGGAAACTTCGTTGAGATCAAAAAATCAACATTTGGTGAAGGTAGCAAATCAGCCCACCTGAGCTATGTCGGAGATGCGACGATCGGAGAGAACGTCAACCTCGGTTGTGGATCGATCACGGTCAACTACGATGGAAAAAATAAATTCCAGACGATCATTGAAGACGATGCCTTCATCGGCTGTAACGTCAACTTGATCGCACCGGTCACGGTCGGCAAGAACGCCCTTGTTGCTGCCGGATCAACCGTCACGGATGATGTGCCGGAAAACGGTCTCGCGATCGCACGGGAACGTCAAACGACGAAACCCGATTATCGTTAATTCATTACTTGTCGCTCTACTCGTCTAAACCCAAACAAATGGAGGCCACCTACACATGTCTACTGTCTTAGAACATGAAATTCGTATTTTCGCACTCAACTCGAACAAACCACTGGCAGAGGAAATCGCTAAAGTCATCGGAATCCCGGTCAGCGAAAGTTCAGTCAAACACTTCAGTGATGGCGAAATTTCGATGAACATCGAAGAAAGTGTCCGAGGGGATGATATTTACATCATTCAATCGACAAGCCAACCAGTCAACGAAAACCTGATGGAACTTCTCATCATGATCGATGCACTGAAACGGGCGTCTGCACGGACAATCAACGTCGTCATTCCGTATTACGGTTATGCGCGCCAAGACCGCAAAGCACGTTCACGTGAGCCAATCACGGCGAAACTCGTTGCGAACTTGCTTGAAGTAGCAGGGGCGACACGCGTCGTGACGATGGATCTCCATGCAGCACAAATCCAAGGGTTCTTCGATATTCCAGTAGATCAATTGATGGGTGTACCGCTTCTCGCTTCATACTTCGAGAAAAAGAACATCGATCCAAACGAACTCGTCATCGTTTCTCCAGACCATGGCGGTGTCACACGGGCACGTAAATTAGCAGAACAATTAAAAGCACCGATCGCGATCATCGACAAACGCCGTCCGAAACCGAACGTCGCAGAAGTCATGAACATTGTCGGTCAAGTCGATGGCAAGATTGCCATCATCATCGATGACATCATCGATACAGCGGGTACGATCACACTTGCAGCGAACGCTTTGATCGAAAACGGAGCGAAACAAGTCTATGCATGTTGTACACACCCTGTTCTTTCGGGTCCAGCAATGGAACGGATCGAGAACTCAGCGATCGAAGAACTCGTCGTCTTGAACACGATCGACTTGACACAACGCGAATGTGCAAGCAAAATCAAACAAATCTCTGTGGCACGCTTGCTTGCAGAAGCAATCATCCGTGTACACGAACAGAAATCAATCAGCCCGCTCTTCAGCTGATTGCTTGATGCATACGAACGACGTGGTCCGGTTTATTGAAATCGGACCCTTGTTCGTTTACTTTTTTTAATAGAAATGAGGAATCGATATGAAATGTATCGTCGGATTAGGGAATCCTGGTGCGAAGTATGCGAATACGCGCCACAACATCGGTTTTCTTGCGATTGATGCCTTAGCGGAGAAGCACGGGATCAAGCTTTCAGAATCGAAGTTTAAAGCCCTCTTCGGAACGGGAATGATAAACGGAGAACGTGTCGTGCTCGTCAAGCCATTGACGTATATGAACTTATCAGGTGAAGCGGTGCGACCGTTACTTGATTTCTATAAAATCGCGGTCGAAGATGTGCTCGTCATCTATGACGATCTGGACTTGCCGCTTGAGAAATTACGGTTGCGTTCAAAAGGCAGTGCAGGCGGTCATAACGGCGTCAAGTCGTTGATCCAGCACCTCGGTACGCAGGAGATCAAGCGCCTTAAGCTCGGCGTCGGTCGACCACCGGCACCCATCCAAGTCATTGACTGGGTGTTAATGAATTTTTCGAAGGCGGAGCAAGGAAGTTTGCAACACGTACTCAATGCGTCTGTCGATGTAGCGACGGACTTCATAGACACACCGTTTCTCGCTTTGATGAATCGGTATAACTGAACGCAACGCTTTGGGGTTCCAAAGCGTTTTTGCTGTCGTGTTTTAGGAGGAAGAAGATGAAACAATTACAAGAACTCTTACTAGCGATTCCTGAAATCAAGACGGTTCGGGAACGCTTCCGGGACGGTGTCAACGCCCAGTTGATCACCGGTCTGATGAACAGTGGGAAAGCATTGTTCGTCGCCGGGATTTATCAGGAAACGAAACGTCGGTTCGTACTCGTGACACATAACATGTTCCAAGCACAAAAATTGTACGATGATTTGATTGAACTCGTACCGGAAGAAGACGTCATGCTCTATCCGGTTGATGAGACGTTAGCAGCGGAACTTTCCTATGGCGCAAGTCCAGAACTGCGGGCGACACGGATCGAGACCCGGCATCGTTTACTGACGACGGACGACGGAATCCTGATCATTCCGCTCGTCGGTTTACGTCGATATGTTCCGGATGCACAGACGTTCCTGTCACACGTCAAACAAGTGAAGCCGGGCGACATCTTATCGATTCCGGACTTCGTCCAGGATTTAGTCGATGCGGGGTACGAACGGACAGCGACCGTGACGACGCCTGGTGAGTTTGCTGTTCGCGGAAGTATCATCGATATTTATCCGCTTACGGTCGAACGCCCATACCGGCTCGATCTATTCGACGAGGAAGTCGACTCGATCTATACATTCGATGCGGAGACACAGCGTTCGCTTGGCGTCGTCGCAGAAGCATGTTTGATGCCAGCGGCGGAACACTTTGCGACGAAGGATCAGTTGAAGGACGCGGGTGAAAAAGTCCGTCGTCTTTATGAGGCGACGAAAGAGCGCGTTCAAAGTACGGAGGTCCTCGCGGCACTTGAAGAGGGAATTGCTTATGACGTCGAGTTGCTAGAAAACGGCGATCGTCCGAAACAGTTCGCGAAGTATGCACCGATTCTCTACACGTCGACGCTACGTCAAGACGTGACGGGAAGCGTCTTGATCGTTGATGAAGTCGCACGGGTCGAAGAAGCGGCGGAAGTCCAGGATGCAGAGGAAGCAGAATGGATGGCGTCGCTCATTGAACGCGGACAAAGTGTCAGTGATTACGTCCTGTCGGTTCCGATGGCACATGTCTTTGAAGGACAGCCCTTGTTATACCTCTCGCTCTTACCGACCCGCCGGAGTGGGGTACCGGAAAGTGCGGCAATCCATTTCAGCATTAAACCGATTGCACCGTTCCATGGTCAGATGGAACGCCTGAAGCAAGAAGTCGAGCGATATCGTCGCGCTGACATGTGGATGGTTTTCTTAGCGAGTAACCGAGAACGTGCCGAGCGGATGCGTCAGACGTTGTCCGATTATGGGGTCGAAGCCTCGATCGTAACAAAAGAAGGCATCACTCGTGGTCAACCCGCGATCCTGATTGGGGGAATTCATGGTGGATTCGAGATGACGAATGCGCGTCTCGTCGTCATCACGGAAGAAGAAGTCTTCAAGCAACCAGCGCGTCGCCGGAAGCAAACAACGAAGCTGACGAACGCTGAACGGATCAAGAGCTACCAAGAATTGAAGACAGGTGATTACGTCGTTCATATTCATCATGGGATTGGACGATACCACGGCATCAAGACGATTGATGTAGCCGGTAATCATCAGGATTATCTCCATCTCGTTTACGCGGGAGAGGACTCGTTGTATGTTCCTGTCGATCAGATCGACTTGATTCAAAAGTATGTCGGCGCTGAAGGAAAAGAGCCGAAGATCTATAAACTCGGTGGAACGGAATGGAAAAAGGTCAAAGCGAAGGTTCAGAAATCGGTCGAGGATATTGCTGATGAATTAATCAAGCTTTATGCGGCTCGCGAGGCTGCCGTCGGTTTTGCGTTCCCAGAGGACGACGATAACATGCAAGCATTCGAGGCTTCGTTCCCGTATGAGGAAACGGTCGATCAATTGCGATCGATTGCTGAAATCAAGAAGGATATGGAACGTCCGCGTCCGATGGATCGTCTATTATGTGGCGACGTTGGATACGGGAAAACAGAAGTTGCGATTCGAGCGGCGTTCAAGGCGGTCATGTCTGGAAAACAAGTCGCATTACTCGTACCGACGACCGTCCTTGCGCAACAACACTACGAAACGATGCTTGAGCGATTCAGTGAATGGCCGATTCGTGTGTCGGTCATGAGCCGGTTCCGTTCGCCAGCAGAATTAAAGGCGACGAAACAAGGACTAAAAGAGGGAACGATCGATGTCGTCGTCGGGACACACCGTGTGCTGTCGAAAGACGTCCAGTTTGCTGATATCGGATTATTGATCATTGATGAAGAGCAACGATTCGGTGTGAAACACAAAGAGCGTCTGAAACAGTTGAAGACGAACGTTGACGTCTTGACGTTGACGGCGACACCGATTCCACGGACATTGCACATGTCGATGATCGGGATCCGCGATCTCTCGGTCCTTGAGACCCCACCTGAAAACCGTTATCCGGTCCAGACGTATGTCATGGAATACGACGGAATCGTCATGCGGGAAGCACTTGAACGAGAACTCGGTCGAGGGGGACAAGCGTTCTTCCTTTATAACCGGGTCGAAGGCATCGAGCGAAAGGCAGAAGAGATTCGCGCGCTCGTACCGGAAGCACGGATTGTCACGGCGCACGGTCGGATGACGGAAACCGAACTCGAGAGTCAGTTGATCGCATTCTTCGAAGGAGACGCGGATGTTCTTGTCAGTACGACGATCATCGAGACAGGAATCGACATTCCGAACGTCAATACGTTGATCGTTCATGACGCGGATCAAATGGGCTTATCGCAGCTATATCAATTGCGCGGTCGTGTTGGTCGATCAAGTCGCGTTGCTTATTCGTACTTTACGTACCGTCCGCAAAAACGATTGACGGAAGTCGCAGAAAGTCGTCTACAGGCGATCAAGGAATTCACGGAGCTCGGTAGCGGCTTTAAGATCGCGATGCGCGACTTATCGATTCGTGGTGCGGGGAACTTACTCGGTTCCCAACAATCGGGCTTCATCGACTCCGTTGGTTTCGATCTTTATTCGCAGATGCTCGCAGAAGCGGTTGAAGAACGCAAAGAGCGGATGAAAGGTAAAAAACGTGTCCAGAAATTCGTTCCCGAGTTCACGTTCAGTCTTGATGCGTATATTCCATCGCACTACATGACGGACTCCGAGCTAAAAATCGAGTTTTATAAACGTTTGAAATATGTCGATACCGTCGACAGTCTCGAACAACTTGAAACAGAGATGCTCGAACGATTCGGTGAGTTCCCTGATGAGGTTGCGCGTTTGATCCAATTGACACGGATGCGGATTTTTGCCGAACGAGCGCGTGTCGAACGCGTCAAACAAACCGATCCGAAAATCGAGATCGTCTTGTCGCTCCAATCTACACAGCAGCTTGACGTGGCGGACTTCGTCAAGTGGACCGTTCCGCTTGGACGTGGTCTAGGGATGGGACAACAAGAACAGAAACTCGTCTTGACGCTGAACCGCAACAAGCAGTCGACGCAACAGATGACAATGCAAGCAGAACAGTTGCTAGCAGAGCTTGATCGTCGGCTCGTCGCACGATGAATAGACGAACGATTGCGCAAGGCGCAGCACTGCTTGCAATCTCTAGTTATATCTCGAAACTGCTCAGCTTCTTTTACCGGATTCCGTATCAGAACCTTGCTGGTGACTTCGGACTGTACGTCTATCAGACGGTTTATCCCTTATTCGCGATAGCGGCAGCGCTTGGAATTTATGCGCTGCCCGTCATCGTGGCGAAGTTGACGCTTCACCACCCGGATGAGAAACGGGAAGTCCTTTGGTCGATTTTTTATGTCTTACTTGCGATGACGGTCTTTTTTGGTCTGCTCGGATGGTGGATTGCCCCGACACTCGCAGGCTGGTTTGGGGACGACAAACTCGTTGTTCCGTTGCGAGCTGTCACGTGTACATTTTATTTACTACCGGTGATTGCCGTTCTTAGAGGCATGTTTCAAGCAGATCTCGAGATGCGACCGACGGCTGTATCCCAAGTCTCTGAAAATGCCGTCCGTGTCGGACTCTTGTTGCTCGTGACCTATATCGGCGTCTCGATGCAGGCAGATCCGTACTGGATTGGTGCCAGTGCCCATCTGACAGCAATCGGCGGCAGCATCGTTTCGTTATTCGTCCTGTTACGTTTTGCGAAAGGGAAGATCGGTCGCCCTGTGTTTTCAGGTATTCATGTACGTCGGGTTGGGAAAGTGCTCGTGACAAGCGGGGTGGCGGTCAGTATCGCCTCACTTGCTTTATTGCTGATGCAATTGATCGATGGATTGACGTTCGTCAATCTACTTGGTAATACGACGGAGACGAAAATTGAAAAAGGGGTGCTCGATCGTGGGTATCCGTTACTCCAATTCGCAATTCTCTTTGCAACGTCGATGAGTCTTGCGAGTGTTCCGTCCTTATCAACCGCATATCGAAAGCATGATCCGCAGATGATGCGCAAACAACTCGAGACATTACTCCGTTCCGGTCTGTTGATTGCCGCTGCAGCGACGATCGGACTAATGGGTGTGATGCGTCCGCTCAATATTGCGTTATATCAAGATGACCAGGGAACAGCAGGGTTGATTTGGCTCGCGGCGACGGCATTTGCTGCTTCGATTGCGATGATGATCATCTCTTGTCTCCAGTCGGTCGATGCTGAAAAATATGCGCTCGTTGGTGTTCTTGTCGGATTAGGGGCGAAGCTCGTTCTGAATCTCTATTTCATTCCCCGATATGGTATGATCGGGGCGGGTATGGCGACATTTGGCGGCTTTGCCGTCATGGCGGCAGCACAATGGACTTTATTGAACCGAAAGTTCGGTCGCGTATCGGCAGGAAACACGTTCTACCGACGACTGGTCTTACCTGTGCTCGCCATGGGTGTGTTTCTGTATCTGATCGAAACGTTCTTCCAGCTGTTTGAGCTTGAGACACGAATCGGTGCGGCACTCGAAGTCGGCGTCCTTGTCGTCGGTGGTGCCATCATTTATGGCAGTATGGCATTACGCGTCCGTGCATTAACAGAACAAGAGTGGGCGCTATTGCCTTTAGGAGATAAGTTATATCAGATGTACCAACGTAGGAGGAGTATATGACACACCGAATTACGATCGTCGGCCTTGGCGTCGGCGAACTCGAACAATTGCCGTTTGGCATCTATCGATTATTAAAAAACACGACACAACCCGTCTATTTACGGACAATGGATCATCCAGTCGTTTCAGAACTCGCAGCAGAGGGAATGAACTTTACATCATTTGACTCAGTTTACGAACGACATAGTCGGTTTGAAGACGTATACACAGAAATCGTTGAGGAATTGCTTCGCCTCTCAAAGACGACGGACATCATCTATGCCGTCCCAGGTCATCCACTGGTCGCTGAAAGTACCGTCCAACAGTTATTAGAGCGAACGGACGCGGTCGACGTTGTAGGCGGACAAAGTTTTCTTGATCCGATGTTCGCGGCGCTTGGTGTGGATCCGATTGAAGGATTCCAGTTGCTTGATGCGACGGCGTTTGCCGTCGATGAAGCACAGATCCGTCAACATCTGCTGATTGGACAAGTCTATGATGCGCTCGTCGCCGGTGACTTAAAGGTTCAGCTGATGGAACGTTATCCGGACGAACATCTTGTCACTTTGGTCACGGCAGCGGGTACAAGCAAACAAACTGTCCAAAGTGTGCCGTTATATGAACTCGATCATGTGACGACGCTCAGTAACCTGACGACAGTCTACGTGCCACCAGTCACGGATGAGCAGACGTTAAACCGTGACTTCGCGACATTAAAAGAGATCATCGCGCGATTACGTGGTGAAGGTGGTTGCCCATGGGATCAAGAGCAGACACATGAGTCCTTAAAACGTCATTTAATCGAAGAATCTTACGAATTACTGGAAGCGATCGACCTTCAGGACGATAACTTAATGATAGAAGAGTTAGGAGACGTCCTTTTACAGGTCATGCTCCACGCACAAATTGGTCTAGATGAAGGGTATTTCGACATTCGAGATGTCATCGGAAGCGTCAGTGATAAGATGATTCGTCGTCATCCACACGTCTTCGGAGAAACGATTGTCGATTCTTCAGCAGACGTCGTTTCGAACTGGCAAGACATCAAAGCACAAGAAAAACCGGAGCGAACTTCCTTGCTCGATGGCGTAACAAAAGGAGCACCTGCCTTGATGCGCGCAGAAGATATTCAAAAGAAAGTGGCGAAAGTCGGTTTTGAATGGAGTGACGTCGAGGGTGCACTTGAAAAAGTAATCGAAGAGTTACGTGAATTGAAGGAAGCCGCACCAGAAGAACGACTAGGTGAATTCGGAGACGTTCTGTTTTCGATGACACTCGTTGGGAAATACCTTGGTCTCTCGGCAGAAGAGGGGCTACAACAGACGAATGATAAATTCATCCGTCGCTTTACGCGAATGGAACAGCTGGCGGATCGACCGCTCGTTGAGATGACGCTTGAAGAGCAAGATTCACTCTGGCATCAAGCGAAGCAGGAGGAACAGTCATGAGACTTGATAAATTTTTAAAAGTATCGCGTCTGATCAAACGACGGACGCTTGCAAAAGAAGTAGCGGATCAAGGTCGGATTACGATCAATGGTAATGTGGCGAAAGCAAGTAGCACGGTAGCAGCTGGTGACGAGATGACGATCCGGTTCGGAAATAAGATTGTCACGGTTGCGATTTCGAGCATTAAAGAACATGCTAAAAAAGAAGAAGCGTCTGATATGTATGAGATCATCCGTGAAGAAAAGGTGAATTCCGAAGAATCGATGTAATTTACCGGAAAAAGGAAGTATACTAAAGAGTGTCAGGGATGACCACTCAGAAAGAGGAGGGATGATATGCCAACACCGCTCGAATCAGGGCGTCCAGCGCCAAAGATCAAGCCGCTCAATGACCGTAAGAAGCAGTTGAGTCAGAATGCCATCGAAAACCGTCGACGCCTCAAAAATCGCTTTTTCCTGTGTCTGACCGTCTTTTTGCTCATCTTTTCCCTCATGGGGTGGTCATACATGGAAAAACGGCAATTGATCGCTGAACAAAAGCAGTCGTTTCAAGTCGCCGAACAAGAGCAGACGAAAGCAAAAAAAGAGACCGCCCGTCTGAAGGAAGAAATCAATCGCCTCAATGATAAAGAGTATGTAGCGAACTTAGCTCGGAGCGAGTTGCTCTATTCGAAAAAAGGGGAAACGATCTTCTACTTTTCACCGGAAGACTAATTGAAGGTTGCCGATTGATTGAAAAAAGAATGAATCACTCGTATAATAAGAAACGAATCAACTAAAAAGGAGCAATACAATTTATGTCGATTGAAGTAGGCAGCAAAGTGCAAGGGAAAGTAACAGGCATCACGAATTTCGGAGCGTTCGTTGAGTTACCAACAGGGAAAACTGGTCTTGTTCACATCAGTGAAGTGGCAGATTCTTACGTTAAAGACATCAATGATGTGTTGACGGTTGGTCAAGAAATCACCGTCAAAGTCTTAAGTGTTGAAAACGATGGTAAGATCGGTCTTTCCATCAAAAAAGCCGTCGATCGTCCAGAAGGCGAACGTCCTCGTCCTGCACGTCAGTTCGACCGTGGACCACGTCCAGCAGGACAAGATCGTGGACCACGTTCGTTCGATAACAAAGGACCACGTGGAGGCGGTAACCGTGGAGGCTTCAACAAAGGCGGCCGTGGTACACCACCACCGCGCAAAGAACAATCGTTCGATACGCTGATGTCTAGTTTCCTGAAAGATAGTGAAGATCGTCTTGCTACATTGAAACGTCAAACGGATTCAAAACGTGGCGGACGCGGCGCAAAACGTCAATAACTTGCTGACCTGTTCTTTATAAGAATAGAGATGGAATGACGCCGTTCATTCCATCTTTTATTTTTTTGAAATTATTTTTAGAAAAAGCGTTGACTTTCATTTGACCTGCCCGTATTATAGAAAATGTGCTTAAGACGCACGAGTTAAAAATATGGCGGTGTAGCTCAGCTGGCTAGAGCGTACGGTTCATACCCGTGAGGTCGTGGGTTCGACTCCCTCCGCCGCTACCATATTTTTTTGGCCCGTTGGTCAAGCGGTTAAGACACCGCCCTTTCACGGCGGTAACACGGGTTCGAATCCCGTACGGGTCATTCTCAAAAGCTATCTCTATTATATAGAGATAGCTTTTTTTAGGTTTTAACGGAAAGGGGGAAGTCGCTATGGAAGGTGTGCCGTTCGAACCACTTTTAGTAGGTGTGTCGGGAGGTTGTGATTCGATGGTACTCGTTGATCGGTTGTACAAAGAGGGCTACGATATCGCGATTGCTCATGTACATCATGGATTACGAGAAGCGTCCGACGAAGAAGCGCGCTTTATTAAGGAGTGGGCAACGTCCCGAAAGATCTCCTTTTTCATGACACGTTTAGAATGGACTGGACGTACGAGCTCTCAAGCAGCTTGTCGCGAAGAGAGATACGCGTTTTTTAAACGAATCATGGAAGAGACCGGGCGCTCGCGTCTGGTTCTCGCTCATCATCAAGACGATCAAATCGAGACGCTACTCATTCAGCTCATTCGTGGAGAAGCGCAAATTGATGGGATTCCGACGGTTCGTCCGTTTGGTAACGGTTGGTTGCATCGACCGTTGCTACATGAATCGAAGCAAATGTTGCTTGATTATGCGTTGCAACATGAAGTCCCGTGGAGAGAAGATGCGTCAAATGCAGAAACTACTTATTTGCGCAATCAAATCCGGCATACGATTGTTCCGCCACTCCGAGAAATTCGTCCGGAGTTTGAACAAGCAACAGCAGCGGCAGCACATGCGCGACAGCAAATCATGCGTGAGCAGGCGACATTCGTCGCGACGTATCTCGACCGGTGTAAGGAGGCGAACGGAGTTCCGATCGCACGTATTTTAGAATTACCGACGGATTTACAGCGGCTTGTCTTGCCGACACTAACAGGAGAAACGTTTTCTTCAGAAACGATTCGTCACTTTGTTACATGGCTTCGGGTGGATAAGGGCTCGGACGAAGTGTATTATGGAAACTGGAGGATGCGACGTGCATATGGCTTTTTGATGCAGGATCGTGTGATACGGTCAATGAATGACGATTTATCGTTTCAAGTAGGGGAGAATTTGGGAACGTATCATTATGGTGAACAAATGGTTCGCTTCTCAATCGGAAACCAAGGTATCCCGCTGGACGCGATTGCGTTCCCGTTGACGGTGCGTCCGCCACGTCCAGGAGATCGGATTCAGCTTGCTGTAGGTTCGAAAAAAGTCAGTCGAATTCTGATTGATGCTAAGGTTCCACGTTATCTCCGAGAACAGGTTCCGGTCGTCGTCGATGCAAATGGAGTGATTTTAGCCGTCATTGGACATCGAATTGCAATATTCGGGTCATTTGAACTCCTCGCAAAATCTTATTTAATGATAGAATGGTAATGTAGTGTTTATTATGGAGGAGGAATACCTAGCATGACCTTGATGAACGATATGGAAAAAGTACTGATTTCAGAAGAAGAGATCCAAAATAAAGTGGGCGCACTCGCCGGCGAATTGACAGCGGATTATCACGATCGTTTTCCGTTGCTTGTGTGTGTCTTAAAAGGCGCAATGCCGTTCATGTCTGATCTTGTGAAAAAGATGGATATGCACCTTGAAATGGACTTCATGGACGTTTCAACGTATCACGGTGGGACAACATCAACAGGTGAAGTCAAGATTGAAAAAGATTTGAACACATCGGTAGAAGGACGCGACATCTTGATTGTCGAAGATATCATCGACAGCGGATTAACGCTTGGCTACCTCGTTGACCTCTTCAAGTACCGGAAAGCGAAGTCCGTTAAGATCGTGACGTTGCTCGACAAACCAACAGGACGGAAGAATGACTTGCACGCAGATTACAGCGGCTTCGTCATTCCACACGAATTCGTCGTCGGTTATGGTCTCGATTACGAAGAGAAATACCGTAACCTTCCGTATGTAGGTGTCTTGAAACCTGCAGTCTACGGCGGCTAATTATTTTTAATCTCGTCTGTCCCATGATAAGATGAAACCAATTACAAAGCGCGCCCTGTCGCGCCAGGATTCGTATTCATCCACTAGAAAAACGAGATGGATGCGGAGAGGAGGCATAAGATGAACCGAGCAGTGAAGAATACCCTCGTGTTTGGGGTCATTTTTCTAGCTTTGATCTTGTTTCTGCAATACTTGCAGAGTCCAGTGAACAAAAGCAAAGAAATCAATTACACACAGTTTGTCGAGTCTGTTGAAAAAGGTGAAATCAAGACGGCTACCTTCCAATATGAAGGGCAGACGTATAATGTGACAGGAGATTTGCGTGAAAAAGATTCAACGTATGAGACAGTCGTACCGGCTGTTGATACGGAACTAACGGATCTCTATACGCAACTCAGAAGCCAAGGAGTCAAATTGGACTTTAAGGCAGCAGAAACGAATGGTGGTTGGATCGCGTTACTGACGACGATCGTTCCATTCATCATCATCTTCATCCTCTTCTTCTTCTTGATTAATCAAGCACAAGGTGGCGGTGGTGGCGGTCGCGTCATGAACTTCGGGAAATCGAAGGCACGCCTCTATGATACAGAGAAGAAAAAGATTACGTTTGATGATGTAGCCGGTGCAGACGAAGAGAAACAAGAACTCGTCGAAGTCGTTGAATTCTTGAAAGATCCGCGTAAATTCGCGAAACTCGGTGCCCGTATTCCGAAAGGGGTCCTCCTCGTAGGTCCTCCAGGTACAGGTAAGACGTTGCTCGCACGTGCCGCAGCTGGTGAAGCTGGCGTACCATTCTTCTCGATTTCAGGTTCTGACTTCGTTGAGATGTTCGTCGGTGTCGGGGCATCACGTGTCCGTGACTTGTTCGAAAACGCGAAGAAAAATGCACCATGTATCATCTTCATCGATGAAATCGATGCTGTTGGTCGTCAACGGGGCGCAGGTCTCGGTGGTGGACACGATGAGCGTGAGCAAACATTGAACCAACTTCTCGTTGAGATGGATGGATTCAGTGAAAACGAAGGCATCATCATGATCGCAGCAACGAACCGTGCTGATATTCTTGACCCAGCCTTACTCCGTCCAGGTCGTTTTGACCGTCAAATCACGGTTGACCGTCCAGATGTCGTCGGTCGTGAAGCAGTCTTGAAAGTTCACGCGCGGAACAAACCGCTCGATTCAACGGTTGATTTAAAAGCCATCGCACAACGAACACCTGGATTCTCAGGTGCGGATCTTGAAAACCTTCTAAACGAAGCAGCACTTGTTGCCGCTCGTGCAGATCGTGATAAAGTCTCAATCGTTGACCTCGAAGAAGCGATTGACCGCGTCATCGCTGGACCAGCGAAGAAGAGCCGGATCATCTCGCCGAAAGAGAAAAAGATCGTCGCATGGCACGAAGCTGGACATACGATCATCGGTGTCACGCTAGACGATGCGGATGAAGTACACAAGGTAACGATCGTTCCTCGCGGAAACGCGGGCGGATATGTCGTCATGTTGCCAAAAGAAGATCGTTACTTCATGACGAAGCCGGAACTCGAAGATAAGATTACTGGATTGCTCGGTGGTCGCGTCGCAGAGGACATCGTCTTCGGAGAAGTCTCGACTGGGGCAAGCAATGACTTCCAGCGTGCGACAGGTCTTGCACGGAAAATGGTCATGGAGTTCGGGATGAGTGAAAAACTCGGACCACTTCAATTCGGATCAGGTCAAAGCGGTAACGTCTTCCTCGGCCGTGATTTCCAAAACGAACAGAATTACTCGGATGCAATCGCACACGAGATCGATACGGAAATCCAAGCGATCATCAACCGCTGTTACCAAAAAGCGAAAGATATCCTAACTGAGAAGCGCGATCAGCTCGACTTGATTGCAACGACGTTGCTTGAAGTTGAAACACTTGATCAAAAACAAATTCACCATCTCCTAGAGACAGGCGAATACAAAAAACATGAACCAGAAGCAACGACTCCAAAAGCAGAAGAGAAAGCACCGGAATCGACAGATGCAACTGTTGATCAACCGACAGAGTCTCCAACGCAAATGGGTTCAGTCGTTGACGAAGGGAAAAATGTAGATACGGATACACCAGATACGCCGCGTCGCGACGATCAAGTGTAAACGGATGGAACGGATTCGATTGATATCGAATCCGTTCTTTTTTGTGGCAGACCGAGCGAATACACATCGGTAGGTGTGACCATACGAGCATGGTATAATCACAACGTATATAGTTCCGATCGTGAAACAACGGAATACAATAGAAGCATGAAAATTGAGAAGAAGCGGGGAAATAAGCAAATGATTTTAGTCATCGATGTCGGAAATACGAATATCGTCTTAGGTGTCTATCAAGGACAAGAGTTGATTGAGCATTGGCGGATTGCGACAGACCGAACACGGACGACGGACGAATACGGTATGCTCGTCAAAGCGTTGTTCCGTGACGCAGAGCTAAACGTGGAAGAAATCGAGGGAATCGTGTTATCATCTGTCGTACCCCCCGTCGTGTTTCCACTAGAAAATATGTGTGTACGTTACTTTAAACGCCGTCCGTTCTTGATTGGACCAGGAATCAAGACAGGACTGGATTTAAAAGTCGATAATCCACGGGAAGTGGGAGCCGATCGAATCGTCAACGCAGTAGCGGCGACGGCGAAATACGAGGGACCGATGATCATCGTCGATTTCGGAACAGCGACGACGTATTGTTACATCGATGCACAAAAACGGTATTACGGCGGCATCATCTCACCTGGTGTGATGGTTGCAACCGAGGCACTCTATAATAAGGCAGCAAAATTACCGCGAATCGAAATCGCGAAACCGCAGTCAGCCATCGGACGGAATACGATCCATGCGATGCAGTCGGGGACCTACTTCGGATATGTGGCACAGGTGGACGGACTCGTTCACCGGATGAAAGAAGAAATGGGAGAAGCGAAGGTCATCGCGACCGGCGGCTTAGCCCGATTAATCAGCGAGGAATCCACGATGATTGAGGTCGTCGATCCATTCTTGACGTTAGATGGATTACGGATTATCTACGAACGAAATAAGTGAGGGAATCAAGATGAAACGTGAAGAATTATTAGCACAATTAAAAGATGACTATTTAGTACGGGCGTTAGGCTTCAATGGAGAAGTCCGTGCGTTTGCAATCCGTTCGACGAAGACGGTCTATGAAGCACAACTGCGCCACCAGACGACACCTGTCGTCACAGCAGCGCTCGGTCGGACACTGACGATCGGTGCAATGATGGGTACGATGCAAAAAGGCGATACACGTGTCACATTAAAAGTCGAAGGCGATGGACCGATTGGGAAAATCATCGTTGATGCCGACGCAAAAGGTGTCGTACGTGGATATGTGAGTCGTCCCCGCGTCGAGATGGATACGTATGTCAATGCAGATGGTCTGACGAAACTAAAAGTCGGTGAAGCGGTCGGTCGCGGAAACATCTCTGTCATCAAAGACCTCGGGTTGCGTGACTTCGTCGGTGGTCAATCGCCGATTCAAACAGGTGAGATCAGCGAAGACTTCACGTATTACTTCGCTGTATCGGAACAAAGCCCATCGGTCGTTGGGGCTGGCGTTCTCGTTTATCCAGAAGACGAATCAGTCATTGCAGCAGGTGGCTTGATCGTTCAATTGATGCCAGGTGCATCGGAAGAGACGATTGCAGCACTCGAAAAACGTGTCGGAGCCCTTAAACCGATCTCGATTCTCGTCGGTGAGGAAAAAACACCGGAAGAAATGTTAGAACTCGTTCTCGGTGATTACGAACATCTTGATACGATTCCGGTATCATTCGAATGTACGTGTGATCGTGACAAATTAGCGACAGCGATCATCGCTCTTGGACCAGATGAGATTCAAGCGATGATTGATGAAGATGGCGGTGCGGAAGCTGTTTGTCACTTCTGTTCAGAGCATTATCACTATGACGTTCCGGAATTAGAGGAACTTCGCGAAAAATCACTCGAAAGAGCATAAGAGGGATCTAATATGGGGAATGTACAACCTAAGTACTTGTGGATGTTGATCTTCATCTTAATGTTGACGAATTTCATGACCGGTGCTTACGCCTTTATGGGTGAGCTCCCAAAGGTCGATTCTCCTAAAATCGTTCAAGACAGCATCGGCGGTCCGCTCGAGGATGTCGTCGCCGAAGTCGGTGATGAGAAAATCACGCGCGCGATGGTCTATCAGACGATGCGAACGGAACAGGAAAAACAGACGATTGATCGTTTGATTCAAGAAGCGGTCGAACGCCAGACGAAGGATGGAAAAAAGCCGGAAGTCAAACGCTTTGATTGACAGATTTCATCCAGTCCGCTGATAATTAGTTTATCGGATTACTTGGAATTCAAGCGGTTCACTAATGAGGAGGAATGGTCATGCGTATTGCGAATTCAGTATTAGATTTAGTCGGTCGGACCCCGATCGTCAAGTTACATCATCTAACGGGTCCTGAGGATGCAGATGTGTATCTGAAATTGGAGTACATGAACCCTGGATCAAGCGTAAAAGACCGGATCGCGCTATCCATGATTGAGGCTGCAGAAGAAGCGGGTCAACTGAAAGAAGGAGACACGATCATCGAGCCGACGAGTGGAAACACAGGAATCGGACTCGCGATGGTCGCTTCGGCGAAAGGATACCGCGCCATCCTCGTCATGCCGGAAACGATGAGCATGGAGCGCCGGACGTTGCTTCGCGCCTATGGTGCGGAATTGATTCTGACTCCGGGTCCTGAAGGGATGAAGGGTGCGATCGCTCGCGCGACAGCGGAAGCGGAAGAACACGGTTACTTCATGCCACAACAATTCAATAACGGTGCCAATCCAGTCGTTCATGAAAAAACGACAGGTCCTGAAATCGTCGAAGCGTTCGAAGGCATGCAACTCGATGCGTTCATCGCGGGAATCGGAACGGGTGGAACGATCACCGGTGCTGGTAAAGTGTTACGTGATGCTTTCCAAGGGATTGAAATCATTGCCGTCGAACCAACGGATTCACCGGTCTTATCAGGTGGTAAACCGGGACCACACAAACTGCAAGGAATCGGTGCTGGATTCGTGCCGTCGATTCTCGATACAGAGATTTATGATGGTGTTGAGCAAATCACGACGGAAGAAGCATTCGATCACGCACGCCGAGCAGCGAAGACGAATGGTGTCTTAGGCGGTATCTCGTCAGGTGCTGCGATTGCAGCGGCGCTCAAGACAGCGAAACGTCTCGGTAAAGGGAAAAACGTTCTCGCGATCATTCCTTCGAATGGGGAGCGGTACTTAAGTACACCGCTGTATCAAATCGAGGAAGAAGCAGACCAATCAAAGTAATCAACTGGACGTACACGGAAGTCATTCGGCTTCCGTGTACTTTTTTGCGTATAATGAGAGCAGAATAGTGTGAAGTGAGGGACGCGTATGCGACAGACGAAATACAAAGCAGTACCATGGACGAAAGAACAATTCTACAATCGATATGTTGAACAGACGAATGGCACAACGGGACACGTCTGGCTCGAAAGCGGTCGAATCGGCCGGTATACGATGGCGGCGACTCGTCCTGTCGGATACGTCCGGACAAAAGACGGAACGACGACGATTGAGACAGATGGAAAAGTCGAGACATCGACGGCGAATCCGTTTGATGTACTCGAACAGCTCCGCGTCGACCGTGAATCAGTCCGACCGGATGGAATGCCACCGTTCTTTGGTGGGTTTGCCGGATACGTCAGTTATGATGCCATCCGTTATTTAGAAAAGCTACCGGAACAAGCGACGGATGATCTGCAAACACCTGATCTGTCATTTTACTGGTACGATGAAGTCGCCGTGTTTGACGAAGAAACGAAGCAGTTGTTCATTGCCGTGACACGAGACACGGCAGAAGAAGCAGAGCGAGTTCTTGAAACGGAAGTCGCGCGTTGGTGCATCGAGACGGATGCACCTCAATTTACAGCGACTGGTTCGTCCGGCGAGCGAGAACGGGCTTTCGGGCAGGAAGCGTTCATGACAGCGGCACACCGGATTAAATCCTATATTGAGGACGGTGACGTTTTCCAAGTTAATTTGTCCGTGCGTCAACAAGAACCGCTTGGGACGACAGCGGAACATTTGTATGATGTATTACGACAAGTCAATCCTTCTCCATACATGGGTTACTTTGCGGATGAAGATTTAACACTCGTGTCCGCCTCACCCGAGTTGCTCGTCGAAAAAATCGGTGATGCGTTAGCGACACGTCCGATTGCCGGAACACGGCCGCGCGGGAAGGATGAAGCGGAGGATTTACGACTTGCGAAAACCTTACTCGATAATGAAAAAGAACGGGCAGAGCATGTGATGCTCGTTGATTTAGAGCGGAATGATTTAGGACGTGTCAGTCGTTATGGTACGGTTCATGTCGATGAGCTGATGGTGATCGAGAAATACTCGCACGTACAACACATCGTCTCAAACGTCAGAGGGGAAGTAGCTCCGGAACACTCTGGGAGTCAGGTGCTCGCTGCGATGTTCCCAGGTGGTACGATCACTGGCGCACCAAAAATCCGGACGATGGAAATCATTGAAGAACTGGAACCGGTCCGGCGTGGCATCTACACTGGGTCGCTTGGCTTCATCAGTTGGGCGGATGATGCCATTTTCAACATCTTGATCCGGACACTCGTCGCAAAAGACGGGATGGCATATATTCAAGCAGGTGCTGGAGTCGTCACAGATTCGGACGCAACACGTGAATACGAAGAGTCACTTAGTAAAGCCAAAGCGCTGTGGGTGACAAAAGAAACAGCGGAGGGAACGCAATGATTGTATTGATTGATAACTATGATTCCTTTACGTACAACTTAGTCCAGTATTTCGGCGAACTTGGGCAAGACATCCGGGTATTTCGCAACGACGCGATCACGCTTGCGGAAATCGAAGCATTGCAACCGGATCATCTGGTCATCTCACCGGGCCCCTGTACACCGAATGAAGCGGGGATCAGTCTAGAAGCGATTGCTTATTTTGCTGGGAAGGTACCGATACTAGGGGTCTGCTTAGGTCATCAAGCGATTGGGCAAGTATTCGGTGGTAAAGTCGTCCGCGCGAAGGAATTGATGCACGGAAAAGTCTCGCCACTGACGCATGACGGACAAGGCATCTTTGAACGGATCCCACAAGCGACGCCGGTGACACGTTATCACTCGCTCGTCGTGGAACGCGAGACATTCCCGGAAGTGCTTGAAGTGACGGCGGAAGTCGGTGGAGAGATCATGGCACTCCGTCACCGGACGTTGCCGATTCTCGGTGTCCAGTTCCATCCGGAAGCGATTTTGACGCGAGACGGGAAACAGATGTTAAAAAATTTCTTGGAGTTGACGCATTATGTATCTCTGGCATGACGGAACCATTAAACGAGAAGAAGAAGTACGCATCTCCCCGCTCGATCACGGATTCGTCTACGGGATGGGTGTATTCGAGACGTTTCGGACCTATAACGGACATCCGTTTTTGTTCGATGATCATATTGAACGCTTACGGATGAGTTGTGTCGCACTCGGAATCCAGCTAGCATATGACCGGGAAGCCTTACGGCAAGCGATCCAAGATTTATATGCAGCATATGAGGCGAACGATTTATACATTCGGTTGAACGTCTCGGCTGGTCCCCGCGAGATCGGTTTATCAATCGATCCTTACGACACGCCGACCGTGTTGATCTATGCGAAACCAATCGCTCCGCGAAAACGGGCGGAACGTGCACTCGAGACGATTCGTTTACCGCGCAGTACGCCGGAGACAGCATATCGCTTGAAGTCACATCATTACATGAACAATCTAGTGGCGAAACGCCAATTGTTCAATCCGGAAGCAGAAGGGTTGTTTTTGACGAAGGAAGGTCATGTCTGTGAGGGCATTACGTCAAACATCTTTTGGCGTTACGGAAGTACATGGTATACGTCACCGCTTGAAACCGGTGCACTGAACGGGATTACCCGTCAGTTCCTCATGCAACATGTACCGGTCGAAGAACGCTTGGCTTATTTACCGCAGCTCGAAGAAGCAGATGAGATCATCTATACGAATTCCGTTCAGGAAGCGGTCGCGATTTCGTCACTTGACGGACGCCCTTTCCCTGGAATCAACGGAACAGGATATGCACAAATCATGACGCTGTTCGATCAATCCGTCGAACAGGCGACGACAAGGAGAGAACAACGATGACTTACATCATGGGTATCTTGAACGTGACACCGGACTCCTTTTCGGACGGTGGACAATATGTCGATGTCGAGCAAGCGATGCGGCAAGCGCGTCAGCTCGTCGCGGATGGAGCAGATGCGATCGATGTCGGTGGAGAATCGACACGACCGGGTGCAGCATTCGTATCAGTCGAAGAAGAACTCGCCCGTGTTTTACCGATCATCAAGCGCATCAAACGAGAGCTGAACGTCCTCGTATCGATCGATACGTACAAACCGGTCGTCGCAGAGGCTGCTATTGAAGCGGGAGCAGATATCATCAACGATGTTTGGGGCTCGAAGTGGGGCGACCGTTCGATGGTCAACGTTGCTGCGCAGTATAAAGTACCCATCATTTTGATGCATAATCGGGAGACGGCGCATGGGACAGATATGCTTGCAGAAGTCCGGGCTGACCTTGAGGAATCGATTCGGTTAGCGAAACAGGCAGGCGTAGCGGAAGAGCACATTTGGCTCGACCCGGGGATTGGATTCATGAAGACGCATGAAGAGAACTTGTACCTGATGCGTCATCTATCGATCGTAACGGACTTCGGGTATCCGGTTTTACTCGGAACGTCCCGTAAATCAATGATCGGACTTGCGCTCGGATTACCGACAGAAGAACGACTCGAAGGAACGATTGCGACGGTTTGTTACGGGATTCAACAAGGATGTGACTGGATGCGTGTGCATGACGTCAAAGAAGTCAAACGGGCAGCGCAGATGATGGACATCATGTTGGCTGCGACGAAGGGAGAATAACGATGGATCGAATTCATGTAACAGGCATGCGTTTTTATGGGTACCACGGTGTATTTGCAGAAGAGACGAAACTCGGTCAACGCTTTAATGTCGATTTATCGATCGGACTTGCATTGGCAGAAGCCGGTCGGACGGATGATTTGACGAAAAGTGTCAATTACGCCGAATTGTATGAAGCGACGAAACGTGTCGTCGAAGGAGAACCGCTCCAACTCGTCGAAGCCTTGGCGGACCGTATTGCAAAAGCAGTTTTTGCGTTAGATGAACGAATTCAAGAAGCGTCGATCAAGGTCATCAAGCCGGATCCGCCGATTGCCGGTCATTATGAACATGTGGCGGTCGAGATCAATCGCCTTCGGGAGGACTATGCATGAAGCAAGCTTACATTGCACTCGGCTCGAACATCGGCGATAAAGCGGCTCACTTAAGAGCAGCGATTACTCGCCTGAGAGCATTACCGTCCGTTCATGATGTGAAGACCTCTTCCATTTATGAGACGGTACCTGTCGGATATCTCGAGCAGGATTTATTCTATAATATGGTCGTCGCAATTCAAACGACGGATGAGGCATCTGTCTTACTTGGGCGACTGCAGGAAATTGAACAGCTAGAAGGACGCGAGCGTCTGTTCAAAAATGGGCCACGAACGCTTGACTTAGATATTTTGCTATATGAGGAAGAACGCATTGATCTCGAAGGATTAACCGTTCCGCATCCGCGGATGCAAGAGCGGGCATTCGTCCTCGCACCATTACGTGAACTTGCAGCAACATGCGTCATACCCGGTCTTGGACAAAGCGTCGAGCAGTTGTATCAGCAGTTACCAGAGACAGAACGAAACGGTGTACGACGGTTAGGTGGGCTTTTAGAAGCGGAGGAACAATAATGGAATTTAACATTGGTGATGTCAAACTGAAGAATCAAGTCATCTTGGCACCGATGGCAGGCGTCTGTAATCCGGCGTTTCGGTTAATTGCAAAGGAATTCGGTGCGGGACTCGTCTGTGCGGAGATGGTCAGCGATAAAGGGATCTTGTACGAGAACGAACGGACGCTACAGATGCTGTACGTGGATGAGCGGGAAAAACCGCTCAGTCTTCAAATCTATGGCGGTTCGAAAGAGACGCTCGTTCAAGCGGCGCGATATGTCGAAGCGAACACGAATGCCGATATCATTGACATCAACATGGGCTGTCCCGTTCCGAAAGTCACGAAAAGCGATGCTGGAGCGAAATGGTTGCTTGACCCGGATAAGGTGTACGAGATGGTCCATGCGGTGACGCAAGCGATCGATAAACCGGTGACGGTCAAGATGCGGACCGGCTGGGACAGTCATCACATCTATTGTGTTGATAATGTCAAAGCGGCAGAAGCGGGCGGTGCGAAAGCCGTTGCCATCCACGGGCGGACGCGTTCGCAAAAGTATGAAGGGGTCGCAGACTGGAATATCATTGGGGAAGCGAAAAAAGCGGTCAACATCCCGATCATCGGAAATGGAGATGTTCAGACTCCGCAAGATGCAAAACGAATGATTGATGAGATCGGCGTCGACGGTGTCATGATCGGACGGGCCGCTCTCGGGAACCCGTGGATGTTGTATCAGACGATCCAGTACCTCGAATCAGGAACGCTTCCGGCAGAACCAACGGCGCGTGAGAAGATTGATATCTGTCTCTTGCACGCCACACGACTAGTCGCGCTAAAGGGAGAGGAACTCGCCGTACGCGAAATGCGGACACATGTCGCCTGGTATTTGAAAGGAATGAAGGGGAACGGTCGCGTTCGCAATGCGTTATTCAATATCGACACACACGCGGGACTCGTTGAACTGTTACAGCAGTACTTGCAGACACTCGAAGAAGACGTAGCATATGCCTAACAGGTAAAGTATAGTCGGACAGAGTCGTTTTGTGGTACGCTAGTTGCATTGAAGATGAGCGTATCGGTTTTCTAAAAAGGGCTGTCGGTCATTCCGACAGCTTTTTATTCGAGAGAATCGTCGTGAACCATTATTAAAAGGAGTGAAGACAGTGAGTCAGGATATGGAAATGAACGATCAAATGCAGGTGCGTCTCGGTAAGATGAACGCCATGCGTGAACAAGGTCTCGATCCATTCGGCGCACGTTTTGAACGTTCGACGGATACCGCGAGCATTCGTGCATCGTTTGGTGAACATACAAAAGAAGAGTTGGCTGAACTGAAACCGGAAGTTGCCATCGCGGGTCGTGTCATGACGACACGTCGTAAAGGGAAGGTTGGTTTTACGAACGTTCAGGATGTACAAGGTCAAATTCAGTTGTATGTCCGTAAAGATGATGTCGGTGAAGAGGCGTATGAGATCTATAAGACATGTGACTTAGGTGACATCGTTGGGATCCAAGGATACGTGTTCAAAACGAATGTTGGTGAACTCTCTGTTCACGTCACAGCATTTACGTTATTAACAAAAGCATTACGTCCGCTTCCGGATAAATATCACGGATTAAAAGATATCGAGCAACGTTACCGTCAGCGTTACCTCGACCTCATTACGAACCAAGAATCACGTGAGACATTCATCGCGCGGAGTAAAGTCATTCGTGGAATTCGTCAATATCTCGATAACCTCGGATACTTGGAAGTCGAAACACCAATGTTGCACACGATTGCGGGTGGAGCATCGGCTCGTCCGTTCATCACGCATCATAATGCACTCGACATGACGCTTTACATGCGGATTGCGATCGAGCTCCATTTGAAACGTTTGATCGTCGGTGGACTTGAGAAAGTCTACGAAATCGGTCGCGTGTTCCGCAATGAAGGAATCTCAACACGCCATAACCCAGAGTTTACGATGATCGAACTCTATGAAGCGTATGCGGATTATAAAGACATCATGAACTTAACAGAGAACCTGATCGCTCACGTCGCACAAGAAGTACTCGGTACGACACAAGTCACTTACGGAGAAGACGTCATCGATCTATCTGTCGGTTGGAAACGAGCACACATGGTCGATCTCGTTAAAGAAGCGACAGGTGTCGACTTCTTTGAACAGATTTCAAACGAACGTGCCCTCGAACTAGCACATGAACACGGTGTTGAGGTCCAGTCACACATGACGACGGGACATATCTTGAATGAGTTCTTTGAACAAAAAGTAGAAGAAACACTCGTTCAACCAACATTCGTCTATGGTCATCCTGTTGAAGTATCACCACTTGCGAAGAAAAATCCAGAGGATCCACGCTTTACGGATCGCTTTGAATTATTCATCGTCCGTCGTGAGCATGCGAATGCCTTCACGGAATTGAACGATCCAATCGATCAACGTGAACGTTTCGAAGCACAACTCGTCGAAAAAGAAGCAGGAAACGACGAAGCACATGAAATGGATACAGACTTCATCGAAGCACTCGAGTACGGTATGCCGCCAACGGGTGGTCTTGGAATCGGGATCGATCGTCTCGTCATGTTGCTGACGAATGCACCATCGATTCGTGATGTATTACTCTTCCCAACGATGCGTCACCAACAAAATTAATGAGTAGAGCTCCGTTCTTTCTATACTGTATAGAAGGAACGGAGCGTTCTTTTTGAAGTCAATGTGGGGATAAACGAGTCAAAAAACGGGTAAATAAAAGTTTTTAAATGTTTTTCTAATAAAATGCTTGTAGGATTCAAAAAGCCATGGTATATTACTTCTTGTGCCGCGAATGGTCGTGACACACAAAAATAAATATCAAAAAAGTTGTTGACAATCGGGTTGATAACTTGTTAAGATATTAAAGTCGCTGAAAACGACACGACGAACTTTGAAAACTGAACGATGAGGCAAAAATCGTATTCTACGGAATACAAAAACGAATGAAGCGCAAGCTTCGTCAATCGTGACTTCGGTCACAACAACGAGCAAGTCAAACACTTCATGGAGAGTTTGATCCTGGCTCAGGACGAACGCTGGCGGCGTGCCTAATACATGCAAGTCGAGCGCAGGAAACTGACGGAACTCTTCGGAGGGAAGGCAGCGGAATGAGCGGCGGACGGGTGAGTAACACGTAAGGAACCTGCCTCAAGGATTGGGATAACTCCGAGAAATCGGAGCTAATACCGGATAGTTCATCGGACCGCATGGTCCGTTGATGAAAGGCGCTCCGGCGTCACCTTGAGATGGCCTTGCGGTGCATTAGCTAGTTGGTGGGGTAACGGCCCACCAAGGCGACGATGCATAGCCGACCTGAGAGGGTGATCGGCCACACTGGGACTGAGACACGGCCCAGACTCCTACGGGAGGCAGCAGTAGGGAATCTTCCACAATGGACGAAAGTCTGATGGAGCAACGCCGCGTGAGTGATGAAGGTTTTCGGATCGTAAAACTCTGTTGTAAGGGAAGAACACGTACGAGAGGAAATGCTCGTACCTTGACGGTACCTTACGAGAAAGCCACGGCTAACTACGTGCCAGCAGCCGCGGTAATACGTAGGTGGCAAGCGTTGTCCGGAATTATTGGGCGTAAAGCGCGCGCAGGCGGCCTTTTAAGTCTGATGTGAAAGCCCCCGGCTCAACCGGGGAGGGCCATTGGAAACTGGAAGGCTTGAGTACAGAAGAGAAGAGTGGAATTCCACGTGTAGCGGTGAAATGCGTAGAGATGTGGAGGAACACCAGTGGCGAAGGCGACTCTTTGGTCTGTAACTGACGCTGAGGCGCGAAAGCGTGGGGAGCAAACAGGATTAGATACCCTGGTAGTCCACGCCGTAAACGATGAGTGCTAGGTGTTGGGGGGTTTCCGCCCCTCAGTGCTGAAGCTAACGCATTAAGCACTCCGCCTGGGGAGTACGGCCGCAAGGCTGAAACTCAAAGGAATTGACGGGGACCCGCACAAGCGGTGGAGCATGTGGTTTAATTCGAAGCAACGCGAAGAACCTTACCAACTCTTGACATCCCATTGACCGCTTGAGAGATCAAGTTTTCCCTTCGGGGACAATGGTGACAGGTGGTGCATGGTTGTCGTCAGCTCGTGTCGTGAGATGTTGGGTTAAGTCCCGCAACGAGCGCAACCCCTATCCTTAGTTGCCAGCATTCAGTTGGGCACTCTAGGGAGACTGCCGGTGACAAACCGGAGGAAGGTGGGGATGACGTCAAATCATCATGCCCCTTATGAGTTGGGCTACACACGTGCTACAATGGACGGTACAAAGGGCAGCGAGACCGCGAGGTGGAGCCAATCCCATAAAGCCGTTCCCAGTTCGGATTGCAGGCTGCAACTCGCCTGCATGAAGTCGGAATCGCTAGTAATCGCAGGTCAGCATACTGCGGTGAATACGTTCCCGGGTCTTGTACACACCGCCCGTCACACCACGAGAGTTTGCAACACCCGAAGCCGGTGAGGTAACCGCAAGGAGCCAGCCGTCGAAGGTGGGGTAGATGATTGGGGTGAAGTCGTAACAAGGTAGCCGTATCGGAAGGTGCGGCTGGATCACCTCCTTTCTAAGGAAAACGTCCCTTACGGGACATGCCCATCGTTCAGTTTTGAGAGCTCGTCTCTCAGTCTCGATAGAGACACTCGCACCTTGAAAACTGAAGACATCAACAAGACATCAAACTTTTAATTAACCATGTCATTTAAGACGTGTGTTCTTAGAATACCAACGCTAGATCAAGGTATGAAGGGCGTACGGTGGATGCCTTGGCACTAGGAGCCGATGAAGGACGCGACGAACAGCGATATGCTTCGGGGAGCAGTAAGTATGCTTTGATCCGAAGATTTCCGAATGGGGGAACCCACCATCCGTAATGGGATGGGACATGTTACGTGAATACATAGCGTAGCGTGAGGCAGACCCGGGGAACTGAAACATCTAAGTACCCGGAGGAAGAGAAAGCAAATGCGATTCCCTGAGTAGCGGCGAGCGAAACGGGAACAGCCCAAACCGGAGAGCATGCTCTTCGGGGTTGTAGGACACTCTATACGGAGTCAAAAAGGAAGACAGTAGGTGAAGGACCTGGAAAGGTCGGCCGAAGAAGGTGACAGCCCTGTAGCTGAAACTGTTTTCCCTCCAGAGTGGATCCTGAGTACGGCGGGACACGTGAAACCCCGTCGGAATCCGGGAGGACCATCTCCCAAGGCTAAATACTCCCTAGTGACCGATAGTGAACCAGTACCGTGAGGGAAAGGTGAAAAGCACCCCGGAAGGGGAGTGAAATAGATCCTGAAACCGTATGCCTACAAGTAGTCAGAGCCCGTTAACGGGTGATGGCGTGCCTTTTGTAGAATGAACCGGCGAGTTACGATAACGCGCGAGGTTAAGCCGATGAGGCGGAGCCGTAGCGAAAGCGAGTCTGAACAGGGCGTTCAGTGCGTTGTCGTAGACCCGAAACCAGGTGATCTACCCATGTCCAGGATGAAGGTCAGGTAACACTGACTGGAGGTCCGAACCCACGCACGTTGAAAAGTGCGGGGATGAGGTGTGGGTAGCGGTGAAATGCCAATCGAACCTGGAGATAGCTGGTTCTCCCCGAAATAGCTTTAGGGCTAGCCTCGAGGTTGAGAGTTCTGGAGGTAGAGCACTGATTGGACTAGGGGCCCCCACAGGGTTACCGAATTCAGTTAAACTCCGAATGCCAGCAACTTATACTCGGGAGTCAGACTGCGAGTGATAAGATCCGTAGTCAAGAGGGAAACAGCCCAGACCGCCAGCTAAGGTCCCAAAGTGTATGTTAAGTGGAAAAGGATGTGGCGCTGCCTAGACAGCTAGGATGTTGGCTTAGAAGCAGCCACCATTCAAAGAGTGCGTAATAGCTCACTAGTCGAGTGGCGCCGCGCCGAAAATGTAACGGGGCTAAACATACCACCGAAGCTGCGGATTCCGTAAGGAATGGTAGGGGAGCGTTCCAAACCGCTGTGAAGCTGTACCGGAAGGAGCAGTGGAGCGTTTGGAAGTGAGAATGCCGGTGTGAGTAGCGAAAAGAGGGGTGAGAATCCCCTCCGTCGAAAGCCCAAGGTTTCCTGAGGAAGGCTCGTCCGCTCAGGGTTAGTCTGGACCTAAGCCGAGGCCGAAAGGCGTAGGCGATGGATAACAGGTTGATATTCCTGTACCGCCGATCCACCGTTTGAACAATGGGGGGACGCAGGAGGATAGTGACGCATGCGGATGGAAGTGCATGTGCAAGTTTCAAGACCGTCTGATTGGCAAATCCGTCAGGCATCAAAGTCAAGGAACGATGCGGAGTCCCGTAGGGACGTAGGTCACGATTTCACACTGCCAAGAAAAGCCTCTAGTGAGGGGGAAGGCGCCAGTACCGTAAACCGACACAGGTAGGCGAGATGAGAATTCTAAGACGCGCGGGATAACTCTCGTTAAGGAACTCGGCAAAATGGTCCCGTAACTTCGGGAGAAGGGACGCTCTACATGAGTAGAGCCGCAGTGAATAGGCCCAAACGACTGTTTAGCAAAAACACAGGTCTCTGCTAAATCGCAAGATGACGTATAGGGGCTGACGCCTGCCCGGTGCTGGAAGGTTAAGGGGATGGGTTAGCGCAAGCGAAGCTTTGAACCGAAGCCCCAGTAAACGGCGGCCGTAACTATAACGGTCCTAAGGTAGCGAAATTCCTTGTCGGGTAAGTTCCGACCCGCACGAAAGGCGTAACGATTTGGGCACTGTCTCAACGAGAGACCCGGTGAAATCATAGTACCTGTGAAGATGCAGGTTACCCGCGACAGGACGGAAAGACCCCATGGAGCTTTACTACAGCCTGATATTGAGGCTTTGTGCATGATGTACAGGATAGGCGGGAGACGTCGAGCCCGGAGCGCCAGCTTCGGAGGAGTCACCCTTGGGATACCGCCCTTCATGCATAGAGTCTCTAACTCGCAGCCGTGATCCGGCTGGAGGACCGTGTCAGGCGGGTAGTTTGACTGGGGCGGTCGCCTCCTAAACAGTAACGGAGGCGCCCAAAGGTTCCCTCAGAATGGTTGGAAATCATTCGTAGAGCGCAAAGGCAGAAGGGAGCTTGACTGCGAGACCTACAAGTCGAGCAGGGACGAAAGTCGGGCTTAGTGATCCGGTGGTTCCGCATGGAAGGGCCATCGCTCAACGGATAAAAGCTACCCTGGGGATAACAGGCTGATCTCCCCCAAGAGTCCACATCGACGGGGAGGTTTGGCACCTCGATGTCGGCTCATCGCATCCTGGGGCTGGAGTAGGTCCCAAGGGTTGGGCTGTTCGCCCATTAAAGCGGTACGCGAGCTGGGTTCAGAACGTCGTGAGACAGTTCGGTCCCTATCCGTCGTGGGCGCAGGAAATTTGAGGAGAGCTGTCCTTAGTACGAGAGGACCGGGATGGACGCACCGCTGGTGTACCAGTTGTTCCGCCAGGAGCATCGCTGGGTAGCTACGTGCGGACGGGATAAATGCTGAAAGCATCTAAGCATGAAGCCCCCTCCAAGATGAGATTTCCCTTTGAGTAATCAAGAAAGACCCCTCAGAGACGATGAGGTAGATAGGTCACGGGTGGAAGCATGGCGACATGTGGAGCTGAGTGATACTAATCGGTCGAGGCCTTGTTCTAGCAGATGCATTGTTGATGACTTCAGTTTTGAGGGCGCGAGCCTTTCAAAAAAACGAAAAAAAGTCTTGACGTTATGTGAACATAATGTTAAGATAATAAATGTCTGGTGGCGATAGCCAAGTGGTCACACCCGTTCCCATGCCGAACACGGAAGTTAAGCACTTGAACGCCGAAAGTAGTTGGGGGCTTCCCCCTGTGAGGATAGGACGCTGCCAGGCGATACATATGGAGGATTAGCTCAGCTGGGAGAGCACCTGCCTTACAAGCAGGGGGTCGGCGGTTCGATCCCGTCATCCTCCACCATTTTTATTACACTTGCCGGTGTAGCTCAGCTGGTAGAGCAACTGACTTGTAATCAGTAGGTCGCGGGTTCGACTCCTGTTGCCGGCACCATTTTCATCTTCAATGATCACCAGAATTCAATTATGAATGAAGGTTCTACCTTTTATATCCCTGCCGGGGTGGCGGAACTGGTAGACGCACAGGACTTAAAATCCTGCGGGGGTTTCCCCGTGCCGGTTCGATTCCGGCCCTCGGTACCATTTTCATTTTGATGTTTGCTGTTTGATCCTTATATTCCGCACCCTTAGCTCAGCTGGATAGAGTACTTGACTACGAATCAAGGGGTCGGGAGTTCGAATCTCTCAGGGTGCATTTTCGGGAAGTAGCTCAGCTTGGTAGAGCACTTGGTTTGGGACCAAGGGGTCGCAGGTTCGAATCCTGTCTTCCCGACCATCTTCAATTTCATCCCTTTAATGGGGCCTTAGCTCAGCTGGGAGAGCGCCTGCCTTGCACGCAGGAGGTCAGCGGTTCGATCCCGCTAGGCTCCACCATTTTTATGACGAACTTTGAAAACTGAACGATGAGGCAAAAATCGTATTCTACGGAATACAAAAACGAATGAAGCGCAAGCTTCGTCAATCGTGACTTCGGTCACACAACGAGCAAGTCAAACACTTCATGGAGAGTTTGATCCTGGCTCAGGACGAACGCTGGCGGCGTGCCTAATACATGCAAGTCGAGCGCAGGAAACTGACGGAACTCTTCGGAGGGAAGGCAGCGGAATGAGCGGCGGACGGGTGAGTAACACGTAAGGAACCTGCCTCAAGGATTGGGATAACTCCGAGAAATCGGAGCTAATACCGGATAGTTCATCGGACCGCATGGTCCGTTGATGAAAGGCGCTCCGGCGTCACCTTGAGATGGCCTTGCGGTGCATTAGCTAGTTGGTGGGGTAACGGCCCACCAAGGCGACGATGCATAGCCGACCTGAGAGGGTGATCGGCCACACTGGGACTGAGACACGGCCCAGACTCCTACGGGAGGCAGCAGTAGGGAATCTTCCACAATGGACGAAAGTCTGATGGAGCAACGCCGCGTGAGTGATGAAGGTTTTCGGATCGTAAAACTCTGTTGTAAGGGAAGAACACGTACGAGAGGAAATGCTCGTACCTTGACGGTACCTTACGAGAAAGCCACGGCTAACTACGTGCCAGCAGCCGCGGTAATACGTAGGTGGCAAGCGTTGTCCGGAATTATTGGGCGTAAAGCGCGCGCAGGCGGCCTTTTAAGTCTGATGTGAAAGCCCCCGGCTCAACCGGGGAGGGCCATTGGAAACTGGAAGGCTTGAGTACAGAAGAGAAGAGTGGAATTCCACGTGTAGCGGTGAAATGCGTAGAGATGTGGAGGAACACCAGTGGCGAAGGCGACTCTTTGGTCTGTAACTGACGCTGAGGCGCGAAAGCGTGGGGAGCAAACAGGATTAGATACCCTGGTAGTCCACGCCGTAAACGATGAGTGCTAGGTGTTGGGGGGTTTCCGCCCCTCAGTGCTGAAGCTAACGCATTAAGCACTCCGCCTGGGGAGTACGGCCGCAAGGCTGAAACTCAAAGGAATTGACGGGGACCCGCACAAGCGGTGGAGCATGTGGTTTAATTCGAAGCAACGCGAAGAACCTTACCAACTCTTGACATCCCATTGACCGCTTGAGAGATCAAGTTTTCCCTTCGGGGACAATGGTGACAGGTGGTGCATGGTTGTCGTCAGCTCGTGTCGTGAGATGTTGGGTTAAGTCCCGCAACGAGCGCAACCCCTATCCTTAGTTGCCAGCATTCAGTTGGGCACTCTAGGGAGACTGCCGGTGACAAACCGGAGGAAGGTGGGGATGACGTCAAATCATCATGCCCCTTATGAGTTGGGCTACACACGTGCTACAATGGACGGTACAAAGGGCAGCGAGACCGCGAGGTGGAGCCAATCCCATAAAGCCGTTCCCAGTTCGGATTGCAGGCTGCAACTCGCCTGCATGAAGTCGGAATCGCTAGTAATCGCAGGTCAGCATACTGCGGTGAATACGTTCCCGGGTCTTGTACACACCGCCCGTCACACCACGAGAGTTTGCAACACCCGAAGCCGGTGAGGTAACCGCAAGGAGCCAGCCGTCGAAGGTGGGGTAGATGATTGGGGTGAAGTCGTAACAAGGTAGCCGTATCGGAAGGTGCGGCTGGATCACCTCCTTTCTAAGGAAAACGTCCCTTACGGGACATGCCCATCGTTCAGTTTTGAGAGCTCGTCTCTCAGTCTCGATAGAGACACTCGCACCTTGAAAACTGAAGACATCAACAAGACATCAAACTTTTAATTAACCATGTCATTTAAGACGTGTGTTCTTAGAATACCAACGCTAGATCAAGGTATGAAGGGCGTACGGTGGATGCCTTGGCACTAGGAGCCGATGAAGGACGCGACGAACAGCGATATGCTTCGGGGAGCAGTAAGTATGCTTTGATCCGAAGATTTCCGAATGGGGGAACCCACCATCCGTAATGGGATGGGACATGTTACGTGAATACATAGCGTAGCGTGAGGCAGACCCGGGGAACTGAAACATCTAAGTACCCGGAGGAAGAGAAAGCAAATGCGATTCCCTGAGTAGCGGCGAGCGAAACGGGAACAGCCCAAACCGGAGAGCATGCTCTTCGGGGTTGTAGGACACTCTATACGGAGTCAAAAAGGAAGACAGTAGGTGAAGGACCTGGAAAGGTCGGCCGAAGAAGGTGACAGCCCTGTAGCTGAAACTGTTTTCCCTCCAGAGTGGATCCTGAGTACGGCGGGACACGTGAAACCCCGTCGGAATCCGGGAGGACCATCTCCCAAGGCTAAATACTCCCTAGTGACCGATAGTGAACCAGTACCGTGAGGGAAAGGTGAAAAGCACCCCGGAAGGGGAGTGAAATAGATCCTGAAACCGTATGCCTACAAGTAGTCAGAGCCCGTTAACGGGTGATGGCGTGCCTTTTGTAGAATGAACCGGCGAGTTACGATAACGCGCGAGGTTAAGCCGATGAGGCGGAGCCGTAGCGAAAGCGAGTCTGAACAGGGCGTTCAGTGCGTTGTCGTAGACCCGAAACCAGGTGATCTACCCATGTCCAGGATGAAGGTCAGGTAACACTGACTGGAGGTCCGAACCCACGCACGTTGAAAAGTGCGGGGATGAGGTGTGGGTAGCGGTGAAATGCCAATCGAACCTGGAGATAGCTGGTTCTCCCCGAAATAGCTTTAGGGCTAGCCTCGAGGTTGAGAGTTCTGGAGGTAGAGCACTGATTGGACTAGGGGCCCCCACAGGGTTACCGAATTCAGTTAAACTCCGAATGCCAGCAACTTATACTCGGGAGTCAGACTGCGAGTGATAAGATCCGTAGTCAAGAGGGAAACAGCCCAGACCGCCAGCTAAGGTCCCAAAGTGTATGTTAAGTGGAAAAGGATGTGGCGCTGCCTAGACAGCTAGGATGTTGGCTTAGAAGCAGCCACCATTCAAAGAGTGCGTAATAGCTCACTAGTCGAGTGGCGCCGCGCCGAAAATGTAACGGGGCTAAACATACCACCGAAGCTGCGGATTCCGTAAGGAATGGTAGGGGAGCGTTCCAAACCGCTGTGAAGCTGTACCGGAAGGAGCAGTGGAGCGTTTGGAAGTGAGAATGCCGGTGTGAGTAGCGAAAAGAGGGGTGAGAATCCCCTCCGTCGAAAGCCCAAGGTTTCCTGAGGAAGGCTCGTCCGCTCAGGGTTAGTCTGGACCTAAGCCGAGGCCGAAAGGCGTAGGCGATGGATAACAGGTTGATATTCCTGTACCGCCGATCCACCGTTTGAACAATGGGGGGACGCAGGAGGATAGTGACGCATGCGGATGGAAGTGCATGTGCAAGTTTCAAGACCGTCTGATTGGCAAATCCGTCAGGCATCAAAGTCAAGGAACGATGCGGAGTCCCGTAGGGACGTAGGTCACGATTTCACACTGCCAAGAAAAGCCTCTAGTGAGGGGGAAGGCGCCAGTACCGTAAACCGACACAGGTAGGCGAGATGAGAATTCTAAGACGCGCGGGATAACTCTCGTTAAGGAACTCGGCAAAATGGTCCCGTAACTTCGGGAGAAGGGACGCTCTACATGAGTAGAGCCGCAGTGAATAGGCCCAAACGACTGTTTAGCAAAAACACAGGTCTCTGCTAAATCGCAAGATGACGTATAGGGGCTGACGCCTGCCCGGTGCTGGAAGGTTAAGGGGATGGGTTAGCGCAAGCGAAGCTTTGAACCGAAGCCCCAGTAAACGGCGGCCGTAACTATAACGGTCCTAAGGTAGCGAAATTCCTTGTCGGGTAAGTTCCGACCCGCACGAAAGGCGTAACGATTTGGGCACTGTCTCAACGAGAGACCCGGTGAAATCATAGTACCTGTGAAGATGCAGGTTACCCGCGACAGGACGGAAAGACCCCATGGAGCTTTACTACAGCCTGATATTGAGGCTTTGTGCATGATGTACAGGATAGGCGGGAGACGTCGAGCCCGGAGCGCCAGCTTCGGAGGAGTCACCCTTGGGATACCGCCCTTCATGCATAGAGTCTCTAACTCGCAGCCGTGATCCGGCTGGAGGACCGTGTCAGGCGGGTAGTTTGACTGGGGCGGTCGCCTCCTAAACAGTAACGGAGGCGCCCAAAGGTTCCCTCAGAATGGTTGGAAATCATTCGTAGAGCGCAAAGGCAGAAGGGAGCTTGACTGCGAGACCTACAAGTCGAGCAGGGACGAAAGTCGGGCTTAGTGATCCGGTGGTTCCGCATGGAAGGGCCATCGCTCAACGGATAAAAGCTACCCTGGGGATAACAGGCTGATCTCCCCCAAGAGTCCACATCGACGGGGAGGTTTGGCACCTCGATGTCGGCTCATCGCATCCTGGGGCTGGAGTAGGTCCCAAGGGTTGGGCTGTTCGCCCATTAAAGCGGTACGCGAGCTGGGTTCAGAACGTCGTGAGACAGTTCGGTCCCTATCCGTCGTGGGCGCAGGAAATTTGAGGAGAGCTGTCCTTAGTACGAGAGGACCGGGATGGACGCACCGCTGGTGTACCAGTTGTTCCGCCAGGAGCATCGCTGGGTAGCTACGTGCGGACGGGATAAATGCTGAAAGCATCTAAGCATGAAGCCCCCTCCAAGATGAGATTTCCCTTTGAGTAATCAAGAAAGACCCCTCAGAGACGATGAGGTAGATAGGTCACGGGTGGAAGCATGGCGACATGTGGAGCTGAGTGATACTAATCGGTCGAGGCCTTGTTCTAGCAGATGCTTGTTGATGACTTCAGTTTTGAGGGCGCGAGCCCGTCGTCTGGTGACGATAGCCAAGTGGTCACACCCGTTCCCATGCCGAACACGGAAGTTAAGCACTTGAACGCCGAAAGTAGTTGGGGGCTTCCCCCTGTGAGGATAGGACGTTGCCAGGCACTTGACCGATCTGCAGATTGCAGGTCGGTCTTTTTGTGTTTTCTAAAAAGCCTTATCAGTTGCATTTCTTTTTTTAGATGATTACTATTAAATCAAACAATAGTCAAAGATGGTCAGAGAGGTGGTGCCAATGCAAAACATCACAGATATCATCGAAGCCTATTTAAAGCAAATTTTACACGACGAAAAGACGATTGAAATCAAACGTCAAGAAATTGCACAACGTTTTGACTGTGTTCCATCACAAATCAACTACGTCATTAATACTCGTTTTACGGTCGAGAAGGGCTATTTTGTTGAAAGTAAACGGGGTGGCGGTGGATACATTCGGATTCAAAAAATCGTTGTGCTCGATAGTCACGATCTATTAGACGAAGTCAGTTCATGGATTGGTGATCATTTGACGGAACAAGCTGCAGAAGATTATTTGATTCGTTTGATGAACGAACAATTACTGACGCGGCGGGAAGCTATTTTGATTCAATCGCTGTTGCAAAAAGAGAGTTTGCCAATGGCGGTCGAAGATCAACACCGGATGCGTGCCCACTTGATGCGGACGCTTCTTCAAACCATGAAGCGACTCTAGTCGTCGGACATTGGAGGAATGCATGATGCGTTGTCAACGATGTGGCGAACGAGAAGCAATCGTCCGTGTCAAACTTCCACAAGAATCGGAAACCGATGAGAAGTTCTTATGCTCGGTTTGTGTGCGGGAGTTAGCACGTGAATATCAAGGGACGGCGTGTCCGTCTTGTGGTATGACCCGTCAACAATTGCTTCATCTTCGTAAAGTCGGTTGCCCGACTTGTTATTCATTTTTTAAAGACGAAGTCGACGGCATGGTTCGTCAGTTCCAACACGGTCATACGCAACATTATGGCTCACGGCCTGATGAGGAATCCGTTGAAAAACGATTGAACCAGCAGCTCAGTCGATTGAAAGAACAACTTAACCGCAAAATCTTAGCAGAAGATTATGAAGAAGCAGAAATCATAAAACAACAGATTGAGAGTGTCGAGGAGGATTTGCGTCATGTTTGAAGAGTTGCTCCAACACCCTTTAAGCGAATCGATGAATCAATCTTCTCCCTTTGACGACATCGTCGTTTCGACACGGATCCGGTTGGCGCGTAATACGACACGTTATCCGTTCTCAACGATGTTGTCAGAAGCACAAGCGAATGCGCTCATTGAAGAGACAGAACGCCAACTAAACGGGATGAAAGGGTTCCGGTTTGGTCGCGTCGATCAAGCAGATGTCCTGACGCGAACCGCTTTAGTAGAAAAGCATCTGATCAGTCCAGCGTTAGCAAGTCATCCACGGACAGGACTCTTCATTAGTGAGGATGAGCAGATCAGTGTCATGGTAAACGAAGAGGATCATTTTCGAATCCAGACATTATTACCTGGGCTACAGCTTGAAGAAGCGTTTCGGATCGCAAAACAAGTCGATCGTTTGATCAGTGAACGATTTAAAATTGCTTTTGATGACACGCTTGGTTATTTAACGACGTGTCCGAGTAACGTCGGAACAGGTCTTCGTGCTTCCGTGATGTTGCACTTACCGGGACTGGTCCTGACGAATCAGATTCAAGGCTATATCAAACACTTACGACAGCTCGGATTCGCGATTCGTGGGCGTTACGGCGAGGGAAGCGATGCCTCTGGTCGCATGTTCCAACTTTCGAACCAACGGACGCTTGGGGCAAGTGAAGATATGCTGATCACGGACTATCAATTTGCCGTCGAAGCATTAATTGAAGCAGAACAGGCAGCACGAAAAGGATTATTGGAGATGTATCAAGAAGAACTAGAGGACAGACTATATCGTTCCTACGGTGTCCTGACATCAGCTCGACTGATTACAGCGCGGGAAGCAACGGAACGACTATCGGATGTTCGCTTAGCAGACAGTCTGGGACTAGAAGTCAATCTTCCTCCAAATCTTTTTCATCAACTGCTCGTTTCATTACAAACAGGTTTTCTACAAAAGCATTTCGGGAAACAATTAACATCTAGAGAACGGGACATTGAACGGGCGAAACGAATCCGGACGATGTTAACCGAACAGACAAACAGGGATCACACACAAGGAGGTTTTGCATAATGATGTTTGGACGATTCACAGAACGTGCACAACGTGTATTGGCACTTGCTCAAGAAGAGGCAGTACGGTTGGGGCACCACAATATCGGAACAGAACACATTTTACTCGGACTTGTACGTGAAGGAGACGGAATCGCTGCGAAAGCCTTAACAGCACTCGGTCTCAGTTCAGATAAAATTCAGATGGAAGTCGAAGCATTGATCGGTCGCGGACAAGATGGTGCAACGACGATTCACTATACACCACGTGCGAAAAAAGTCATCGAGTTATCAATGGATGAGGCACGTAAACTAGGTCACTCTTACGTTGGAACAGAACACCTCTTGCTCGGATTGATTCGAGAAGGAGAGGGCGTTGCTGCTCGTGTCTTGAATAACTTAGGCATCAGTCTTTCAAAAGCCCGTCAGCAAGTACTCCAGTTGCTCGGGAACAGCGAAACGACAGCAAACGCGTCGCAAGCAGGTTCAGGTGTCGCAACACCAACACTTGATGGTCTTGCTCGTGATTTGACACAACAAGCGCGCGAAACACGTCTTGATCCAGTTATCGGTCGTGCGAAAGAAATTCAACGTGTCATCGAAGTCTTGAGCCGCCGGACGAAAAATAACCCGGTCTTGATCGGGGAACCAGGGGTCGGTAAAACGGCTGTCGTCGAAGGTCTCGCTCAACAAATCATCAACAATGAAGTACCGGAGACGTTACGCAATAAACGCGTCATGGTACTCGACATGGGGACACTTGTCGCTGGTACGAAATACCGTGGTGAATTCGAAGATCGTTTGAAAAAGGTCATGGATGAGATTCGTCAAGCGGGGAACATCATTCTCTTCATTGATGAGTTGCATACATTGATCGGAGCGGGTGGAGCAGAAGGTGCGATCGATGCATCGAACATCCTTAAACCATCGCTCGCACGAGGCGAACTCCAGTGTATCGGAGCAACGACTCTTGATGAGTACCGGAAATACATCGAAAAAGATGCGGCACTCGAACGTCGTTTCCAACCGATCCAAGTCGCAGAGCCAACAACGGATGAAGCAACACAAATCCTATTTGGTCTTCGCGATCGTTATGAAGCACACCATCGTGTGACGATCACAGACGAAGCGATTCAAGAAGCCGTCACATTGTCAGATCGATACATTTCGGATCGTTTCCTTCCGGATAAAGCGATCGATTTGATCGATGAAGCGGCATCGAAAGTTCGGTTGCGTTCATACACAGCACCACCGAACTTAAAAGAAGTCGAAGCAAAACTCGAAGGTATCCGCAAGGACAAGGATGAAGCGGTCCAAAGCCAAGAGTTCGAAAAAGCAGCAAGCCTCCGCGACACGGAACAAAAATTACGCGATGAGCTTGAGCGTTTGAAAGAGGAATGGCAGAATAAACAAGGCAACGAAAAACTTGAAGTCACAAAAGATGACATCGCACAAGTCGTTGCCAACTGGACAGGTGTACCGGTCACGAAGATCGCGGAAGAAGAGACAGATCGTCTCCTTCGCCTCGAAGAAATCCTTCACGATCGTGTCATCGGTCAAAATGAAGCCGTTAAATCGATTTCAAAAGCCATCCGTCGCGCACGTGCTGGACTGAAGGATCCAAAACGTCCGATCGGTTCGTTCATCTTCCTCGGTCCTACTGGGGTTGGTAAGACAGAACTCGCTCGTGCGGTTGCCGAAGCGATGTTCGGAGATGAGGATGCGATCATCCGAATCGACATGTCAGAGTACATGGAGAAACATGCAACGAGCCGTCTCGTCGGTTCACCTCCAGGATATGTCGGTTACGAAGAAGGCGGTCAATTGACGGAAAAAGTTCGCCGGAAACCATACTCAGTCATCTTACTTGATGAAATCGAGAAGGCGCACCCGGAAGTCTTCAACATTCTCTTGCAAGTACTTGATGATGGACGCTTAACAGACTCGAAAGGTCGGACGGTTGATTTCCGTAACACGATCATCGTCATGACATCGAACGTCGGTGCAAGTGCCCTTAAACGGAATAAATATGTCGGATTCGCTGTTTCGGAAGATACGGATCGCGAATACAAAGACATGAAAGATAAAGTCATGGAAGAACTCAAACGGGCGTTCCGTCCAGAGTTCTTGAACCGGATTGATGAAACGATCGTCTTCCACTCACTCGAGAAACAACACATCGAAGAGATCGTGAAGTTGATGGCGAAAACCCTTGAAAAACGTTTGGCTGAACAGGAAATTCATTTCGAATTGACACCAGCTGCCCTCTCGAAGATTGCCGATATCGGATACGATCCAGAGTACGGCGCACGTCCAATCCGTCGTGCCCTTCAACGGGAAGCGGAAGACCGGTTGTCAGAAGCATTGCTCGCAGGCGATATCCAAAAAGGAGAACGTGTTGCGCTTGATGTCGAAGAGAACGAATTCATCGTTCGCCGGAATCACGTGAGTTCTGCCGCAACGGAATAAGCACTGAGCACAGGGCCAGCTTTCGCACTTTCTGAGCGAAGCTGGTTCTTTTTTTGAAACAGAAAGGATGAATCGATTGGCTAAGTTAAAAACAAAATTCGTTTGTCAAAGCTGTGGAACCGAATCACCGAAATGGATGGGACGTTGTTCTGGATGCGGAGAATGGAACACGATGGTCGAAGAAGTCGTCGAAGAGAAAAAAGGACGGCGCGGTGCCGCTTTCGTTCATACGACGACAAAACAATTGAAGCCAGAGCGCCTCGCGAACATCGTCTCGCAAGAGGAGAGTCGCGTCTTTACCGGAAGTGGTGAATTCGACCGTGTCCTCGGAGGCGGTATCGTTCCAGGTTCGATGGTGCTTGTTGGAGGAGATCCGGGGATCGGGAAGTCGACGATCTTACTGCAGACGAGCGCACGTCTTGCCCAACGCGGCGAAAAAGTGCTTTACATCTCAGGAGAAGAATCGCTCAAACAAACTAAATTGCGCGCGGAACGGCTTGGCTTACCGACTCAGGATTTGTTCGTCCTGAGTGAGACGGATATGAACATGATTGAACGTGTCGTCGATGAAGAACAGCCACGTTTTTTAATCATCGACTCGATTCAAACCGTTTATATTGATGAAATCCAGTCTGCACCCGGGAGTGTGACACAGGTACGTGAATGTACGGCGATGCTGATGAAAATTGCGAAGAGTCGCGGTATTGCGATCTTCATCGTCGGTCACGTCACGAAACAGGGTTCGATTGCTGGACCACGTTTACTAGAGCACATGGTGGATGCCGTCTTGTATTTCGAAGGCGAACGTCATCATACGTTCCGGATTCTGCGTGCCGTCAAAAACCGATTTGGTTCAACGAATGAGATCGGAATTTTTGAGATGCGGGAGTCTGGTCTTGAAGAAGTCTTGAATCCTTCAGAAATTTTCCTTGAGGAGCGGACGTCCGGTGTATCCGGTTCGACGATCGTCGCTTCGATGGAAGGGACACGGACGGTCCTTGTCGAACTGCAAGCGTTGATTTCACCGACGTCATTCGGAAATCCAAGACGGATGGCGACCGGAATCGATCAAAATAAGGTGGCTTTATTGATGGCTGTGCTTGAGAAACGATCGGGTCTTCTCCTTCAGACACAAGATGCGTACCTCAAGGCAGCCGGTGGTGTGAAGCTTGATGAACCGGCGATTGACTTGGCGGTTTGTGTCGCGATTGCTTCTAGTTTCCGTGACAAGCCGACGCGTCCGACGGATGTCGTGATTGGTGAAGTCGGATTGACAGGTGAGGTTCGCCGTGTATCGCGAATCGAACAACGTGTAGCAGAAGCAGCCAAACTCGGTTTCACACGGGCGATCATTCCGAAAAATAACTTAGGCGGCTGGACGTATCCGGACGGGATTACGGTCGTCGGTGTCGAGAGTGTGGACGAAGCATTACGTGAAACCATTCCGTTTTAAGCTGGAATGACGCAAAAAATGGGGGAACTGTAATGGATATGTAAACAGTTTCCCCTCCTTCCGGCGTAGGTAGTTCAAATCAGTACATGTTACAATGAACTTAAAATAAGCAAAGGAGGTGAGAAGATTGAAAATCGTCATTCGGGTATTTTTTGCATTACTCGGACTTGCCCTCGGGATTTTGTTGCTTCCTCAGTTCTTCCAATTAATTGAAACGGCAACGAATACGACATTCCCCGCGTGGTTGATGAGCGAATACGTAACTGGAACGATTGGTGCACTCATATTCTTATTAATTGGATTATTCATTACGGATTCGGTAATTCGACTTCTCCGATTTTTAGAAGAACGGCTCGTCAAAGCCCCGGTAGCAGATCTCTTTTTTGGAACATTTGGTTTGTTGATTGGGTTGGTACTGGCTTTCCTCGTCAGTACATTGATTGATTTAGTAGGTATTCCTGTCCTCAGTAACGTCTTAACGATCTTCGTGACCGCGTTGTTCGGATATCTTGGCTTTACGGTCGGATATCGTAAACGTCATGAATTGACGAAAATCTTCTTACGCAGCAACCAAAGTGAGAAAAAGGCGACGCCAGAAGTCGTCGTTCCAGTTAAATCAAACAGTAAGGTACTCGATACGAGCGTCATCATCGACGGACGGATCACGGATATCACGAAGACCGGTTTCGTCGAAGGAAAGCTGATCGTTCCGCAATTCGTCATCGGTGAGTTGCAGTACATCGCCGATTCTTCGGACACGTTGAAACGAAATCGTGGACGTCGTGGACTCGATGTCTTAAAAGAATTACAAGAGATTCCTGGAGTCGAGGTCGAAATTTATGATGGCGATTTCGAGGATGTACCGGAAGTCGATATTAAACTGATTAAACTCGCGGAACTCGTCAAAGGGATCGTCGTCACGAACGACTATAACTTGAACAAAGTCTGTGAAGTCCGACATGTTCCTGTTCTTAACATCAATGACCTGGCGAATGCCGTCAAACAAGTCGTCATTCCAGGAGAAGAGATGACCGTTCTTGTCATCAAGGAAGGAAAAGAACAAAAACAGGGCATCGCCTATCTCGAAGATGGGACGATGGTCGTCGTCGAAGGCGGAAAACATCTGATTTCGAAAACGATTGGCGTTGTCGTCACGAGCGTCTTGCAGACATCGGCTGGACGAATGATTTTTGCGAAACCACAAGAAAAATGAGACACTATGCCTAGAGAGACATCGAGAGGCATTCGGATAGACCCCGTAACGGATTCGATTTCATGATCGAGTCCGTTTTCGGTGTGATGGAATGGATCACGATGATCAGTGAGAGAGAAAAGAGGGAATGGGATGTCTACAGCCACATATCGCGTCGTCATCCCCGCTGCCGGTGCCGGTAAGCGGATGGGCGCAGATCGTAATAAATTGATGCTTGAACTAAGAGACCGTCCAATCATCGCTTGGACACTGGATGTCTTCGAGGCAGATCCGACATGTACGGAAATCGTCCTTGCGATCAATCCACTAGAACAGGAATGGTTTACAAGTATTATCGCGTCTTATAAGACATCGATTAGACTTGTCGCGGGTGGTGCCGAACGTCAGGAAAGTGTGCTCCGTGGTCTTGAGGCGTTAGAAGGCGAAGGGATCGTTTTAATCCATGATGGTGCCCGACCGTTCATTTCACAAGCAGCGATTCAGGCGGTCGTCCAGGCGGCAGTCCTAGATCAGGCGGCGATTCTTGCCGTGCCGATTAAAGACACGGTCAAAAGGATTGAAGCGAATCACATCAGCGAGACCGTCCCGCGGGAACACCTGATGGCAGCGCAGACACCACAAGCGTTTGATCTTGCGACGATTCGCACAGTTCATGAAAAAGCGGCAACGAAATACCTAGGAACCGATGATGCAAGTTTGATAGAATGGGACGGAGGAAAAGTAACGATCGTCCACGGTCACTACGAAAATATCAAGATGACGACACCGGACGATCTTTGGTTCGGTGAAGCGATTCTAATGAAACGAGGGAAATGACGATGATTCGAATTGGACAAGGTTTTGATGTACATGCCTTTGCAGAGGATCGGAAATTGATTTTAGGCGGCATCGAGATTCCGCACACGAAAGGATTGCTCGGTCATTCGGATGCAGACGTCTTGTTACATACGATTGCCGACGCGGCACTTGGTGCAATCGCAGCAGGGGATATCGGAAAACATTTTCCGGATACGGATCCGGAATTCAAGGATGCCGATTCAGCAAAATTGCTGCAGCATGTCTACGCGCTCGTTAAACAACAAGGGTATGAGCTTGGCAACCTAGATGCGACAGTCATCGCACAGGCACCAAAGCTCCGTCCGTACATCGATACGATGCGAGCGCGGATCGCGGAATTGCTCGAAGCGGACATTGAACAGATCAATGTTAAGGCAACGACGACGGAATGGTTAGGTTTTACGGGACGAGAAGAGGGAATCGCTTGTCAAGCAGTGATTCTACTGAAACGAATCGAAGAATAAGGTATACTAGATAAGCGAATTTTAGTCGAAGGAGTGATTGGCAATGGCAGAAGTACGAGTACGTTATGCCCCAAGTCCAACAGGACACTTGCATATCGGGAATGCCCGGACTGCATTATTTAACTATCTCTTTGCGCGCCACTTAGGCGGTAAGATGGTATTACGAATCGAGGATACGGACCAAAAGCGGAACATCGCAGGCGGTGTCGAGAGTCAAATGAAGAACCTCGAGTGGCTCGGTGTCGATTGGGACGAAGGTCCAGGTCGCGGTGGTGAGTACGGTCCTTATTCACAAATGGAGCGTCTCGATATCTACCAAAAGTACACGGACGAGTTACTTGAAAAAGGACTTGCTTACCGTTGCTACATGACATCGGAAGAGCTCGAAGCAGAACGCGAAGCACAAATCGCACGTGGAGAAGCACCGCGTTATTCAGGAGCACACCGTAACCTGACAGCAGAACAAGAAGAAGCGTTCCGCGCAGAAGGTCGCACGCCATCGATTCGGATTCGTGTACCGGAAGATGTTACGTATACATGGAATGATATCGTTAAAGACGACGTCTCATTCGAATCAAAAGACTTCGGTGACTGGGTCATCGTCAAAAAAGACGGCATTCCGACGTATAACTTTGCCGTCGTCATCGACGATCACTTGATGGCGATCAGCCATGTTCTTCGTGGAGATGATCATATTTCGAACACACCGAAACAAATGATGATCTATGATGCGTTCGGTTGGGAATACCCGACGTTCGGTCACATGACATTGATCGTCAACGAATCACACAAGAAACTCTCGAAACGTGATCACTCGATCATTCAGTATATCGAGCAGTATAAAGAGCTCGGTTATCTCCCGGAAGCATTGCTCAACTTCATCACGCTTCTCGGTTGGTCACCAGTCGGCGAACAAGAAATCTTCACGAAAGAAGAGTTCATCGAAATCTTTGACGCAGATCGTCTCTCGAAGAGTCCAGCTGTCTTTGACCAAAACAAATTGGCTTGGATCAACAGCCAGTACATGAAACATCAATCGTTCGAAGAAGTATTCGAAGCCAGTCTTCCGTTCTTACAAGAAGCAGGTCGCGTCGAAGCGTCACCTTCAGAAGAAGAGCTTGCTTGGGCACGTGATCTCGTTGCGTTATACCGCGAACAGATGACGCATGGCGCGGAAATCGTCAAGCTTTCAGAGATGTTCTTTGAGGACGAAGTGGTGTATGATGAAGAGGCAAACACTGTCTTGAGCGGCGAGACGGTTCCGACTGTACTTGCAGAATTCGCGAATCAGTTACGTGCTCTCGAAGAGTGGACACCAGAAGCAATTAAAGCATCGATCAAAGCGACGCAAAAAGCGACTGGTCAAAAAGGAAAGAATTTATTCATGCCAATTCGTGTCGCGACGACAGGACAGACGCATGGTCCAGAACTCCCGAACACGATTCAATTACTAGGAAAAGACCGTGTGCTTGCACGGCTTGAAGCAGAATAACGAAAGCGTAGACGAGGAAAGTAACGATGCGTCTTCTTCTCCAGAGACAAGCTCGAATGGTGCGAGGGCTTGAAGAAGCGAATCATGAAATGCCCCTCTGAGTGCTGCCCGAAATCCGTGAGAGTAGGCGCAGACGTATCTCCGGCGTTAACGGACGTCGAGAGGGACGAGTCAATCGTCCAAACAGAGTGGGACCGCGCTTCGTTAGCGTCTCTGTGCAGCAATGCATAGAGGCGCTTTTTCTTATGGAGAGGAGAACGTATATGACACGGATACGAGAAGATATCCGCAATGTGTTTGAGCAAGATCCAGCTGCCCGCAGCACGTTAGAAGTCATTTTGACATACCCGGGCTTACATGCGATTTGGATGCATCGTCTGGCCCATCGACTCTGGAACGCAAAGTTCCGCTTGCTCGGTCGATTGATTTCGCAATTCAGTCGCTTTTTGACAGGCATCGAGATTCATCCAGGAGCGACGATTGGACGCCGATTCTTTATTGATCACGGGATGGGTGTCGTCATTGGTGAGACAACGATCATTGGTGATGACGTCACGTTGTTTCAAGGCGTGACGCTTGGCGGAACAGGGAAAGAAACAGGAAAGCGTCATCCGACGATTGAAGACGGCGTACTTGTCTCAGCAGGTGCCCGTGTCCTTGGTGATATCACGATTGGGGCATACTCAAAAATCGGTGCCAGTTCCGTCGTCTTAAAACACGTTCCTCCCAATGCGACCGTCGTCGGCATTCCGGGACGTGTCGTCATTCAAGACGGCATGAAGGTCGAAGCACCACTTGATCATCGTTTCCCGGATCCGGTCAGCGAATGCCAGGAGCGGATTGAAATGGAACTAGAAGTATTAAAACAAGAAATTGAACGGATTAAAGGAGGGCGACGTCATGATTCAACTGTACAACAGCATGACCGGAAAAAAGGAACCATTTAAACCATTAGAAGAAGGAAAGGTCAAGATGTATGTCTGTGGTCCGACGGTTTACAACTACATTCATATCGGGAACGCACGTCCAGCCATCGTCTTCGATACGGTCCGCCGCTACTTCACATACCGCGGATATGAAGTCAAATATGTCTCGAACTTCACGGACGTCGACGATAAGATCATCCGGACAGCGAACGAACTCGGAGAAGACTATCATGCGTTGACGAAACGTTTCATCGAGGCGTATCACGCGGACACGGGCGCCTTGAATGTCCAAAAAGCGGACATCCATCCGCTCGTCACGGAAACGATGGACGATATCATCGCCTTCATCGAAGTTCTCGTCGAAAAAGGCAATGCCTACGCATCAAGCGGAGATGTCTACTTCCGGACGCGTAGCTTCGATGATTATGGACAATTGAGCCAACAGTCGATTGATGAATTGCGTGCAGGCGCACGAATTGAAGTTGGAGAGAAAAAAGAAGATCCACTTGATTTCGTGCTCTGGAAAGCAGCAAAACCAGGGGAGCCGGCATGGACGAGTCCATGGGGCGAAGGACGACCAGGCTGGCACATCGAGTGCTCGGCGATGGCGAAGAAATATCTCGGGGAGACGATCGACATTCATGCTGGCGGACAAGACTTGAAGTTCCCGCACCATGAAAATGAGATCGCCCAGTCGGAAGCATGCAACTCGAAGAAGTTCGCGAACTACTGGATGCATAACGGGTTCTTGAACATCGAAAACGAGAAGATGTCGAAGTCGCTCGGTAACTTCCTGACGGTCCATGAAGCGATCCAAGCGGTCGATCCGATGGTGTTACGGTTCTTCATGTTATCGGTTCAGTATCGTCACCCGATCAACTACAGTCGGGAACTGATCGATCAAGCCGCGAACGGTCTCGCACGGATTCGGGAGTCGGTCGCAAACATCGAACACCGTCTTGACATGACGGCTGATCTCGGAACAGGTGACGAGAAGTGGTTGAATCGTCTAGCGGCGATCAAGGAACATTTCATCACATCGATGGATGATGATTTCAATACAGCGAACGCTGTGACGGATTTATTCGATCTCTCGAAAGAAGCCAACTTGTACCTCGGAGAAGCACATGTGTCGAAACAGGTGCTCGAACAGTTCCTCGCACTCTTCTCGGAATTATCAGATGTCCTCGGTGTCACGTTGACAGTCGACAAAGGCTTACTCGATGAAGAAGTCGAACAGTTGATCGAAGAGCGGAACACAGCCCGTCAAAATCGTGACTTCGCACGAGCGGACGCAATCCGCGATCAGCTGCGTGATCAAGGCATCTTACTGGAAGACACAGCGCAAGGGATGCGGTGGAAGCGCGGATGAAGAACTATAAACAACTGAATGCACTCGCGTTAGCGTACATGGGCGATGTCGTCTATGAGATTCGTGTGCGGGAGCGATTGCTCGAACAAGGTTATGTGAAGCCGGGCGAGTTGCATAAAGCAGCTGTCCGGTATGTTCGGGCACAAGCACAAGCGACGGTCGTGACGCACTGGTTGAACACGGATGCGCTGACGGAAGAAGAGGCAGCGGTCGTTCGGCGCGGAAAGAACGCGAAATCCGGTTCTGTCCCGAAGAGCACGGACGTCCACACGTATCGCTACGCGACAGCATTTGAAGCATTGCTCGGTTATATTTATCTTTCAGAAGGAGGGGATCGCCTTGAAGAACTCATCGGACAAGCGTTCGAACTACTCGAAGCCGAAAAAACAGACGAATCCTAAGGCTACCGGTGCGAAGCCGAAAACGAAGGCACAGCGCCCAGCACAAGAGAAACGAAAAGCTACTCCAGTCAAGGAACAGCCCGTCGTGATCGAACCGCTTGAAGAAGGACAAGATTTCTTGTCAGGTCGTAATCCGGTCCTAGAGGCATTGCGGAGTGGACGAGAGATGAACAAGCTGTTCTTGCAGGAAGGACAACAAAAAGGACCGCTTGCCGTCATCCATGCGATGGCGCAGGAAGCGGGCATCCAAATCCAGCTCGTACCACGTTCACGGTTAACCGGTTTAGCTGGAACGGAAAATCACCAAGGTGTCGTCGCAGCGGTTGCTGCGTATGAGTACGCTGAGATGGAAGATATCTTCGAGCTTGCACGTCAAAAGGATGAAACACCGCTCTTGATCATGCTTGATGAGCTCGAAGATCCACACAATCTCGGATCAATCTTGCGGACGGCAGATGCTGTCGGGGCACACGGGATCATTATTCCGAAGCGTCGCTCAGTCGGATTGACACAAGTCGTTGCGAAAGCATCAACAGGCGCGATTGAACATATCCCGGTCGTTCGCGTGACGAACCTCGCTCGGACGATGGAGGATCTAAAGAAACAAGGCATCTGGTTCGTGGGAACGGATGCACGTGAAAGTGACGACTACCGGACACTCGATGGGACGATGCCGCTCGGAATCGTCATTGGAAGTGAAGGAAAAGGAATGAGCCGGCTCGTCCGTGAGAAATGTGACTTCCTCGTCCACCTCCCGATGGCAGGACATGTCACGTCGCTCAACGCATCGGTGGCGGCTTCGCTATTATTATATGAAGTCTACCGGACTAGAAAGCCGTATGCGCGATGAAATATGATCGTCTCATCGTAGATGGCTACAATATCATTGGCGCATGGCCAGAATTTCGGACGTTGCGGGAGCAAGACTTTGAATTAGCACGGGAACGGTTGATTCATGCGATGGCGGAGTACCAAGCCGTCACAGGGATCAGCGTTACGATCGTCTTTGATGCCTATCTGCAACCGGGCCGTGAGTCTCGGATGCAAAAAAGTGGAATCGAGATCGTCTATACACGGGAGAACGAAACGGCAGATGAATGGATTGAAAAGACAGCTGCTGATTGGTTACAGGATATCCGGGTTAAGCTAACAGTAGCGACGAATGATTACACGGAGCAGTGGGTCATCTTCACGCTTGGCGCACTTCGTATATCGGCGCAGGAACTTAGACGTGAATGGAAAGCGGCAGTTGCCGTCATCAAGCAACAGACGACGTCCGCGAAGACAGCAGCTCAACCGCGCTCGAAGATTGATTTACCGGAAGACGTCCTCGCGCGTCTCGAGGCGATTCGTCGCCGAAAGAATTCAGATACATGATATGAACCATTCGCATGAGCGATCCACCGTTCTCCTTTATTCGGGAGAACGGTGGTTTTTTTATAGAAAAGATACATTTTGGATACAACAAAAGGGGTCATGCCAATTTTCATTGTCGTGCGACAGGTAATTATTGTATAATTAAAAACAATTGAACTATTCGTCAATGATGCTTGGAGGGATACAGGATGAGTTTGGTTTCGTTCGACCAGTTTGAGTGCATGACCGATGAAGCGCTTGTAGAACAAGCGAAAGAGTTCGATAACAGCGATGCGCTCGAATTTTTGATCGAGCGGTATCGAAATTTCGTACGTGCTAAAGCCCGTTCTTACTTTTTGATCGGGGCAGACCGGGAAGACATCATTCAAGAAGGAATGATCGGTCTCTATAAGGCGGTACGGGATTACCGAACGGATAAGCTCGCCTCGTTTAAAGGATTTGCCGAATTATGCATCACGCGACAGATGATCACTGCGATCAAGACGGCGACACGTCAGAAACATATCCCGTTGAACTCGTACATCTCGCTCGATAAACCGATCTATGACGATGAATCGGAGCGGACGTTACTTGATATCATCACGTCGACAGCACCTTCTGATCCACAAATCTTGATCATCAACCGGGAAGAATACGCAGACATCGAATCGAAGATGGATGAGATTCTGAGCGACCTCGAACGCAAGGTCCTCGCGCTCTATCTCGACGGACGGACGTATCAGGAAATCTCTGACGATCTCGATCGTCACGTCAAATCGATCGACAATGCCTTGCAACGCGTCAAGCGCAAGCTTGAGCGATATCTTGAAGCACGAAAGATGACGGTCTAACAGAGAGGTAGATTGACCGTAATCCCTTCCTATGCTACTGTATAACTAGCGCCTTACTAGCGAGACGCCGCTCATAGGCGTTTTTTTTTACGCTCTTTTTCGGAAGGAAAGTACCTTAACAGAAGAGAAGAGTGGCAAAGAAGGAGGACTTTGAGATGGCGAAGAAAGTAGGCCTTGCTTGTGATAATTGCGGTGCCCGCGACTATACGACGATGAAAAAAGAGGACGTCACTGTCCGCTTGGAATTGAAGAAATTCTGCCGTCGTTGTAACGCGCATACGATTCATAAAGAAGCGAAATAAGGCTTCATCTGTCCCGATTTATTACATCCTGGAGGGAAAGTACGATGAAATTTTTGCGTGACGTATGGAATGAATTGAAAAAGACGAGCTGGCCAAAACGGAAAGAGCTGACGAAATACACATTGACGGTCATCGGTATGGTGATCTTCATGGGTGTCTTCATCTTCGGCGTCGATTCAGGGCTTAGCGCATTGATGAGCTGGTTGATTAAGTAAAAAGAAGAGGTGGCCTACCATGGAGAAACAATGGTTTGTCGTCCAAACGTATTCCGGATTCGAAAACAACGTCAAGGCGAACCTTGAACGTCGGATTGAATCCATGAACATGGACGAAAAAATCTTCCGTGTACTCGTTCCGATTGAAACGGTACAAGAAGAAGTAACGAACAAAAAGGGAGAAACGAAAATCAAGGAACGTGAAGTCAAGATCTTCCCGGGGTATGTCCTCGTCGAGATGGTCATGACGGATGATTCTTGGTATGTCGTCCGGAATACTCCGAACGTCACGGGCTTCCTCGGATCAGTCGGCGGCGGTTCAAAACCGACACCACTCCTTCCGGAAGAAGCAGAAAACATCCTTGGATCAATGGGTCTCGTCGATCTGAAGAGCCGTTACGACTTCTCACTCGGACAAATCGTTCGAATCAAAGAAGGAGCTTTCGAAAATCTCGAAGGTACGATCGAGGAGCTTGATACAGATGCTGAGAAAATGAAAGTCTCTGTTGATATGTTCGGTCGTGAAACGAAGGTCGAGCTTGATTTCGCACAGGTCGATAAAATCGATTAAGTTTCCTATTGCGAATGTTTTGTTTTAATGATACAATTTTTCGTGTTTGATGTTGTGCTTATTTCGATAAATAACTCGTCGAATAGAATGAGTGGGAGGACGCGCAACGTCCAATTAAACCACATTAAAGAATTAAGGAGGTGTGTCTCGTGGCGAAGAAGGTTATGAAACTCGTAAAACTTCAAATTCCTGCGGGCAAAGCAAACCCAGCTCCACCAGTTGGACCGGCACTCGGTCAAGCAGGTGTGAACATCATGGGCTTCTGTAAAGAGTTCAACGCTCGTACACAAGACCAAGCCGGCTTGATTATCCCTGTAGTCATCACGGTTTTTGAAGATCGTTCATTCACATTCATCACTAAAACTCCTCCAGCAGCAGTTCTCTTGAAGAAAGCAGCTGGAATTGAGAGTGGTTCAGGTGAACCGAACCGTAAGAAAGTAGCGACTGTCAAACGTGACAAAGTTCGTGAAATCGCTGAAACAAAAATGCCAGACCTTAACGCATCATCTGTTGAAACAGCAATGTTGATGGTTGAAGGTACTGCACGTTCTATGGGTATCGTAATCGAAGACTAATGTCTTTTTGATTACCATGAACAACGATGAGGGTCGCAGGCGGATAGTTTCTTGAAGCCTGCTACCCTTTCATTATGTGGGAGGATTTTCCGCACAACCACAAAGGAGGAACCTAAAATGGGTAAGAAGTACAAAGAAGCTGCTAAGCTTATCGATCGTACGGTTTCATACGAACTCGCAGAAGCTGTAGATTTGACTAAAAAATCTGCAACTGCGAAATTCGATGAGACTATCGAATTGGCTGTTCGTCTCGGAGTAGATCCGAAGAAAGCAGACCAACAAATCCGTGGAGCAGTCGTATTGCCACACGGTACTGGTAAAACACAAAAAGTTCTCGTCTTCGCGAAAGGTGAGAAATTAAAAGAAGCGGAAGCTGCTGGAGCAGATTACGCTGGTGATGCTGAGTACATCAACAAAATCCAACAAGGATGGTTCGACTTCGACGTTATCGTCGCGACACCAGACATGATGGGTGAAGTTGGTAAACTTGGTCGCGTTCTCGGACCAAAAGGCCTCATGCCAAACCCGAAAACAGGTACAGTTACATTTGACGTCACAAAAGCAATCAACGATATCAAAGCTGGTAAAGTTGAGTACCGTGTCGACAAATCAGGTAACATCCACGTTCCTGTCGGTAAAAAATCATTCGATAACGAGAAACTCGTTGATAACATCAACACAGTTATCGAAACTCTCGTAAAAGTTAAGCCTGCTACTGCTAAAGGTGTATACCTTAAGAACATCGCGATCGCTTCTACAATGGGTCCTGGTGTAAAAGTATCTTCAGCTGACTTCGCGAAATAATTTCGTCTAAAACGAACTTGACAACGTTCTAAGAACGCTGTTACAGTATAAAACGTTGATATATTTCGACATACCGTAGACAGAAGGTGCTCACATGGGCATAAATCCTTCCGAGGTGTTCTTGCTCAGAGAGCCTGTTTGTTCAGGTATCCTTTTTGACGATTACGCCTCCTCTGCTCTGCAGACGGAGGCTTTTTATTTGAAATCGAGCAGCCCCTCGCACCGGTACATTTCATCTACCAGGAGGTGCAACAGAAATGGCAAACGAAAAAGTTATCGCTGTCAAAGCGGATCTCGTATCTGAGATCGCTGAGAAACTCCAAGCGAGCGCAGGAACAGTTGTCGTCGACTACCGTGGTCTCACAGTAGAAGAAGTCACTGAACTTCGTAAACAACTCCGCGAAGCGGGCGTTGAATTCAAAGTTTACAAAAACGGTCTCCTCCGCCGCGCGGCAGTTCAAAGCAACCTCGAAGGTCTTGATGAAGTCTTCACAGGTCCTAGTGCGATCGCCTTCAGCAATGAAGACGTTATCGCGCCAGCTAAGATCTTGAACGACTTCGCTAAAACGCACAAGGCTCTCGAACTTAAAGGTGGTATCATCGAAGGCAAAGTCACTTCAGTAGAAGATGTCAAAGCCCTTGCGGAACTTCCATCACGCGAAGGTCTCCTTTCGATGCTCCTCAGCGTGCTTCAAGCGCCAATCCGTGGACTCGCGGTGGCAACGAACGCAATCGCAGAGCAAAAAGAAGAACAATCTGCTTAATTTCTGCTTAGCGGGATAGGCAACCAACACAATTTTCACACCCCAACGTGGGCTAAATCAAAGGAGGAAAACCATAATGGCTTTCAACAAAGAGCAATTTATCGAAGACCTCAAGGGCATGACTGTTCTTGAACTTAACGAACTCGTAAAAACAATCGAAGAAGAATTCGGCGTATCAGCAGCAGCTCCAGTAGCAGTTGCAGGTGCTGGCGCAGGCGCAGCAGCTGAAGAGCAAACTGAATTCGACGTTATCCTTACTAACGCTGGATCTGGTAAAATCAACGTCATCAAAGCAGTTCGCGAATTGACTGGTCTCGGTCTTAAAGAAGCGAAAGCTCTCGTAGACGGAACTCCAGCACCAGTTAAAGAAGGCGTTTCGAAAGAAGACGCTGAAGCAATGAAAGCTAAGCTTGAAGAAGCTGGCGCTACTGTAGAAGTTAAGTAATTTTCTTCTTCCGTAGAAACAAAAGAAGCTCGCATTGCGAGCTTCTTTTGTTTTCATCTTTTACATGAGAGGGGAAGGAAACATGGCGGATCATTATTATACGAATGACCCTTCATCGAAACGAGATCCGAAGACGTGGGAATATGTCCTGCGTGGTCAGACGCTCCGCTTTACATCGGACCATGGTGTCTTTTCGAAGAACGGAATCGATTTTGGTTCCCGTCTGTTGATCGAGGCATTCACGGAACCGGCTGTAGCGGGAGACATCTTGGATGTCGGCTGCGGATACGGACCGATGGGCATCGCGCTTTCGAAGTCGACGGGTCGTCCGGCACACTTGATCGATGTCAATGAACGGGCGCTCGAACTAGCGGCAGACAATGCGCGCGCGAACGGTGTTTCCGTGACGACCGGTGTGAGTGACGGGTATGATGGGGTAGGCGAATCGACATTCGCAGCGATCGTGACGAATCCACCGATTCGGGCGGGAAAAACGGTCGTCCATCGTATTCTCCGGGAAGCGTATGATCACCTTGTCGTCGGCGGCGAGCTTTGGGTCGTCATTCAAAAGAAACAAGGTGGACCATCAGCGAAGAAGTTGATGGAAGACGTATTCGGTATGTGTGAGACAGTTACCCGCGATAAAGGGTACTCGATATTTAAATCAATTCGGTCTTGACAAATCGAAGGATTTGTCGTTGACCGCATGTTGTGTCTATGATAGTATTATAAAATGCCATTGGAGTGATTTTTGGATAAGATGTTTGAAAGCAGCTGGCGTTCTCGACTACAGATGATTGAGTAGACAAGACGTCGCTTTTTTGCGCTTATCAATCAAAAAATGGCTTCAATGTTCGATATTACACCCGTCCTTCTCTATAAGAATAAGTGGGTCTGAGAGGTGAATCAGTTGACTGGTCAACTTGTTCAGTACGGTCGTCACCGTCAGAGAAGAAGCTATGCACGTATCAGCGAAGTATTGGAACTTCCAAACTTAATCGAGATTCAAACGAATTCGTATGAGTGGTTCCTGCGGGAAGGTCTTCGTGAGATGTTTCATGACATTTCGCCGATTTCCGATTTCACAGGGAATCTCGTATTAGAATTCATCGACTACTCGCTCGGAGAGCCGAAGTATTCGATCGATGAATCGAAAGAGCGCGACGTGACCTATTCGGCACCACTACGCGTTAAAGTCCGTCTTCAAAATAAAGAGACGGGTGAATTGAAAGAACAAGAAGTCTTCATGGGTGACTTCCCGCTTATGACGGAGTCGGGAACATTCATCATCAATGGAGCGGAGCGCGTAATCGTTTCGCAGCTTGTTCGTTCGCCAAGTGTTTATTACAACAATAAGTTAGATAAGAACGGTAAGCGTGGATTCTCCGCAACAGTCATCCCAAACCGTGGTGCATGGCTCGAGCTCGAGACAGACGCGAAAGACATCGTTTATGTTCGCATTGATCGCACGCGTAAGATTCCAGTAACGGTTCTTTTACGTGCTCTTGGTTTCGGTACGGATCAGGAAATCATCGATCTTCTCGGTGATGATGAGTACCTCCGGAATTCACTTGAAAAAGATAATACGGAATCAACGGAAAAAGCCCTCATCGAGATTTATGAGCGTCTACGTCCGGGAGAGCCGCCGACAGTCGAAAACGCAAAAGCGTTGCTCGTATCGCGCTTCTTTGACCCGAAACGTTATGATTTGGCAAACGTTGGTCGTTATAAAATCAATAAAAAGCTTCATCTTAAGAACCGTCTCTTCGGTCAAAAACTTGCGGAAACGCTTGTTGATCCTGAGACAGGTGAAGTCATCGCGGAAGCAGGAACGGTCCTTGATCGTCGTATGCTCGATAAAGTCCTTCCATTCCTTGAAGGATCCGTTGGTTACATCGAAGCGACGCCTACAGGCGGCGTGACGCAGGGTGAGGCTTTCAACTTACAGTCAATCAAGGTGTTCGCACCGGACGATGCTGAAGGTGAACGCATCATCAATATCATCGGTAACGGTAACATCGATCGTGACATCAAGCACATCACGCCTGCTGACATGATTGCTGCCATCAACTACTTCTTCAACTTGTTGCATGAAGTCGGTACGACAGACGATATCGACCACCTCGGTAACCGTCGTCTTCGTTCAGTCGGTGAGCTGCTCCAGAACCAATTCCGGATCGGTCTCTCACGGATGGAACGTGTCGTTAAGGAACGGATGTCGATTCAGGATCAGAATGCGATCACGCCACAGGCATTGATCAACATTCGTCCAGTTATCGCATCGATTAAAGAGTTCTTCGGTAGCTCGCAGTTGTCTCAGTTCATGGACCAAACGAACCCGCTTGCGGAATTGACGCACAAACGTCGTCTTTCAGCACTCGGACCGGGTGGTTTGACACGTGAGCGCGCTGGTTTCGAAGTTCGTGACGTACACTACTCGCACTATTCTCGTATGTGTCCGATCGAAACGCCAGAGGGACCAAACATCGGTTTGATCAACTCCTTGTCTTCGTACGCGAAGGTCAATGAGTACGGCTTCATCGAAGCGCCATATCGTCGTGTCGATCCGGAAACGGGCGTCGTCACGGATGAAATCCACTACATGACTGCTGACGAAGAGGATCTCTACGTCGTCGCACAGGCAAACATGTTGTTGACGGAAGAGAAGACGTTCAAAGATTCACACGTCCTTTCACGTTTCCGTGGACAAAACTTGTCTGTCGAACCAGCACGTGTCGATTACATGGACGTTTCGCCGAAGCAGGTTGTATCTGCCGCAACGGCTTGTATCCCGTTCCTTGAGAACGATGACTCGAACCGTGCCCTCATGGGAGCGAACATGCAGCGTCAGGCCGTCCCACTTCTGAACCCGGAATCTCCGATTGTCGGTACAGGAATGGAGTACGTGTCTGCGAAAGACTCAGGAGCCGCTGTCGTTGCGAAGCACGCAGGGATCGCTGAGCGTGTCACGGCGCGTGAAATCCTTGTCCGTCGTACGACGGAAGTCGATGGCAACATCGTTGAAGGTGAACTCGACCGTTACAAGATTCAAAAATTCATCCGTTCTAACCAAGGAACGTGTTATAACCAAAAACCAATCATCAAAGCAGGCGACCCAGTCGATAAAGGCGAGATCCTTGCAGATGGTCCATCGATGGACGGTGGGGAACTTGCGCTTGGTCGTAACGTACTCGTCGGTTTCATGACATGGGATGGTTACAACTATGAGGATGCTGTCATCATGAGTGAGCGTCTTGTTAAAGACGACGTCTACACATCGATCCACATCGAAGAATACGAATGTGAGTCGCGTGATACGAAACTCGGACCGGAAGAAATCACACGTGATATTCCGAACGTCGGTGATGATGCCTTGAAAAACCTCGACGATCGCGGAATCATCCGCGTCGGTGCGGAAGTCAAGGACGGCGATATCCTCGTCGGTAAAGTTACGCCGAAGGGTGTAACGGAATTGACAGCGGAAGAACGTCTTCTTCATGCAATCTTCGGTGAAAAAGCACGTGAAGTCCGTGATACATCTCTCCGTGTACCACACGGTGGTGATGGAATCATCCTCGACGTCAAAATCTTCGACCGCGATAATGGAGACGAGCTCTCACCTGGTGTCAACCAGTTGATCCGTGCTTACATCGTTCAGAAGCGTAAGATTCACGAGGGTGACAAAATGGCGGGTCGTCACGGTAACAAAGGTGTTATCTCGCGTATCCTTCCAGAAGAAGACATGCCGTACATGCCAGACGGTACGCCAATTGACATCATGTTGAACCCACTTGGGGTTCCATCACGGATGAACATCGGGCAGTTGCTCGAGCTTCACCTCGGGATGGCAGCACGTCAACTCGGCATCAAAGTCGCATCACCAGTATTCGATGGTGCGCGTGAGGAAGATGTTTGGGCAACGATTGAAGAAGCAGGTATGGATCGCGACGCGAAGACTGTCCTTTATGATGGTCGTTCGGGTGAAGCGTTCGATAACCGCATCTCTGTCGGTGTCATGTATATGATTAAACTTGCTCACATGGTCGATGATAAACTTCACGCACGTTCGACAGGACCATACTCACTCGTCACACAACAACCGCTCGGTGGTAAAGCCCAGTTCGGTGGTCAGCGTTTCGGTGAGATGGAAGTATGGGCACTTGAAGCATACGGCGCAGCCTACACGCTCCAAGAGATCCTTACAATCAAGTCGGATGACACGATCGGTCGTGTTAAAGCGTACGAAGCAATCGTCAAAGGTGAGAATGTACCACAACCGGGCGTACCGGAATCGTTCCGAGTCCTCATTAAAGAGCTTCAATCCCTCGGTATGGACGTCAAGATGATGTCTGCTGATGATGAAGAGATCGAAATGCGCGACGAAGACGAGGACAATATCCCGAACGCGACTCCAGCACTCGAAGAAGTTCAAGCGCCTGTCGCACCAGTTGTTACTGAAGAGGAATAAGCGAAAGGGAGGTCCACCCCTTGGTAGATGTTAATAGATTTGAATATATGCAAATCGGCCTCGCTTCCCCCGAAAAGATCCGTTCATGGTCTTTCGGGGAAGTGAAAAAGCCGGAGACGATCAACTATCGTACACTCAAACCAGAGAAAGACGGTTTGTTCTGTGAACGTATTTTTGGTCCAACAAAAGACTGGGAATGTTACTGTGGTAAATACAAACGGATCCGCTATAAAGGAATCATTTGTGACCGCTGTGGCGTTGAAGTCACGAAGTCGAAAGTCCGTCGTGAGCGCATGGGTCACATCGAGCTCGCAGCACCGGTTTCGCACATCTGGTACTTCAAAGGAATTCCTAGCCGTATGGGACTCGTCCTCGACATGTCACCGCGTGCGTTAGAAGAGATCATCTACTTCGCGTCGTACGTCGTCACAGATCCAGGCGAATCGACACTTGAGAAGAAACAACTCCTTTCAGAGAAAGAATACCGTGCATATCGTGAGAAGTTCGGTCGTTCGTTCACTGCTGAAATGGGTGCGGAAGCAGTTCGTAAATTGCTCCGTGACGTGGAACTCGATAAAGAAGTCGCTGCATTACGTGAAGAGCTTCGTATGATTCAAGGACAACGTCGTACGCGTGCGATCAAACGCCTTGAAGTCCTCGATGCGTTCCGTAACTCAGGCAACAATCCAGAATGGATGGTGCTTGAAGTACTTCCAGTCATCCCACCGGAACTTCGTCCGATGGTTCAACTCGATGGCGGACGTTTCGCGACGTCTGACTTGAACGACTTGTACCGCCGCGTCATCAACCGTAACAACCGTCTCAAGCGTCTTCTTGACCTTGGCGCTCCGAACATCATCGTTCAGAATGAAAAACGGATGCTTCAAGAAGCAGTCGATGCTTTGATCGATAACGGTCGTCGTGGTCGTCCAGTCACTGGACCAGGTAACCGTCCACTTAAATCACTTTCACACATGTTGAAAGGGAAACAAGGACGTTTCCGTCAAAACTTGCTCGGTAAACGTGTCGACTACTCTGGTCGTTCGGTTATCGTCGTTGGTCCAAACTTGAAGATGTATCAATGTGGTCTTCCAAAAGAAATGGCCCTTGAACTCTTCAAACCGTTCGTCATGAAAGAACTCGTCTCTCGTGGCATCGCACCGAACATTAAGAGTGCGAAACGGAAAATCGAGCGCGTTCAACCTGAAATCTGGGATGTCCTCGAAGAAGTCATCCGTGAGCATCCGGTTCTCTTGAACCGTGCACCGACACTTCACCGTCTCGGTATCCAGGCGTTCGAACCAACGCTCGTCGAAGGACGCGCGATTCGCCTTCACCCACTCGTATGTACGGCATACAACGCCGATTTCGATGGTGACCAAATGGCGGTTCACGTACCACTTTCGGCAGAAGCACAAGCAGAAGCACGTCTTCTCATGCTCGCTGCACAAAACATCTTGAACCCGAAAGACGGTAAACCTGTTGTTACACCATCGCAGGATATGGTCCTCGGTAACTACTACCTCACGCTCGAGCGCGAAAACGCGATCGGCGAAGGTAAACTCTTCTCGACAGTGAACGAAGCGCTCATCGCTTACCAAAACGGTTATGCGCACTTCCATACACGTGTTGCGATTCCAGCCGGCGTTCTCAAGAACCCGACATTCACGGAAGAGCAAAACGAGAAATTATTGATTACAACAGTCGGTAAGTTGATCTTCAACGAGATCCTCCCAACGACGTTCCCTTACTTGAACGAACCAACGATGACGAACCTTCAAGAAGCGACGCCAGACAAGTACTTCCTTGAAAAAGGAACAGATGTCGCGGCAGAACTGAAGAACCGTCCGATCATCGACCCGTTCAAAAAAGGATTCCTTGGAAATGTCATCGCGGAAGTCTTCAAACGGTTTGAGACGACAGAAACAAGCCGCATGCTCGACCGCATGAAAAACCTCGGATTCAAACACTCGACTCGTGCCGGTATCACGGTAGGGATCGCGGACATCATCGTTCTTCCAGATAAACAAGAAATTCTTGTTGAAGCGCAGGACAATGTCGACCGCGTCATGAAATCGTACCGTCGTGGTCTCATCACAGAAGACGAGCGCTATGAGCGCGTCGTTAAATCGTGGAATGATGCGAAGGATGAAATTCAGTCTCGTCTGATGAAATCCCTCAACCGTCTCAACCCGATCTTCATGATGAGTGACTCCGGTGCCCGTGGTAACGCGTCGAACTTCACGCAGCTCGCTGGTATGCGTGGACTCATGGCCGCTCCAAGTGGACGGATCATCGAGCTCCCGATCAAATCATCGTTCCGTGAGGGTCTAACGGTACAGGAATACTTCATCTCGACACACGGTGCACGTAAAGGTCTTGCCGATACAGCCTTGAAAACGGCTGACTCGGGTTACCTGACTCGTCGTCTCGTTGACGTTGCTCAAGACGTCATCATCCGTGAAGATGATTGTGGAACGGATCGTGGTATCCGCGTCACAGCACTCCGTGAAGGAACGGAAGAGATCGAAAGCCTCTACGACCGCCTCGTCGGCCGTACGGCATTCGAAAACGTCGTTCACCCTGAAACAGGAGAAGTCCTCGTTTCAACGAACGAACTCATCGATGAAGACATCGCGCGTGTCATCACTGACGCTGGTGTCGATAACGTTGAGATCCGTACTGCCTTCACATGTAACACAAGCCACGGTGTCTGTAAGAAATGTTACGGACGTAACTTGGCAACAGGCAACGACGTCGAAGTCGGCGAAGCTGTCGGTATCATCGCGGCACAATCAATCGGTGAGCCAGGAACGCAGCTTACGATGCGTACCTTCCACACAGGTGGGGTTGCCGGGGACGATATCACACAAGGTCTTCCGCGTATCCAAGAGTTGTTCGAAGCGCGTAACCCGAAAGGTCAAGCGGTCATCTCGGAAATCGATGGTCAAGTCATCGACTTCACGGAATCGCGTGACAAACGTGAATTGACGGTCCAAGGACTCAGCGAAACACGCACATACACGATCCCATTCGGTTCGCGTCTACGTGTTCAGCTCGGGGACGAGGTCAAAGCTGGTCAAGTCTTCACGGAAGGTTCGATCGATCCGAAAGAACTCTTGAACGTTAAAGGTGTATCCGGCGTTCAGAACTACTTGCTTCAAGAAGTTCAAAAAGTATACCGGATGCAAGGGGTTGAGATCGGTGACAAACACGTCGAGGTCATGGTTCGCCAAATGATCCGTCGCGTACGTGTCATCGAGTCTGGTGAGACTTCACTCTTACCAGGTTCGCTCGTCGATATCAGCACGTTCAAGGAAGCTTGTAAAGAAGCGCTCCGTAACGGGAAAGCTCTCGCTTCGGCGAAACCAGTTCTTCTCGGTATCACGAAAGCGTCACTTGAAACAGATTCATTCCTATCGGCTGCGTCGTTCCAAGAAACGACTCGTGTCCTTACGGATGCAGCGATTAAAGGGAAGAGCGACTACCTTCGCGGCTTGAAAGAGAACGTCATCATCGGTAAGTTGGTTCCAGCTGGTACTGGGATGTCACGTTACCGTCAGATCGATCTCGAAGTGGCTGGCGAAGCACCTGTAGAAGCCGATTCTCCGGTAGAATAAAACGCCTTGACACGCCGGTATGGCGGTGCTACTATGATATAGTGTTGCCAACCGGCTGTGTTATTTTGGAGGATATCTTCATGTCTTACAAAAAAGTAGTCGGCGCAGATTTGAAGTTTGTCGGTCAAAAGCAAACGCTCAAAGCATTGCGATCTGGCAAGGCGTCGGAAGTGATCATTGCGGATGACGCAGATGAACACGTAAAACAAGCATTGCTCGATGCGGCGAAACAAGCTAACGTTCCAGTCGTGAATGTTCCTTCTAAGCAAGAGCTTGGAAAAGCTTGTGGAATCGATGTCGCAGCAACCGCTGTTGCCATTAAGAAAGTTTGATAATGCGTTTTGTGTGGCGATGGAATGCCTGAGCCACGCAAAACGTTTCATTATGACTTTCGATGAACCACCCGGCTCGGTGGTTTTGAAATTTGTCATGAATTCAGGAAGGGAGGATCTCAAAGATGCCTACTATCAACCAATTAGTCCGTAAAGGACGTCAATCAAAAGTTGTGAAATCAGATTCGCCAGCGCTGAACAAAGGGTACAACAGCTTCATTAAAGCTCGTACTGACATCAGCTCACCACAAAAACGTGGTGTTTGTACTCGTGTAGGTACAATGACTCCGAAGAAACCGAACTCGGCTCTTCGTAAATACGCACGTGTACGTTTGACGAACACAATGGAAGTAACAGCTTACATCCCAGGTATCGGCCACAACCTTCAAGAGCACAGTGTTGTTCTTATCCGCGGCGGCCGCGTAAAAGACTTACCAGGGGTACGTTACCACATCGTTCGTGGTGCGCTTGATACAGCTGGTGTTGACGGCCGTATGCAAGGTCGTTCGAAATACGGTACTAAACGTCCTAAAGTTAAAAAATAATCTAGATATCTTAAGATATCACCTCACTATATGAAAGGAGGGACTCGGAATGCCACGTAAAGGTCAAGCAGAACGTCGTGATGTAATGGCTGATCCGATCTACAACTCTAAACTCGTTACCCGCCTTATCAACCGTCTTATGTTAGATGGTAAAAAAGGTACTGCTCAACAAATCTTATACAAAGCTTTCGAAACTATCGCTGAACGTTCAGGTCGCGATGCAATGGAAGTCTTTGAAGAAGCGATGAACAACATCATGCCAGTTCTTGAAGTTAAAGCACGCCGTGTAGGTGGAGCTAACTATCAAGTTCCTGTCGAAGTTCGCCCAGAGCGTCGTACGACACTTGCACTTCGTTACCTCGTGAACTACTCACGTCTCCGTAACGAAAAAACTATGGATGCGCGCCTTGCTAACGAAATCATGGACGCTGCAAACAACACTGGTGCTTCTGTTAAGAAGCGCGAAGATATGCACAAAATGGCGGAAGCGAACAAAGCGTTTGCTCACTACCGCTGGTAATTCCGAAAATCACCACCTCATGCATGCCATTTTTAATGGAATTATGAGGTGGCTTTCGGGTATAGTCATGACGTGTGGCAACACACGACCACTAAACTAAAATGCGAAAGGAGAATGTTTAAAGATGGCAAGAGAATTCTCCCTTAAGAACACTCGTAACATCGGGATCATGGCTCACATCGATGCTGGTAAAACAACAACGACTGAGCGTATCCTGTATTACACGGGTCGTATCCACAAGATTGGTGAAACGCACGAAGGTGCTTCACAAATGGACTGGATGGAGCAAGAGCAAGAGCGTGGGATCACGATTACATCGGCAGCAACAACTGCTCAATGGAAAGGTAACCGCGTAAACATCATCGATACACCTGGACACGTAGACTTCACAGTTGAGGTTGAACGTTCACTTCGCGTACTTGATGGTGCGGTAGCAGTACTTGACGCTCAGTCTGGTGTTGAGCCACAAACTGAGACAGTATGGCGCCAAGCTACAACTTACGGCGTACCACGTATCGTTTTCGTTAACAAAATGGATAAAATCGGTGCAGACTTCTTGTACTCGGTCGGAACGCTTCGCGAACGCCTTCAAGCGAACGCACACGCGATCCAAATTCCAATCGGTGCGGAAGATGAATTCAAAGGAATCATCGACCTCGTCGAACAGAAAACATACATGTACGGTAACGATCTCGGAACTGACATCGAAGTGACTGACGGTTTCCCAGCTGATCTCGCTGATCAAGCTGAAGAACTCCGTGGATCATTGATCGAAGCAGTTGCGGATTACGAAGAAGAATTGATGATGAAATACCTCGAGGGTGAAGAAATCACAATCGACGAGTTGAAAGCGGCTATCCGTAAAGCAACTCTGACAGTTGACTTCTATCCTGTACTCGTAGGTTCGGCATTCAAGAACAAAGGTGTTCAGCTTATGCTTGACGCAGTTCTCGATTACCTCCCATCACCAATCGACGTAAAAGCGATCTCAGGTATCGACATGGATACGGATGAAGAAATCGTGCGTGAGTCTTCGGACGAAGCACCATTCTCTGCACTCGCGTTCAAAGTCATGACTGACCCTTACGTCGGTAAATTGACATTCTTCCGTGTGTACTCTGGTACAGCTTCGGCAGGATCGTACGTTAAAAACTCAACAAAAGGCAAACGTGAGCGTCTTGGACGTATCCTTCAAATGCACGCAAACAGCCGTGAAGAGATCCCGATGGTATACGCGGGTGACATCGCTGCAGCTGTAGGTTTGAAAGATACAACTACTGGAGATACGCTTTGTGCAGAGAAAGACAACGTCGTTCTCGAATCAATGACATTCCCAGAACCAGTTATCTCGGTCGCTATCGAACCAAAAACGAAAGCTGACCAAGATAAAATGGGTCAAGCCCTCGCTAAGCTTGCTGAAGAGGATCCAACGTTCCGCACTGAAACAAACCCAGAGACTGGTCAAACGATCATCTCAGGTATGGGTGAGCTTCACCTCGACATCATCGTTGACCGTATGCGTCGCGAATTCAAAGTCGAAGCAAACGTTGGTGCTCCACAAGTAGCTTACCGTGAAACGATCCGCCAAGCGGCGAAGATCGATTCGAAGTTCGCTCGTCAATCTGGTGGTCGTGGTCAGTATGGTCACGTCGTCGTAGAATTCGAGCCGAACGAAGAAGGCGCTGGCTTCGAGTTCAACAACAAAATCGTCGGTGGTGTTGTTCCACGTGAATACATCCCAGCGGTTGAGAACGGAATCGAAGAAGCACTTCAAAACGGTATCCTTGCTGGTTACCCGGTCGTTGACGTAAAAGCTTCACTCGTCTTCGGATCGTACCACGATGTCGACTCAAACGAGATGGCATTTAAAGTTGCGGCTTCAATGGCAGTCAAACAACTTAAAGATAAGAGCGGCGCTGTTATCCTTGAGCCAATGATGAAAGTTGAAATCGTCATCCCAGACGAATACATGGGAGACATCATGGGTGATGTTACATCACGCCGTGGTCGCGTAGAAGGTATGGAAGCACGCGGTAACGCTCAAGTTGTCCGTTCAATGATTCCACTTTCTGAAATGTTCGGATACGCTACTGGTCTTCGTTCACGCACACAAGGTCGCGGAACGTACTCGATGCACTTCGATCACTACGAAGAAGTACCGAAATCAGTTGCGGAAGAAATCATCAAAAAAGCGAACGGCTAATCCTTCACAGGTTGTCACGCTTTTATGATTAGTGTAAGCTAAGGAAGGTGTACGTTATCTTACGACTCACCTTCCTAGTTATAAAAAATTATTAGACACATAGAGGAGGAATTCAGAATGGGTAAGGAAAAATTCGACCGTTCTAAACCGCACGTTAACGTTGGTACAATCGGCCACGTCGACCACGGTAAAACAACTTTAACAGCAGCTATCTCAGCTGTACTTGCAAAAGCACAAGGTAAAGCTGCAACTAAGTTTGACCAAATCGATGGTGCTCCAGAAGAGCGCGAGCGCGGTATCACAATCGCAACAGCTCACATCGAGTACGAAACAGAAAAACGCCACTATGCACACGTTGACTGCCCAGGTCACGCTGACTATGTTAAAAACATGATCACTGGTGCTGCACAAATGGACGGCGCGATCCTCGTTGTTTCTGCAACAGATGGTCCAATGCCACAAACACGTGAGCACATCTTGCTTTCACGTCAAGTAGGTGTTCCTTTCATCGTAGTATTCATGAACAAAGTTGACATGGTTGACGACGAAGAGCTTCTTGAGCTCGTCGAAATGGAAATCCGTGAGCTTCTTTCTGAGTACGACTTCCCAGGTGATGACCTCCCAGTTATCCAAGGTTCTGCTCTTGGCGCGCTTAACGGCGAAGCTAAATGGGAAGAAAAAATTCTTGAACTCATGTCAGCTGTCGATGAGTACATCCCAGAACCAACTCGTGACACTGAAAAAGACTTCATGATGCCAGTTGAGGATGTCTTCTCAATCACTGGTCGTGGTACAGTTGCTACTGGCCGCGTTGAGCGTGGAGTTCTTAAAGTCAACGACGAGATCGAAATCGTTGGTCTTCACGAAGAAACTAAAAAATCAGTATGTACTGGTGTAGAGATGTTCCGTAAGCTTCTTGACTATGCTGAAGCTGGCGACAACATCGGTGCTCTTCTCCGTGGTGTATCACGTGACGACATCGAGCGTGGACAAGTTCTCGCGAAACCAAACACAATCACACCACACAAAAAGTTCAAAGCGCAAGTTTACGTTCTTTCTAAAGAAGAGGGTGGCCGTCACACGCCATTCTTCGCGAACTACCGCCCGCAGTTCTACTTCCGTACAACTGACGTAACTGGTATGGTTCAACTTCCAGAAGGTACTGAAATGGTTATGCCTGGGGACAACATCGAAATGACTGTTGAACTCATCGCACCAATCGCTCTTGAAAAAGAAACTCGTTTCTCAATCCGTGAAGGTGGCCGTACAGTAGGCGCTGGATCAGTTACAGAAATCGTTGAGTAATTTTTAAGACAAAGGTCTTCCGTCTCCCGTGGCGGAAGACCTTTTTTCATTTCTTTGAAAACAGTCTTGCAACATGGTCTGACATCTTATATACTGAGGAAAGTGTTTGTGCGAGTGGTGAGAGACTTGAATACATATTCTATTTTATTAGTGCTTGCATTCTTGCTGGTGATTCAGTATGATAGAATATGTTGGTCACAAACACAACGCGATGAAGCGGGAGGTTATGACACACCAGGCGGCATTGCCATGGCTAGTGTGGAAATTTCCGCGGAGAATGTCTATTTACGAAATAGGCGAAAAGGAGGGAAATAACATGGCAAATGAAAAAATTCGGATCCGTTTGAAAGCATACGATCACCGCGTGCTTGATCAATCGGCTGAGAAGATTGTCGACACAGCAAAACGTTCAGGTGCTACTGTATCTGGTCCGATCCCACTCCCAACGGAGAAAGCGGTCTACACAGTACTTCGTGCCGTTCACAAGTACAAAGATGCTCGTGAGCAGTTCGAAATGCGTACACACAAACGTTTGATCGACATCGTTAACCCAACACCGAAAACTGTTGATGCGCTTATGCGTCTCGAACTTCCATCGGGCGTTGACATCGAAATCAAACTTTAATTTTTCTTCTATAGATAGTTGATACTAGCCAGAAGATCAAAATCATTCAATATTAGGAGGTGTATCTCATGGCTAAAGGAATCTTAGGAACTAAACTCGGTATGACACAAATCTTCAACGAGTCAGGCGAAGTCGTCCCTGTTACTGTCGTTTCAGTCGAAGGTAACGTTGTTCTTCAATTGAAAACAACGGAAGTTGACGGTTACGAAGCAGTCCAACTCGGCTTTGGTGATATCAAAGAAGGTCGTCAAAACAAACCGCAAAAAGGTCACGCTGCGAAAGCAAACGCGACACCTAAGCGCTTCATTAAAGAAATCCGTACATCAGTAGCAGATTTCGAAATCGGTCAAGAGATTAAAGCAGATACTTTCGCTGCAGGCGAAATGGTTGATGTAACAGGTACGTCGAAAGGTAAAGGTTTCGCTGGTGCAATCAAGCGTCACAACCAATCACGTGGTCCAATGGCTCACGGTTCGCGTTACCACCGTCGCCCAGGTTCAATGGGTCCTGTTGCTCCTAACCGTGTATTCAAAGGGAAATTGCTCCCTGGACGCATGGGTGGAGAGCAAATCACTGTTCAAAACCTTGAAATCGTAAAAGTTGATGCAGAACGCGGCTTACTCCTCGTCAAGGGTGCTATCCCAGGCGCACGTAAGAGCCAAGTTGTCATCAAATCTGCGGTTAAAGGCAACTAATCCGTTTGCAAGGAAAGGAGGAATAACGAATGCCTAAAGTAGCTTTGCTTAACCAAACAGGTACACAAGTTGGAGACATCGAGCTCGCAGATGCCGTTTTCGGAATCGAGCCAAATGAAGCAGTCGTATACGATGCAATCGTCATGCAACAAGCTTCACGTCGCCAAGGTACACATGATACAAAAGGTCGCTCGGAAGTTCGCGGTGGCGGCCGTAAACCATGGAAACAAAAAGGTACTGGTCGTGCACGCCAAGGTTCGATCCGTTCGCCACAATGGGTTGGCGGTGGAACAGTCTTCGGTCCAACACCACGTTCGTACGCTTACAAACTTCCTAAAAAGGTTCGTCGTCTCGCACTTCGTTCAGCACTTTCTTCGAAAGTCGCTAACAACGAGTTCATCGTTCTTGAAGGATTGACAATCGATGCTCCTAAAACTAAGGACATGATCGCAGTATTCGCTGCTCTTTCAATCGAACGTAAAGTTCTCGTCGTTACTGCTGATTACAACGAGTCAGTCGTTCTTTCAACACGCAACATCCCAGGTGTCACAGTCGTTGACGCTGCAGGTGTAAACGTCCTTGATCTTGTCGCTCATGACAAAGTCATCATTACGAAGGACGCTGTTGCGAGAGTAGAGGAGGTGCTTGCATAATGGCACACACACACGACATTATCAAACGTCCTGTCATTACTGAACGTTCAGTAAACCAAATGGCTGAGAAAAAGTACACATTCGAAGTAGACGTGAAGGCATCTAAGACTCAAATCAAAGATGCAGTTGAAGCGATCTTCGGAGTGAAAGTTGACAAAGTCAACACATTGATCTCAAAACCAAAAGCAAAACGCGTAGGTCGTCACGCTGGTTACACAGCACGCCGCAAAAAAGCGGTCGTCACGCTTACTGCAGATAGCAAAGAACTCGATTACCTCGGTTAATCGGAACTCTGTAGAAAAGGAGGGAACTCTCGATGGGAATTAAAAAGTTTAAACCGACCACTAACGGTCGTCGTAATATGACTGCACTTGACTTTGCTGAGATTACGGCTTCACGTCCTGAAAAATCGTTAACTGAAAAGCTTTCGAAAAAGGGCGGACGTAACAACCAAGGTCGCTTGACAGTACGTCACCAAGGTGGCGGACACAAACGTAAATATCGTATCATCGACTTCAAACGGAACAAGGATGGCATCGCTGGTCGTGTCGCTACAATTGAGTACGATCCAAACCGCTCTGCTAACATCGCATTGATCCACTACATCGATGGTGAAAAACGCTACATCCTCGCACCGAAAGGCTTGAAAGTAGACATGCAAGTCATGGCTGGACCAGAAGCTGACATTAAAGTCGGTAATGCTCTTCCACTTTCAAACATCCCAGTCGGTACGTTGATCCACAACATCGAACTTAAGCCAGGTAAAGGTGGTCAGCTCGTTCGCGCAGCTGGTACTTCTGCTCAGCTTCTCGGTAAAGATGGTAAATACGCGATCGTTCGTCTTCAATCAGGCGAAACTCGTATGATCCTTGCTACTTGCCGTGCAACAGTCGGCGCTGTCGGTAATGAAGAGCACGAGCTCGTCAATATCGGTAAAGCTGGTCGTTCACGCTGGCTCGGAAAACGTCCTACAGTTCGTGGTTCTGTCATGAACCCAGTCGATCACCCACACGGTGGTGGTGAAGGGCGTGCTCCAATCGGTCGTTCGGGCCCACTTACTCCTTGGGGTAAACCGGCACTCGGATACAAAACTCGTAAGAAAAACAAAGCGAGCGATAAATATATCGTCCGTCGTTCTAAAAAATAATTACATGATTTCTGGACGGTTCGTAGGAACCGTTCCTGAATCATGCCAAAGGGAGGTACAACTATGGGTCGCAGCTTGAAAAAAGGTCCATTCGCAGATCACCATCTGCTCGCTAAGGTTGATAAAGCCAACGAAGCTGGTGACAAACATGTCATCAAAACTTGGTCACGCCGCTCGACAATCTTCCCAGAGTTCATCGGTCACACGATCGCTGTCTACGATGGTCGTAAACACGTACCGGTTTACGTGACAGAAGATATGGTCGGTCACAAACTTGGTGAATTCGCTCCAACACGTTCTTACAAAGGACATGCTGGAAACGATAAGAAAACGAAACGTTAATCTGAGGGGAGGTACTCATTATGCAATCAAAAGCATCGGCTAATATGGTTCGCATTGCTCCTCGTAAGGCACGTCTCGTAGTAGACTTAATCCGCGGGAAGCAAATCGGCGAAGCACTTTCGATTCTTGCTTACACGAACAAGGCAGCAACGCCAATCGTTGAGAAAGTATTGAAATCGGCAATCGCGAACGCTGAGCACAACTTCGACATGAACATCGAAAACCTCGTAGTCACTGAGGCTTACGTAAACGAAGGTCCAACGCTCAAACGTTTCCGCCCACGTGCAATGGGTCGCGCAAGCCGCATCAACAAACGTACGAGCCACGTTCACATCGTGGTATCTGAAAAATAAGGAGGGATTACCGTGGGTCAGAAGATTAACCCAACTGGTCTTCGCGTAGGTATCATCAAAGACTGGGAATCACGTTGGTTCGCAGATAAAGACTATGCTGATCTCCTTCATGAAGACTACGTAGTTCGTGAATATATCGAAAAACGTCTTAAAGACGCTAGTGTCTCTAAAGTAGAAATCGAGCGCGCAGCTAACCGCTTGAACATCTCACTTCACACTGCTAAGCCTGGTATGGTTATCGGTAAAGGCGGTTCTGAAATCGAAACACTTCGTAAAGACATCACTAACCTTGCAAAAGGCAAACGCGTTCACGTTAACGTCGTTGAAGTGAAAAACCCGGATGCAGTTGCTAAGCTCGTCGCTGAGAACATCGCTCGCCAACTTGAAGGTCGCGTATCGTTCCGTCGTGCTATGAAGCAATCAATCCAACGCTCAATGCGTTCTGGTATCAAAGGAATCAAGACTGAAGTTTCTGGTCGTCTTGGTGGCGCTGATATCGCTCGTTCTGAGAAGTATTCGGAAGGAACAGTTCCACTTCATACACTCCGTGCAGACATCGATTACGGTACTGCAGAAGCTGATACAACTTACGGCAAAATTGGCGTAAAAGTATGGCTCCACCACGGTGAAGTGCTTCCTACGAAAAAAGCAGCAGCAAACGAAGAATAATCCACATCCGTCTAGGGAAGGAGGCAACACAACATGTTGTTACCAAAACGTGTAAAATATCGTCGTGTTCACCGCGGCAACATGCGTGGTAAAGCGAAACGTGGTACTACAGTACACTTCGGCGAGTTCGGTATCCAAGCTCAAGAAGCTAGCTGGATCACTAGCCGTCAAATCGAATCAGCGCGTATCGCGATGACTCGTTATATGAAACGTGGTGGTAAAGTGTGGATCAAGATCTTCCCACACAAGCCATACACTAAAAAACCTCTTGAAGTCCGAATGGGTTCAGGTAAAGGTGCTCCGGAGGGCTGGGTAGCAGTCGTCAAACCGGGTAAAGTAATGTTCGAAATCGCAGGAGTATCGGAAGAGATCGCACGCGAAGCTCTCCGTCTTGCATCACACAAACTTCCAGTAAAATGTAAGTTCGTAAAACGTGAAGAAAATGGTGGTGATACGAATGAAAGCAACTGATCTCCGTCAGCAAACAACTGAAGAGCTTAACGGTAAAGTCGGTTCGTGGAAAGAAGAGTTGTTCAACCTTCGTTTCCAACTCGCGACTGGTCAGCTTGAGAACCCTGCTCGTATCCGTGAAGTGCGCAAGTCGATTGCACGCGCGAAAACCGTTCTTCGTGAACGCGAACTCGGCATCAACAACGCATAATTCACTCGGATTCTGAGAGGAGGAACACTCAATGGAACGCACTAACAACCGCAAAGTGTTAACTGGACGCGTCGTTTCTGACAAAATGGACAAAACGATCGTAGTTACAGTTGAAACAAAAGTAAAGCACAAGCTTTACGGCAAACGCGTAAACTACTCTAAAAAGTACAAAGCGCATGATGAAAACAACACAGCTAAAATCGGTGATGTTGTACGCATTCAAGAAACACGTCCATTATCTAAGGACAAACGTTTCCGTCTCGTAGAAGTCATTGAAGAAGCAGTAATCATCTAAACTCTAATTAGTTCGGGTGAATAAACATCCGGAGGGAGGTACAATCGTATGATTCAACAAGAATCTCGCTTAAAAGTAGCAGACAACTCAGGAGCTCGTGAAGTCTTGACGATCAAAGTCCTCGGTGGTTCTGGTCGTAAAACTGCTAACATCGGTGACGTTATTGTTTGTACAGTAAAACAAGCAACACCAGGTGGCGTTGTCAAAAAAGGTGAAGTTGTACGCGCAGTAGTCGTTCGTACTAAACGTGGCGTTCGTCGTAAAGACGGTTCGTACATCCGTTTTGACGAAAACGCAGCAGTCATCATCAAAGATGACAAAAGCCCACGTGGCACACGTATCTTCGGACCAGTCGCACGCGAACTTCGTGAAAAAGACTTCATGAAGATCGTCTCGTTGGCACCGGAAGTACTTTAATTCCAAAGAATTCCTACAAGGAGGTGCTCTAACGATGCATGTCAAAAAAGGTGATAAAGTTCAGGTTATGACTGGTAAAGACAAAGGCAAACAAGGCGTTGTCCTTACAGCTATGCCTAAAAAAGATCGCGTAATCGTCGAAGGCGTTAACATGATCAAAAAACACTCAAAACCTTCTCAACTCAACCCGCAAGGCGGAATTGTCGAGAAAGAAGCACCGATTCACGTATCGAACGTTATGCTCATCGACCCTAAGACAGGTAACCCAACACGCGTTGGTTTCACTGTGGTTGACGGCAAGAAAGTACGTATCGCTAAAAAATCGGGCGAAGCTTTAGATAAATAAGAAGATTTAAAGAAAGGAGGTCCACTTTCTGATGAACCGTTTAAAAGCTAAATACCAAGACGAAATCGTCAAAGTAATGATGGAGAAATTCAATTACAGTTCTGTAATGCAAGCGCCGAAAGTCGATAAAATCGTAATCAACATGGGTGTTGGTGACGCTGTTACGAACTCTAAGGCACTTGACATGGCAGTTGAAGAGCTTCAGCTCCTCACTGGTCAGAAACCACTCATCACGAAAGCTAAGAAATCAATCGCTGGTTTCAAACTTCGTGAAGGTATGCCAATCGGTGCGAAGGTTACACTTCGTGGCGAGCGCATGTACGAATTCCTCGACAAGTTGATCAACGTGTCACTTCCACGTGTACGTGACTTCCGTGGCGTATCGAAAAAATCTTTCGATGGCCGTGGTAACTACACGCTAGGCGTGAAGGAACAATTGATCTTCCCAGAGATCGACTACGATCGCGTATCGAAAGTCCGTGGTATGGACATCGTTATCGTAACTACTGCTAACACGGATGAAGAGTCACGTGAGCTTCTCACTGCACTCGGCATGCCATTCCAAAAATAAGGGAGGTCGACAACATGGCTAAGAAATCAATGATCGCACGTGAAGTAAAACGTCAAGCACTCGTTGAGCGCTACGCTGAAAAACGCGCAGAATTGAAAGCACAAGGCGACTACATCGGCTTGAGCAAACTCCCACGTAACTCTTCAGCGGTTCGTTTACACAACCGTTGTAGTATCACTGGCCGTCCACACGGTTACATTGGTAAATTCGGTATCAGCCGTATTAAGTTCCGTGATCTTGCTCATAAAGGTCAAATCCCTGGTGTTAAAAAAGCAAGCTGGTAATTCATTAAAGTTGTGAAAGGAGGTACATCGCATGGTTATGACAGATCCGATTGCAGATATGCTTACACGCATTCGTAATGCAAACATGGTTCGCCATGAGAAGTTGGAAATGCCAGCTTCTACAATCAAACGTGAAGTCGCTGAAATCCTCAAACGTGAAGGTTTCATCCGCGATGTTGAATATCTCGAGGACAGCAAACAAGGTACGCTCCGCGTATTCCTTAAATACGGCGCAAGCAACGAGCGCGTCATCACTGGACTCAAACGTATCTCGAAACCAGGTCTTCGCGTTTACGCGAAAGCTGATGAAATCCCGAAAGTACTCGGTGGTCTCGGAATCGCTATCGTTTCAACATCTAAAGGTGTAATGACTGACAAAGAAGCTCGCCAACAAAAAGTCGGCGGCGAAGTGATCGCATACATCTGGTAATACACGCATAAAAAGAACGGAGGTGTCTTAAATGTCACGTATTGGTAAAAAGCCAGTCGTCATCCCAGCAGGCGTTACAGTAACAGTTGAAAACAACACGGTTACGGTAAAAGGTCCTAAAGGGGAACTCTCACGCGAGTTCAGCCCAGCTATGGCGATTAACGTAGAAGGTAATGAATTGACTGTCACTCGTCCGAACGACGAGAAAGCAAACCGTACGATCCACGGAACGACTCGTGCGCTTATCGCGAACATGGTCGAAGGTGTAAGCAACGGTTTCGCTAAGACACTCGATATCCAAGGTGTTGGTTACCGTGCACAAAAGCAAGGTAACAAAATCGTACTCAACCTCGGTTACTCACACCCAATCGAGTACACTCCGGAACAAGGCATCGAAGTCGAAGTTCCTACGAATACGCAACTCATCGTTCGCGGAATCAGCAAAGAACGTGTTGGTCACGTCGCTGCATTGATCCGTTCGTACCGTCAACCTGAGCCGTACAAAGGTAAAGGTATTCGTTACAGTGATGAAGTCGTTCGTCGTAAAGAAGGTAAAACAGGTAAGTAATTCGCGAATGCGAATTGACCGGAAAGGAGTGGCATAAATGATCTCAAAGGCAGATAAAAACGCTACGCGTAAAAAACGTCATGGTCGTGTCCGTCGTACAATCATCGGGACTGCAACACGTCCACGTATGAACGTATTCCGTTCGAACAAGAACATTTACGTACAAGTCATTGACGATGCAACACATGCAACACTCGCATCTGCATCATCACTCGACCTTGAAAAAGGCAACACGACTGACGCTGCGGCAGCAGTTGGTAAGCTCGCAGCTGAGCGCGCTCTTGAAAAAGGTATCGAAACAGTCGTTTTCGACCGTGGAGGATATCTCTATCATGGACGTATCAAAGCTGTAGCTGAAGCAGCTCGTGAAGCTGGTCTCAAATTCTAATAGAAAAGGAGGGAACCTCTACATGCGCCAGTTAGAAATTAACATGGATCAACTCGAAGAACGCGTTGTTACCGTAAACCGCGTCGCGAAAGTAGTAAAAGGTGGCCGTCGCTTCCGTTTTGCTGCCCTCGTCGTCGTTGGTGACAAGAATGGTCACGTAGGTTTCGGTACGGGTAAAGCTCAGGAAGTGCCTGAAGCGATCCGTAAAGCAATCGAAGATGCTAAGAAAAACATGGTTAACGTTCCAATCGTTAACACAACAATTCCACACGAAGTCAATGGTGTATTCGGTGCAGGTCACGTCTTCTTGAAGCCTGCTTCTGAAGGTACTGGAGTCATCGCTGGTGGTCCAGTTCGTGCGGTTCTCGAATTAGCGGGAATCAACGACATTCTTTCAAAATCACTTGGATCAAGCACTCCAATCAACATGGTTCGTGCGACTGTCGAAGGTCTCACATCACTCAAACGTGCTGAAGAAGTTGCGAAACTCCGCGGTAAAACCGTCGAAGAACTTCGCGGTTAAGAAAGGGAGGGAAAACAGATGGCGAAACTCGCAGTTACCCTCACACGCAGCATGATCGGTCGTCCGGAGAACCAACGCGTTACTACTCGTACGCTTGGTCTCCGTAAGATGCACCAGACTGTTGTCGTACCTGACAACGCTGCTATGCGTGGGATGATTAACCACGTGTCACACTTAGTGACAGTAAAAGAAATTCAAGAGTAATAGTTCGATATAATTTTATGAGGAGGTGCCCCACTATGAAACTCCATGAATTGAAACCAGCTGCTGGTTCACGTTCAGAACGCAACCGTGTAGGTCGCGGTATGTCTTCTGGTAACGGTAAGACTTCTGGCCGTGGTCACAAAGGTCAAAAAGCTCGTTCAGGCGGTGGTGTTCGTCCAGGTTTCGAAGGTGGACAAAACCCACTTTACCGTCGTTTACCAAAACGCGGCTTCAACAACCCAACTCGTAAAGAGTTCGCGGTCATTAACCTTGACACACTCAACCGTTTTGAAGAAGGAACTGAAGTCACTCCAGAACTTCTTGTCGAGACTCGTGCAGTCAAAGGCATGAAAGACGGCGTGAAAATTCTTTCTAACGGTAAGATCGAAAAGAAACTAACAGTCAAAGCTCATAAGTTCTCCGACGCTGCGAAGCAAGCAATCGAAGCTGCCGGCGGTACGGTTGAGGTGATCTAATGTTTCAAGCGATCTCCAATATGTGGCGCGTAGCTGACATTCGTCGGCGCATTCTCTTTACCTTGGCATTGGTTATCGTGTTCCGGATTGGTGCACATATCCCGGTGCCGATGGTAAACACGGAAGTGTTCAAGATTGACCAGAATGGTATTCTTGGTTTCTTGAACTCGTTCGGCGGGAATGCTTTGCAGAATTTCTCACTCTTTGCGATGGGAATCATGCCGTATATCACGGCCTCGATCGTTGTCCAACTCTTACAGATGGACGTTGTTCCAAAGTTTGCCGAATGGGCAAAACAAGGAGAGGCGGGCCGTAAGAAGTTAGCAACGGTAACGCGCTATGGAACGATCGTACTCGGCTTAGTCCAAGCGTTTGGAATCGCGCTTGGATTTAACCGTATCTACCCAGGTCTTGTCGACGAACAGTTCGGCACCTGGACATACGTTATGATTGCACTCGTATTGACAGCGGGAACAGCATTCTTGATGTTCATCGGTGAACTCATCACGGAGAAGGGCATTGGTAACGGGATATCAATGATCATCTTCGCTGGGATCGTCGCGGGCTTCCCGAATGCATTCCGCCAGATTTACGAAACGAAGCTCCAAAATGCAGGGGATGCTTTGTTTGTAAACGTGCTTTATATCGTACTCTTGCTTTTAATCATCATCGCGGTCATCGTCGGAGTCATCTATGTTCAGCAAGCTGCACGTAAGATTCCGATTCAGTACGCTAAGCGTACGGTGAACCGGACACCAGTTGGCGGTCAATCGGCACACTTGCCGATCAAATTGAACGCTGCCGGTGTTATTCCAGTCATCTTCGCGGTGTCGTTCATGGTGACGCCACCAACGATTGCGAGTTTCTTTGCAAGTCCGGAGACGGCAACGAAGATCCGTGACATCTTCGACTATACGAGTCCAATCGGTATGTCGATCTATGTGGCACTGATCATCGCGTTCTCGTACTTCTACACATTCGTTCAGGTTAACCCGGAACAAATGGCAGAGAACCTTCAAAAACAAGGCGGATACATTCCTGGTATTCGTCCTGGTAAGCAAACGGAGCAGTACATCACGAAGATTCTATACCGTCTGACATTCTTCGGTTCACTCTTCCTCGCTGTCATCGCGGTGACGCCGACATTCTTTATTAAGTTTGCTGGCTTACCGAACTCGGTGCAGATTGGTGGAACGAGCTTGTTGATCGTCATCGGTGTAGGACTAGAGACGATGAAACAGATTGAAAGTCAATTGGTTAAACGACACTACAAAGGCTTTATCCGATAAGGCGGGAGGAAGGGGACCATCCCTTTCCTTTCTGTTGTGTCTATAGAGCTATAGAAGTGGAGGCTACCGACATGAATCTAGTATTGATGGGTTTGCCGGGTGCTGGTAAAGGAACGCAGGCTGCGAAAATCATCGAAGACTATGCGATCCCCCACATCTCGACAGGCGACATGTTCCGCGCGGCGATCAAAGATTCAACGCCACTCGGACAAGAAGCGAAATCATACATGGATAAAGGGGAACTCGTTCCGGACGAAGTCACAATCGGCATCGTACGTGAGCGTCTCGCCAAAGAAGACTGTGCAAATGGTTTTCTCCTTGACGGTTTCCCACGCACAGTGAAACAAGCAGATGCTCTTGAAGCATTACTTGAAGATCTGGGCAAACAAATTGATCACGTCATCCACATCGGTGTAGACCCGGAGAAACTTGTCCCTCGTTTGACAGGTCGCCGGATTTGCCCAACTTGCGGAGCAACGTATCATGTTCTCTACAACCCACCAAAAGTGGAGGGGATCTGTGATATCGACGGATCAGCACTTGTACAACGTGAAGATGACCAAGAGGAGACAGTACGTCGTCGCTTGGAAGTCAACGTCGCTCAAGCGCAACCTTTGATTGACTTTTACGCAGAAAAAGGGTATCTTCGTAATTTGGACGGTGATCGTCCAATCAACGATGTATATTCCGATGTTCAGGCACTCCTTGGTGATCAGTAATGATCATCACGAAAGCGCCGCGTGAAATCGACATCATGCGTAAAGCAGGACAAATCGTCGCCCGGACGCATAAGGAGCTTCAAGCTCACATTCGCCCAGGTATCACGACGGGGCAACTCGACGCGATCGCTGAACGCTATATTCGAAGTCAAGGGGCAACACCATCGTTTAAAGGGTATAATGGTTTCACGGGTAGCATCTGTGCTTCCGTGAACGAAGAGCTTGTCCATGGTATTCCGGGAGATCGTGTACTTCAGGACGGTGACATCATCTCGATTGACATCGGAGCAGAGTACAATGGGTATCACGGAGATTCAGCCTGGACATATCCGGTAGGTACAATCTCTGAAGAGACGAAGCGGTTACTTGACGTAACTGAAGAATCTCTGTATAAAGGATTGGAGCGCGCCAAAGCTGGCGTGCACCTGACAGATATTTCGCATGCGATTCAGTCACATGTTGAAGCTGCGAATTTTTCTGTAGTCCGCGAATATGTGGGCCACGGCGTGGGACAAAATTTGCATGAAGATCCGCAAATTCCACATTATGGACCACCGGGGAAAGGGCCGCGCCTGAAAACCGGCATGACACTGGCAATTGAGCCAATGGTCAACGTCGGGAAACGCTATGTTCGCACACTATCCGACAATTGGACGGTAGTGACAGTGGACGGTAGCATGTGCGCCCACTTTGAGCACACCATCGCCATCACAGACGACGGCTACGAGATCTTAACGGTCGATGCAGAGTGAGCTGTGCGCGTTATTGGTGTCACCTTTCTATAAGCCAGTATCCACTCGTGTTTGTGACCGATGATCTCTCAATGGCTCTTGTAGAAAGCCCCTAGCGCTACAAATCGTCTGGGCTCCCAATCAACTTTATAGAGAAAGGGGTATAATTGATGGCGAAACAAGATGTAATCGAAGTGGAAGGTACGGTTATCGAGCCGCTTCCAAACGCGATGTTTAAGGTGGAGTTAGAAAACGGCCACACGGTCCTCGCGCACGTCTCAGGAAAAATTCGGATGCACTTCATTCGGATCTTGCCAGGAGATAAAGTAACGGTTGAGTTGTCACCATACGACTTGACTCGCGGACGGATCACATACCGTTTCAAATAAAAACTCCGATTTTTTCAGGAGGAGGTATTCACAATGAAAGTAAGACCTTCGGTTAAACCGATCTGTGAAAAATGTAAAGTTATCCGCCGTAAAGGCAAAGTAATGGTTATTTGCGAAAACCCTAAGCATAAACAAAAACAAGGGTAATTAAACAAGGAGGTGCACACATGGCACGTATTGCTGGTGTAGATATTCCACGTGAGAAACGCATCGTCATCTCACTCACTTACATCTATGGTGTTGGTAAAACGACTGCTCAAAAAGTCTTGAAAGAAACTGGTATCTCTGAAGATACTCGTACTCGCGACTTGACTGAGGAACAATTGAACCAACTTCGTGATGGTTTAGACAAAATCAAAGTTGAGGGTGACCTTCGTCGTGAAATCTCACTCAACATCAAACGTTTGATCGAAATCGGTTGCTACCGTGGTGTTCGTCACCGTCGTGGTCTTCCAGTTCGTGGTCAAAACACTAAAAACAACTCGCGCACTCGTAAAGGCCCACGCCGTACAGTAGCGAACAAGAAGAAGTAAGGGAGGGTAAACTAAGATGGCAAAACGCAAACAGAACGTTCGTAGTAAACGTAAAGTCAAAAAGAATATTGAATCTGGTATCGTGCATATCCGTTCAACATTCAACAACACGATCGTTACGATCACTGATATGCAAGGGAATGCAATCTCTTGGGCAACTGCAGGTAACATGGGCTTCAAAGGCTCACGTAAATCGACTCCTTTCGCTGCACAAATGGCATCTGAAACAGCTGCTAAAACAGCAATGGATAACGGTATGCGTACTGTAGAAGTTAACGTTAAAGGTCCTGGTGCAGGTCGTGAAGCAGCTATCCGTGCTCTTCAAGCAATCGGTCTCGAAGTCACTGCAATCCGTGACGTTACTCCAGTACCACACAACGGTTGCCGCCCTCCAAAACGTCGTCGCGTGTAACCCGTCTTGTACTGCAGAGCGGGGATTCGAGTAGACTTTTGTTGATCGTTTGACCAAGCAAGGCAGTAGAAACGTACACAAGGCGGTTGGCGATTGAACGCGATGGCCAACATGACGATATTCAAGGAGGGGTTCAGATGATCGAAATCGAAAAACCGAAGATTGAAACGATCGAGTTAAGCGAGAATGCTACGTTTGGTAAATTCGTAGTTGAGCCGCTTGAGCGTGGATTCGGTACAACGCTTGGTAACTCATTGCGTCGTATCCTATTGTCTTCACTTCCGGGTGCTGCAGTCACTGCAGTCCAAATCGATGGCGTTCTTCATGAGTTCTCGACGATTGATGGCGTTGTAGAAGACGTTACCCAAATCATCTTGAACCTTAAGAAACTCGCCCTCAAAGTGTACTCGGAAGAAGAGAAAACGCTTGAGATCGATATTCAAGGCGCTGGTGTTGTCACTGCTGCGAACATTACGCATGACAGCGACGTCGAAATCCTCAACCCAGAACTTCACATCGCAACGCTTGCAGAAGGTGCATCACTTCATATGCGTCTGACAGCACGCCGTGGTCGTGGGTATGTTCAGGCTGAAGATAACAAACGGGACGATATGCCAATCGGTGTAATCCCAATCGACTCGATTTACACGCCAATTCAACGTGTAAATTATCAAGTTGAAAAAACACGTGTCGGTCAAGATGCGAGCTTCGATAAGTTGACGCTAGATGTTTGGACGGACGGTTCAATCCGCCCTGAAGAAGCAGTGTCACTCGGTGCGAAAATCATGACAGAACACTTAAACATCTTTGTTGGTCTTACGGACGAAGCGCTCCATGCTGAAATCATGGTCGAAAAGGAAGAAGATCAAAAAGAAAAAGTACTCGAAATGACGATCGAAGAACTCGATCTCTCAGTTCGTTCGTACAACTGTTTGAAACGCGCTGGTATCAACACGGTTCAAGAACTCGCGAACAAGAGCGAAGACGAGATGATGAAAGTCCGTAACCTCGGACGTAAATCACTCGAGGAAGTTCAAGCGAAACTCGACGAACTCGGACTAGGCTTGCGCAAAGAAGACTAATACTATTAATTGCACGAAGGAGGGAATCCATCCATGGCATACTCGAAATTAGGCCGTACAAGCTCACAACGTAAGGCACTTTTGCGTGACCTTGCGACTGATCTCATCATCAATGAGCGTATCCAAACTACAGAACAAAAAGCGAAGGAACTTCGTCCAGTCGTAGAGAAACTCATCACTTTAGGTAAACGCGGTGATCTCCACGCTCGTCGTCAAGTTGCATCGTTCGTTCGCCGTGAAGCTGCTGGTCAAAACGCAGAGGGCAAAGCACAAGACGCGATCCAAAAATTATTCGCTGATGTGGCTCCACGTTTTGCTGAGCGTCAAGGTGGTTACACACGCATCATGAAAATGGGACCACGTCGTGGTGACGGCGCAGAAATGGTCATCATCGAACTCGTTTAATCCTCATTAAATGATTCGCCATAAAAGGGCAGTGCGTATCCCGCTTCTGCCCTTTTGCTACAAAATGAAAGTATTGATTTGATGAAGGAGGAGAGATCATGGACAAGCTGATTGAACTGGAACAGGTCACCTATCGGTATCCGGAACAGGAGCAAGCAGCCCTACACGAGGTCTCTCTGACGATTCGTTCAGGTGAATGGGTCGCCATCGTTGGTCACAACGGCTCTGGAAAATCAACGCTGACGAAATTGTTTAATGGATTGTTGTTACCGGAGACAGGGACCGTTACGGTTGCTGAGCGCTTTTCAAGTGCGAATCCGGAACAACTGTGGGAGATGCGTCGAGCGATCGGCATCGTCTTCCAAAATCCAGATAATCAATTCGTTGGCACGACCGTGCGCGACGACGTGGCATTTGCTCTAGAAAACTGGGGTGTGCCACGCGAGGAAATGGTTCGTCGTATCGACGACAGTCTAGCGCGCGTTGGCCTTACGGATTTTGTTGATCGGGAACCCCATCAACTATCCGGCGGACAGAAGCAGCGTGTCGCAATCGCTTCGGCGCTTGCGATGCGCCCTGATGTTCTCGTGCTCGATGAAGCCACATCGATGCTTGATCCATTAGCACGACAAGAGGTCATGTCGACCGTTCAAGAACTCCATGCGACCCACCCAATGGCGGTCATCGCGATTACACACGAATTAGACGAAGTATTACGGGCTAGTCGTGTCATCGTCATGGATGCCGGGAAAATCGTATTAGAAGGATCCCCTCAGGAAGTCTTTCGTCATGCATCGTTCTTAGAAGACATCGGACTCGATGTTCCATTCGTTGTTCGGGTACAAGAACGTTTACGGGCGCAAGGTCTCTCACTCGAGGAGACGATACTAGATGAAAGAGAATTGGTGAACCGTTTATGCCAATCTTAATCCAGGAATTAAATTATACGTATCAACTCAATAGTCCGTTCGAACGAGTCGCGCTACGTGATGTGAATCTTGAGATTCCGTCAGGGGCGCTTGTTGCGTTTGTAGGGCACACCGGATCCGGGAAATCGACGCTCGTGCAGCACATCAATGGGTTGCTCAAGCCGACAGCGGGGAAGGTACAAGTCGATGACATCATCGTCGAACCGAAGAAAAAACAGGACCTCAAGCCATTAAGACGTCGCGTCGGGCTTGTTTTTCAATATCCGGAATATCAATTGTTCGAAGAGACGGTCTTAAAGGATGTCATGTTCGGTCCGATGAACTTCGGTCATGATGCCGCGACGGCTGAGCAATTAGCGAAAGAGGCATTACGGACTGTCGGACTCGATGAAGTCTTTTGGAGTCGTTCGCCGTTTGACCTGTCTGGTGGGCAAATGAGGCGTGTTGCAATTGCCGGCGTACTCGCTAGTCAACCAGACGTGTTGATCGTCGATGAGCCGACGGCAGGACTCGATCCGCAAGGGCGCAAGCATATGCTGAGTCTGTTTGCCCGGCTCCATGCAGAGACCGGTATGACATTGCTCCTGATCACGCACGACATGGATCAGGTGCTTGAGTATGCAGAGCGTGTCATCGTCATGGAAAACGCCCAGGTGGCGTTTGACGGACTACCGCTTGATCTGTTTAAAGAAGAGACATTGCTCGAGCAATTCCACCTCGATCTTCCGCACGTCTTATCGCTTGCTTGGCAAGTCGCTGATCGGCGTGGACTGCAACGACCGGAGATCCGGACGGAGACCGAATTGATCGAGTGGTTGATGACGAAAGGGGTGAGCGAATGATCGTCGGACAACATATTCCCGGTCAGTCGTACTTGCACCGGTCGTCGGCACTCGCGAAGATCATCTTTGCCTTTTGTTTCATTCCGCTCGTCTTTCTTGCAAACAATGCAGCAACGAACATCTTTTTACTCATCTTTACGTTCTTAGCACTCATGAGTAGTCAGTTACCACTTCGTTATGTTCTAAAGGGACTGCGACCGATTCTTTTCCTGATTGTCTTTACGTTCGTCATCCAGCTGTTCTTCACACGCGAAGGGGCTGTCCTCTTTGAGTTCGGCTGGCTCCGGATCTATGAAGAAGGACTGCGACTCGCGATCATCGTCTCATTACGCTTCTTCTATCTCGTTTCGATCACGACACTCGTCACGCTGACGACCTCACCGATCGAACTGACGGATGCGATTGAGTTGTTGTTAAAGCCGTTCAAGGTCGTTCGTGTCCCGACGCATGAGATTGCGCTCATGTTATCGATTTCGCTTCGGTTCTTACCAACCTTAGCGGAGGAGACGGAGAAAATCATGAAGGCACAGCAAGCACGTGGTGTTGATTTATCGGCAGGACCAATCAAGGAACGTTTACGGGCGATCATTCCGTTATTGATTCCGTTGTTCATCTCCGCCTTTAAGCGGGCAGAGGATCTTGCGACAGCAATGGAAGCGCGGGGATACCGTGGAGGAGAGGGACGGACACGTCTACGGGAATCCAAGTGGACGATGCGGGATACAGGTCTGATGATCCTACTCGTCCTCCTAACGATCAGTTTAGTAGGATTGCGAGGGATCGGTTAATGCGTCGTTTAAAATGTACGATTCAGTATGACGGAACCGGCTACGCCGGGTATCAGGTGCAACCAAACGGATTGACGATTCAAGAAGTGATTGAAACGACACTTGCGCGGATGCACAAACATCCCGTCAAGATCATCGGGTCGGGACGGACGGATGCGAGGGTGCATGCCTACGGGCAAGTCATTCATTTTGATACGGAACTAGCGATTCCACCGGAGAACGTCGTCAAGGCACTGAATACGCTCTTACCAGCGGATATTCGTGTCCGGAGCTGCGAGGAGGTCGAACCGACCTTTGAAGCGCGTTACGATGTCGTAGGGAAGGAATACCGCTATTTCGTCCGCCGCGAAGAAAATGCGTTTCGTCGGAATCTATCGGTTCATATTCCGTATCCGCTCGATCTCGAGCGCATCCGTCAAGGGATGGCACATCTCGTCGGCACGCACGATTTCAGTTCGTTCTGTGTCGCGAAGACGGAAACGGATAACCGGGTCCGGACGATTTACGAGGCAGAGTTGATGACAGTCGGTGACGAACTCGTCTTTCGGTTCCAGGGCAGTGGGTTTCTCTATAATCAAATCCGGATCATGGTCGGGACGTTACTTGACGTCGGACGCGGTCGTTTTGCACCAGAGGACATTAAAAAAATGTTGCTGGCAAAGGACCGGAACGTCGCAGGCGTGACGGCGCCTCCCCATGGACTCTATCTATGGGAAGTTTTCTATCCGGAGTGAAAAAAGGCAATTGACATTGGCTATTAAAAAACATACAATGTTTATTGGCATTTCATTTATTATGAAACCACAATCTTAGCCCCGTACACCTAAGATTATGATAGATTCACCTAGTGAATAAATGAAAAATCAAAAACAGAACTTTTAATTCCTTAGGAGGTATTTTACATGCGCACAACTTTCATGGCGAAAGCTACTGATGTAGAACGCAAATGGCTCCTTATCGACGCTGAAGGTAAAACACTCGGTCGCCTTGCGAGCGAAGTTTCATCACTTCTCCGTGGTAAGCACAAGCCTACGTTCACACCACACGTTGACTGTGGGGATAACGTTATCCTCATCAACGTTGAGAAAATCGTTTTAACTGGTAACAAACTCGACAAAAAAGTCTACTACCGTCACTCTGGTCATCCAGGCGGCTTAAAGCAGACTGTTGCACGCGATATGCTTGCTAACAAACCTGAGCGCATGCTTGAACTCGCGATCAAAGGGATGCTTCCAAAAGGTAGCCTCGGTCGTCAAATGTTCAACAAACTCCACGTCTACGCTGGAGCTGCACACAAGCACGAAGCACAACAACCAGAAGTTTACGAACTTCGCGGTTAATACGAATTTAGGAGGAACTACACGATGGCAGATGTACGTTACTACGGCACTGGTCGCCGGAAACACGCGGCAGCGCGCGTTTTCCTCGTTGCTGGAGACGGTAAAGTCACAGTTAACGGTCGCGATATCAGCGAATACTTCGGTTATGAGACATTGATCATGACTGCAAAAGAACCACTCGTAATCACAGAAACAGAAGGCAAGTACGATGTAATCGTAACGGTCAAAGGCGGCGGCTTCACTGGTCAAGCAGGCGCTATCCGTCACGGTATCTCACGTGCTCTTCTTCAAGCGGATCCAGAATTCCGCGGCGCACTCAAAGCGAAAGGCTTCTTGACTCGTGATGCTCGTATGAAAGAGCGTAAAAAATACGGTCTTAAAGCAGCTCGTCGTGCACCACAATTCTCGAAACGTTAATTCTTTTCGAATCCCTCTCACCCTTGTGGTGGGAGGTTTTTTTGTGCACTAAAAAACCGCTCTCCTGACGAGGTGTCAGAACAGCGATTCAAGTCAAGTCGACGGAGTGGAGCGTAATCGGTGCAATACCGTCAGAAGAAGATAGAGGATGACGATCGTCAGCGGGATGCTCCAAACAAAGAGAGATTGTATGAATTGGGTAGGTGTATGTGCCATCATTTGACCGACATGTCCCGTAAAAGAGGTTTCTTCACTTAAGACGGTTGCATTGTCCGGTAACTCCGTCTTGGTAGCGACAGTCGGTTGCAGCGTCAGATACAGGACGAAGCTAAGATGTAAAAGACAGGTGACGCTAAGTGTCCAAATGATGCGTTTTTTCATAGGATGCTCCTTTTGATATGAGTTAAAATCATTCTGCATTCCATAAGTATAGCGGATTTTGTTTTCGGGAACAGGAGACAAAGGGAGTGAGCATAGATGGCATTATCGATCAGCTGGTTACTCGAGCGAGCGAATCGGAAGTTGAATGCTTCGGGACTGTCGCGAGAAGTCGCCAAACGGACGCAAGAGGTCATTCGGGAGATGCATGCGCAAGGGATTTATGTCGGTGTCGCACAAGGGTACCGATCGATTGCAGAACAGAATCGGTTGTACGCACAGGGACGGACACTACCGGGCCCAATTGTAACGAATGCACGTGGGGGACAATCCAATCATAACCGCGGAATTGCCGTCGACCTCTTTCAATATTCCAAAGACGGTACACAAGCGCTGTTTCGAAACGACCAAAGCTTTCAAAAGATTGTTGCTGCGATGAAACGACGTGGCTTTTCTTGGGGTGGGGACTGGACGAGCTTTAAGGATTATCCACACTTTGAATTACTAGGAGTGTCTGAAGAAACGACGAATCGCTCTCGTGCGATCGTTCCGTATCCAGGTCGTCCGTTATATCAAGGTGCAGCCAATATGAATCCGCGGGATATCGAACGGATCCAACGTGCAGTCAAAGCAACCGTGACTCGGCGCTTTGATGCAGAGACGGCTCAGAAGGTGCGTGCCTATCAAACACGTCAAGGACTTGACGTTGATGGTGTCGTGGGTCCTCGTACATGGAACCGAATGTTCTAAAACGAGCGAATGATCGAGTAAAATGATGAAAACCGACACTGGACATGGAAAAGTCATCCTTTCCGGTGTCGAAATGTGCAAGCGCTCTCTTATTTTTGTTATACTAATAAGGATTAAATCGAACGTTTTCAGGGGGAAGGCACTATGTTGAATGAACAAGAAATTCGCGAGGTAGTCGGAACGCTCGTCGATCCGACGATTGACCGCCCGCTTGCAGATACGAACGGCATTCGTGACGTCCGGATTAAAGGTGATTATGTCAGTCTGAAAATCGCTTTAGCTCAATCTGGTTCTGGGGAGCAACTCGTGCTCCAACAGCAAATCGTCAAGGAACTGAAAGAAAAAGGATTCAAGACAGTGGGACTTCGTTTTGAAGCACTTGGTGATCACGGGATTCAAGCAGCTACGACACCATCAATTCTCAAACCAGAATCTGGTACGACGTTCATCGCGATCGCTTCTGGTAAAGGGGGCGTCGGGAAATCAACGGTTTCCGTTAACTTAGCAGTCGCCCTCGCACGAGCAGGGAAGAAAGTCGGGTTGATTGATGCCGATATCTACGGCTTTAGTGTTCCAGACATGATGGGAATCGAAACACGTCCGACTGTCGTGAACGACCGAATCGTTC
>NZ_CP082333.1:2957500-3209749 GCF_019890935.1 Exiguobacterium acetylicum
GCTTCTCGACTGTTTTATATTGTTCCGGATGAATCGGCGTCCGGTCGAGCGGATGCGTACCTTCTAGAATTCGCAGGAATCCTGCAGCCTGCTCATATGCCTTTGCACCAAGACGAGGAACTTTCAATAATTCCTGACGTGTCTTGAACGTCCCAAGTTCCGAGCGGCGTTCGACGATTTTTTTCGCTGTCGCCTTCGTGATTCCTGCGACATAACTCAAAAGCGGTTCTGACGCTGTATTAACATCAACTCCGACTTGGTTGACGACCGTCTCGACGACGAAATCAAGTGTCTCCTTCAGTTTCGTTTGCGAGACATCATGTTGATATTGACCGACTCCGACAGACTGCGGGTCAACTTTGACGAGTTCAGCCAGTGGGTCCTGCAAACGACGCGCAATCGAAATCGCGGATCGTTGTTCGACTTGAAGCTCTGGAAACTCCGTCCGGGCAATCTCTGAAGCAGAATAAATACTTGCTCCTGCCTCGTCGACGATCGTAAAGGCGATATCTTTTTGCCCCTGCATCCAGTCCGCAACGAATGCTTCTGTTTCCCGTGAAGCTGTACCATTGCCAATCGCAATCAACTCGATTCCATATGTATCGACGAGCTGTGAAAGAGTTTGGCGTGCTTCTTTTGCTTTTTGCTCTGACATCGTCACGTAAATGACGCCGACTTCCTTCATTTCACCTGTCGGATCGATGACTGCCCACTTACATCCTGTCCGGTAAGCCGGATCAAGACCCAACATGACTTTCCCTTTCATCGGTGGTTGCATGTAGAGTTGACGGAGATTCTTACCAAAGACGTCAATCGCTTGGAGCTCTGCCTTTTCCGTCAGTTCATTTCGAATTTCTCGTTCGATGGCAGGAAAGACGGATTTTTTATAGCCCGTCGTGATCGCTGCTTCGACGATATCACGTTTCTTTGGCGCCAGTTGTGCGTAGGAACGAAGCAATGTCGGTAAAACCTGTTGTTCCTCTAACACGACTTTCACAGAGACGATTTTCAATGCTTCCGCACGGTTGATCGCAAGAATCCGGTGCGGAACGATCTGTTGGATCCGCTCACTGTAGGCATAATACTGTGCAAAGACGCCTTTTTCATCGACTGCATCCTTTTTCTGTTTCGTGACGATTTCTGCTGAACGGCGCATTTGCTTACGAATGAACTCACGCACCGTCGCTTGTTCGCCCCACTCCTCGGAAATGATCGATTGTGCCCCAGTCAGCGCTTCTTCCGAATCCAGCCCATTGCTCAAGCGATGGAATGTCGCTTCATCATAAGCAGACTTGTCGCGGAGCCAGTCAGCAAGTGGTGCAAGCCCTGCTTCCCGTGCAATTTCCGCTTTCGTCCGACGTTTTGGTCGAAATGGTAAGTAGATATCTTCGACTTGCTGTAACGTCGTCGCTTCTTCAAGTGTTCGACGAAGTTCCGGCGTCAGTCCACCTTGTTCCTCAATCTTTTCAAGGACGTCGCTCCGTCTGCTTTCAAGTTGCGTTAATTGTTTATGTCGATCGAGAATCGCTTTGATCGCGACCTCATCGAGTTCACCTGTCTGTTCTTTCCGGTAGCGGGCGATGAACGGAATCGTACCGCCTTCTTCCGTCAATTGTAAGACTGCCTTCACTTGCGCAGGACGTACATTCAGTTCACTTGCGATTCTCTTTTCCATCTGCTTCACCTCTCATTCATTATACCGAAGAACGCATGGAAAAGAAAAAAGACTGACACGAGGTCAGTCTTTAGAGAATACTTCATTTGGTTCGACTTTGATCGCTTCACGTAACTTCTGTAAAGCGCGTCGTTGAAGACGGGAAACGTGCATTTGTGAAATGCCGAGTAGTTCGCCCGTTTCTTTTTGACTCATATTGCGGTAGTAAGCACATTCGAGAATCGAACGTTCGCGGTCCGTTAAGACAGCAAATGCCTTTTCAAGAATCAGACGCTGATCGACAGAATCGTAGCCGTTTTCTTGATTCCCGACAAGATCGAGTAACGTAACGGTACTACCTTCCTGATCTGCCTCAATCGAACTATCAACGGATAACGCTTGATAGCTTTTACCCATTTCAAGTGTTTCGAGGACTTCCTCTTCCGATACTTCAAGACGCGCAGCAATCTCATCGATGCGCGGAGAGCGTTGCAACTCCGTCGTCAACTCCTCGACTGCCTTCTTGATTTTCGGTCCAAGTTCCTTGATGCGACGTGGAACGTGAACGCTCCATGTTTTATCGCGGATGAAACGTTTGATTTCACCGATGATCGTCGGAACAGCAAACGATTCAAAACTGCGACCGAATTCCTTATCGAAGCGACGAAGCGCTGCGAGCAACCCAATCATTCCGACCTGAACGAGATCGTCATGAATCGGTCGACCACGCGAGAACTTCCGGGCCAAAGCTTCTACCAAGTCTGAATAACGCTCGAGTAATGCCGCATGCACTTCCTCATCTTGGTCGTCCTGCTGATACAAATCAATCAGTCGAAGTACTTCATCATCACTGTGATGGCGTTGTTGAGACTTTGCTGGCACTTTGACCCACCTCATCTCTATTCATATATTTTGTCATATGGACAGTGACGCCGTTCGCTTTCTCGATCGTTACTTGATCCATCAATGCTTCGATCATCAAGATACCGAGTCCTCCTTCATGCAAGGAATCGAGATCGTGTGCATCCGTAATCGGTTCACTTTGGCGTTTGACCTCATCTTTATCGAACGTAATGCCGTTATCCTTGACGACAATCTCAAGACGATCATCCGGATAGACATTACATGTCAAGGCGATGCTACCATCTTCTTTTCCTTCGTACGCATGTTGAACAGCGTTCGCACATGCTTCTGAGACAGCGATCTTGATATCTTCGATGTCATCATACGTGTATCCCATACGGTTCGCGACACCTGAAACCGTCAGACGGGCAATGGCTACATATTCCGGTTTTGCCGGTAATGTCATGTTTAGTTGTTCGTTCTTCATTGCGTTCCACCTCTTACACCACTATCGATTGTAATGATGCTTGAAAGACCTGTGATTTCGAACAGACGACGGATGCGTTCAGAAACGCCGACGAGCGTGAACGATGTACCGTTCTTTTTCGCCGCTTTGAGTGCTCCGACGAACACGCCGAGACCTGTCGAATCCATGTAGTGTACTTCATCCAAATGGACGACGACATCGTTTGTTTCAACTGCCGGGACTAGTTCTTGGCGAAGCTTTGGTGCTGTATACGTATCAATCTCACCTGCGATATAAAGATGCGTCTGACCGTCTAGCTGCTCTGTTTTAATTGTTAAATCCATCTTCAAGTTCCTCCTCAAGGAAAATCTGTCTATGTGGTCTTGCTATTCATCCTACCTCATCCCTTTATAAAAAGGTCACTTGGGTATGTTTCCCCGTAAAGAAAACTTTAAAACCCATTTTATAAAAAAAGAGGTCAAAAAAAGTCGCATACGCTAGTATCGACTCTTCTTGTGTTGCGCTTCTATGTAAGTGCCTAAAAATCAACCAAGCCTAAGCTGATTGCGACGGCACTATTTACTTTCATCATCGTGTCTGGATCTAGATGTGTGACTTTATCCGTTAGACGGCGTTTATCAATTGTCCGGATTTGCTCAAGTAAGATGACCGAATCACGTTCTAATCCGTGTCGCTCTCGATATACTTCCACATGGGTCGGTAGTTTGGCTTTGTCGATCTGTGCCGTGATCGCAGCCACGATGACTGTCGGGCTGAATCGGTTACCAATATCATTTTGTAGAACAAGCACGGGACGAACTCCCCCTTGTTCCGATCCGACCACAGGTGACAAATTTGCATAAAACACGTCGCCACGTTTGACTATCAAAGCTTACACCCCGCTTACTTGACGTAGGAGTGAGAACTCCGCCTCCGTTTCAATCTGGAACATTTCGCCAACGATCGATAAATTGATTGCTGCCATTTCTTCGTAACCACGCTTCAATTCCTCACGTAGCTGACGCTTGCGTTCTTCGGTCGTATGGTTCGACTTCATCCCAATCGTCTCCTTCGCTACATTTCGCTCAACAAACTGCATTTCCCGTTGTTGGACCAAGATAATGGCACCTCCAGATTCACTGAAACCTTAACGAACGACTCACTTTCTACTTCAATATATCAGTCGAATTCAGAAAATACAATCAAAATTCAAACAAATAACATATTTTTGCCATCTTATTGATGTCTTGTACGAATCATTGACGTGGAACACGCTTCGAGAATTGACAGAGAACTTCATAGTTGATCGTCCCGAGCCAATGGGCTGCTTCCTCGATCGGTGCCCCTTCTCCAATCAAGATGACTTCCGTTCCAATCGGATATTCTCGCGGTAAACGAATCATGAGCCGATCCATGCAGACACGCCCGACGATTTCGCACGGTAGACCGTCTACGATCAACGAATAACCTTGGAACTTGCGTGACCAGCCATCCGCGTAACCAATCGGAACGGTACCGATCCATTCATCCGTCGGCGCGGTATAAGTCGCTCCGTAACTGATCGTTTGACCCGGTTCAACTTGTTTGACCTGCATCAGACGACTTTTCAGTGAAAACGCTGGTTTTAAAAATTCATAATGACCTGCCATCTCATCGGACGGCATCGCCCCATATAATGCAATACCAACTCGAACGACGTTAAACGGTGCTTGACCTGCTAAGCGAATCGCTGCCGCCGAATTGGCACAGTGGACGTACCGGATATCCGGTACTAGTGCGACGTACGACAAAAACGTCTCGAGCTGGCGTTCAAACAACCGACTACTCAGCTCGTCAGCAGTCGCGAAATGCGTATAGATCCCTTCGAGTTCAACGAGATCATCATCACACTCAACAAGAATTCGCTTCAACTCATCGACATGTTGCAATCCGAGTCGCCCCATTCCCGTATCGACTTTGATATGCAAGCGGAGATGATCGACTTCCGTCAAATGACGTTTCGCTTCCTGAAGCCAATCGGCTGAAAAGACAGGGACGGCGACATCATAATTCGAAGCGACTGGTGCATGTTCCGGTAGTAAGGCTTCAAGCATCAGAATCGGTGCTTGGATGCCCGCTTCGCGTAACTCAATCGCTTCTTCGAGGAGTGCGACAGCGAGTAAGTCGGCTCCGTTCTCAAGAGCGATCTCAGCAACTGTCACTGCCCCGTGACCATAGCCGTCCGCCTTGACGACTGCCATCACCTGTTGTTCACCCATCCGTGTTTTGATTTCGCGTATATTATGTGCGATCGCTTCCCGATCGATTTCAATCCAAGTTGGTCGGTACATCCCATTCCCTCTTCTCTAATAAGACTTGCGCAGATGCATAATGCTCTGAATGTGTGATCGAGACGTGGATGACGCCATCGAATGGTCCACTCATGATCGGTCGCCCTGTCTCATCGTTTAAAATTTCAACATCTTGCCAAGAGACTTCTTTTCCGACGCCGGTTCCGAATGCTTTGACGAACGCTTCCTTTGCGGCGAAACGTCCAGCAAGATACTCGATGCGACGGTGTCCCGAGAGCGATTGAAATCTTTCCTGCTCTGCCTGTGTTAAGATTCTCCCAGCAAAACGTGGCTGTCGCTCGAGCGTTTGCTTGATTCGATTCAGTTCGACCAAATCGATTCCAATTCCATAAATCATCCGAGACGCCTCCACAGTTCTATTCTTCGCCATCTTCATATAGAATGAAGATGAAGCGAGGTGTTGTCATGTTTAGTCGAACGGAAAACCTACAAACGTTCACACGTTCTTATCCGGTCGTTTCGTTGTTCATTTTAATCCAAGTCGCCCTGTTTGTCATCGAACAGTTGGGCCCACTCCTTAACCTGACATTCTCTCCTCTAAATGCAGGGGCATCCATCAATCTCTTAATCGAGCAAGGTGAATGGTGGCGTGTCGTCACAGCAACGTTCTTGCATTACGATTTTTGGCACATTGCGTTCAATACGTTTGCTCTCGTCATCTTCGCTCCACCGCTTGAGCGGATGATCGGACATGGTCGATTTGCAGCCTTTTACTTGCTCGTTGGTACGCTTGCAAACATCTTGACGTACTTCACGAAAATCAATGAACCGTTTTATGGTCAAGCTGGAGCATCGGGTGCCATTCTTGGTTTGCTTGGTTTTTATGTGTACTTGAGTCGATTCAAGCGGACTGTCATCCTAGCAGACGATACACGTCTTGTGTATATCTTTACTGCGGTCACGGCAGTCTTTACGTTACTTGGTTCAAATGTCGCTGTATTCGGTCACTTGTACGGTTTCGTCCTCGGATTCCTCTTCGGATTCGTCTTTGGTAATCGTGCCGTTCCATTCACACGTCCGTTCCAAACTGGTCGTCGATCGAGCGGTGGACCTGTCTTCGTAAGCGGTTCTGGTCAACTCGGTCGGATCTTCTTCTATATCATCATCGCGTTTGCCGTACTCGGATTATTCTTCCGCTACTTGTAAACCAGCATACAAAAAGGACTCCGCTACACGCGCGAGTCCTTTTTTGCTTATTTGCGAAGTACTTCTGCTAAGTCCTTCACGTCGTCAATCAGGTTATGGATCGTCTCCTGATTATCCGTATAGAGTGCTTTTAGTTCCTCAAAGCGCCCTTTTGGATCTTGTTTGACAGCAGACAATTGTGTTCCTGCGCCGCTGAATGTCCGTTTCACTGCTGCGAACTGCGCTTGGCGCGTATCTTTATGCAGTAGTGATAAAGTAGCGCCGACGAGTGCGCCACCGAGTGTTGCTACGACAAAATAGTTCTTCTTCATCTGTTAGTCCCCCTGCATCTCACTCATTTGTTGGTGGTACGATTTGATACCGTTTCATGACGGGAGAAGGCGCGAACGACTTCCCTGCCTCTTCAGCATACTGGTCTACCGTAAGACGTTCAACTGATTTTGCATAACGAGCTCCGTCCCCTGTCTCTTGGAACTGAATCAATAAGGCAAGATCCGTTCCCTTCTCGACACGTCCAATCCGAAACGCCTGGAAGCCACCGTATTCTGCTCCGATGACTTTCGGATTCGACATCACTTGATGTACAAATAGATCCCCGCTATTTTGATCTGCCGGAATCGACCAGTAGAAGAGACTGCCTTCATCCGAAAAATTGCCACGTGATTCAAGCAACGTGTAGGTATTGCCACTTTGAAAAGGTGATTTCGAGTCCGTCTCCATCCAGAGGATGGCATCGCCGCTTCCGCTAGCGACACGAATATGAGCATCACGGGAACGAATTTGTTCAACGAACGAACCGCTACCGAATGTAATCGAAAGTTTAGATGGCATCACAGGCCTCCGCAAGTTGAAAGTCTTTTTCCGTCAATCCGTTTTCATCATGAGTCGTCGCTGCAAGTGTGACGTTTTTATAGTCGATCACGATTCGTGGATGATGATTCAAGTTTTCAGCGATACTTCCGACTTCCTGTACGAAATCCAGTGCCGCAGGGAACGATGCAAGTGTATAGGTCCGGACGATTTCATCATCCACGACACTCCAATCCTGCAACCGCTCAAGACGCTCTTCCACTTCATACTCATTCAACCTAGCCATCCCTTTCTCCTCCTCTACTATCATTTTCGTCCTATACCTTATACCCCATTCTTTTACTTCTCTATACCTGTTTGTATCCGATTTCTTCCTTTTGCCTTCTGTGTGAGATAGAGTACAATGTGAAAGAGAACACTAATTCAAAATCGGAAAGGGGCTTACGCATATGCGCGCTCTGATTGTCATTGATTACACGATCGATTTCGTTGCTGACGAAGGAAAGCTGACTTGTGGAAAACCAGGACAAGCGATTGAAAATCGAATTGCTACGTTGATGGAGGAATTTTCAACGGAAGATTACGTCGTCATCGCCAACGATATTCACGAAGAAGGCGATACGTTCCACCCGGAAACCGTCCTCTTCCCGCCACACAATATCCGCGGAACACATGGACGTGATCTGTTCGGAAAAGTCGCAGCCATGGCACGGGTCGCCGATCACGTCATCGACAAGACGCGTTATAGTGCGTTCGCCGGGACGGACCTCGATTTACGCTTGCGTGAACGCGGTATCCGCGAAGTCCACCTCGTCGGTGTCTGTACGGACATTTGTGTCCTTCATACAGCTGTCGATGCCTACAATCTCGGGTATCGTATCGTCGTCCATGCCGATGCGGTCGCAAGCTTTAACGCGACTGGTCACGAGTGGGCGCTTACACACTTTAAACAATCGATCGGCGCTGAAGTCGTCGGCGAATAAGAAGGGATCTGTCCGTCATGTTACAACGTAATCTTGCACTCCATACCGATCTGTACTTACCACGGTGGATGTATATCTATTGGAAAGAAGGACGTCATAATGAACGCGCCGTCTTTGATGTTTACTACCGTTCGAATCCGTTCGCAGGAGGCTATGTCGTCTTTGCGGGTCTCGAAAATATCATCGAGTACATTCAAACACTCCGTTTCACGGAAGAAGATATCACGTACTTGCAAGAGATGATTGGCTTCCCGGATGAGTTCAAGGATGAACTGCGTCAGTTCAAGTTCAATGGTTCGATCTCAAGTGTCAAAGAAGGCGAGATCGTCTTCCCGAACGAACCACTGATTCGGATCGAGGCACGCATCTTTGAAGCGAAGCTCTTACAGACCGCGATTCTGAACATCGCGAACCACGAATCGCTCATCGCGACGAAGTACGCACGGATTCGTCAATCGGCTCCCCGTGCGAAGTTCCTCGAAGCTGGCGCCCGTCGCGCGCAAGGCATCGATGCCGCTTACTTCGGTACGCGTGCTTCGTACCTGGCTGGTTTTGACGTCACAAGCCTTGCTTCAGCAGGACGCGACTTCGGCATTCCGTGTGGTGGAACGATGGAACATGCCGACATTCAATTCCACGATGACGAATTGACGGCATTCCGGACATTCGCTTCTCATTATCCGGATCAGGCGACATTACTCGTCGATACGTACGATACGCTCAAGAGTGGTCTTCCGAATGCCATCACGGTTGCGAAGGAACTCCAAGCCAAAGGGCATAAACTGCGTGGCATCCGAATCGATTCTGGCGACTTATCTTACTTGTCAAAACGTGCCCGCAACATGCTGGACGAAGCCGGCTTCCCGGAAGTCGACATCGTCTTATCAGGGGACCTCGATGAGTACGTCATCCAGGACTTACGCATCCAAGGTGCCCAAGCCAATACGTTCCTCGTCGGAACACGCGGTATCACAGCCTACGAACAACCGGCTCTTGGAATGGTCTATAAACTAGTCGCGCGTGAAGTAGATGGCGAGCTCGCACCCGTCATTAAAGTATCCTCGTCAAAAGCCAAGACGACGACGCCCCATATCAAGGAAGTGTATCGCATCATCGATCCGGTGACGGATAAGTTCAAAGGCGATTACGTCACGTTGATGGACGAAGATCCGTCGACACTTGAAGCTGTCGATCTCATCGACGTCCGGGACCCATCGTTCCGAAATCGCATCGAACAGTTCAAGGTCGAGCGGTTACTTGAACCAATCTTTAAAGATGGAGAACTGGTCTATACGGTTCCGACGATCGAAGAGAGCCGCCACTTCCACGAAACACAGATTGGTCGTCTGTGGGAAGAGTACAAACGGCTGCGTTTGCCAGAGATTTATGCTGTCACATTCAGCGATCGTCTCTGGAAGCTCAAACTCGACATGATTCGGGATACTCGACTGGCAAGTGGATTAAAATAAATCGCCAAAAAGCGCCGTTCTTCCTCCATCGGAATGAACGGCGCTTTTTCTCATGTTAATCCTGCTTCGTTTCCGACAGGTGTCATTTCTGTTGGCGCTTGTTCCATCTTCTTACGAAAGTACCATGCGAAGCCAAGTGCACCTCCGATGAAGACGATATACGTGATGCGTTGACCGAATTCAGCTAAGGAATCCGCGTAGAAAATACTGATTAAATGATCACTTCCACTAATGAGTAGCAAACAGGCAATCAGGAGCGCAATGCGATATGCAAGCGTCGGGCGGTCTGTCGGTTCAGCATGCCAATACATGATGATATGGTGGGCAAGTAGAACGATACCCAGGATTCCTAATATTCCAATGAGTACTTGCGGCATAATGAACGATCCTCCTGTTTAGTAGTATCTAGTCTTATTTAAACATAGTTCATACGAATTTCGTCAGGAAAAGTTTCCCGTCTTACATTCCTCACGGTATACTGTAGGAAAATCGTAAGCGATCAAGGGAGGGTATTTTTTCATGAAAACCTTTAAGTTATGCACATTACGCATTTTAATGGATGAGTCAGGACGTGATACGACGATTCCCGTCGCCATTCAGGACGGATTGACGGTCAGTACCGAACAGACGGCACAGTGGGTTGCAGAAATCGTCGTTCCTCCGACGGATCAGCCGATCGTCGATGAATTGTTCACAAAACATTTACGTGCTTTGATTGAAATCACGATCTCACGACCTGATAATGACCCTGCCGCGATGATCGTCACGCCTCTTGAACGGACTGTCTTAAGCGAAAACGTCTCATATGTCTTCACGGGTAAGATGGTCATGATGAAAAATGATTTATCTGAATCGATCTTACGCGAAGTCGTCGAAGATGGATTCGCTGGCGAAGAACTCGTTCAAGAGTATAAGGATCGTCGTTCAAAACGTGGCGCCCATATCACAAGTATCGCTAAAGAAACGTTCAAACAATATTTGACCGAGCATCCGAACGCACCTGTCTCTTAAGGTTTTTCAACCTCGTCCGTGATGTGGTCCGCTACGTTGATGCGGTCAATCGTATAGTGATCCGTATGCTGGATATAATTCGCACACGCGTTTTTCAAAGGTGTCCGGTAACTAAATGTCGCATCAATCGACGATAATGCTGCCTTGATCGTATGCGAGTGACAGACGATTAGAATTCGTTTCCCTTCATACGTGCGTGTCACTTCCTGTAGCGCCTCGAACACGCGATCTTGGATGTCTTGTTCCGTTTCAAGACCTGGCACAAGTGTCGTATCGTTCGCTTGAACGGCTTCGTAAATCGCTGCGACCGGTTCACCGGAAGCGGCTCCGAATTCGCGTTCGACAAGTCGCTCATCTGTCGCTGTGATCGTTAAACCAACAGCACGACCGATGATTTCTGCTGTCTCAACGGCACGTGATAGGGGGCTTGCTAACAAGACATCCCACTCTTCATTCGATAGATAAGCGGCGCTGAGTTCCGCTTGTCTTCTTCCTGTTGCATTCAACGGGATATCTTCTCTTCCTTGAATCCGTTCGTTTAAGTTCCAATCCGTCTGACCATGCCGCACTAAACAAATTTCAGTCATGTCTCTGTCTCCCTCATTTAAGAAATATGACTGATTGTATCATGTTTTCCATTCGGAAGTTGTCGCGGTGGCAACAGTAGCACCTGACAGGTGAAACGTTCAATTCGTTCAAGCAATCGCTCAATCTTTAACGGATTTTCCGTCTGAGCGAAACTGGCAAGTGAGTGGGTGCCATTCGGAAAGGAAAACAAACGAACATCGGCTCCGACATCCGCTCCCTTCTCAACGAAATGCAAAGCTTGAGAAAACGGGACGATCGGATCTTTTTTACCGTGCAAGAGCATGATGGGCGGGGCATCCGACGATAAATGTGTGACGGGTGAGACGTGCGTCATCAGCTTGCGCCATTCTTCTCGTCCCCCCTTGTAGAACTTAATGTGGGCAATCCAAGTCTGAATGAAATTAAACAACAAAAAGTTCGTCGGTGGATATAAAGCGATCACACCACTGATCAATGGCATGTGGCGCTCATCACGCTCACCAACGAAAGCAGATGGGGCAAGTGCCGTCGTCAGCATGAGTGCAGCTCCGGCTGAGTCTCCCCATACCATCATCCGACCTCTTAGAATGCGAAGATCCTCCGCTTCCTTGTTCAAAAAACATAATGCATCCCGTACATCTTCGAGGTTATCCGGAAAATAACTGCCCTCTTCGAACAAACGATAATCGATACTACAGACAGCAACTCCGAGTTCAAGCAGACGGTCGACGATTGGACTAAAGCAGAATATGTCATCACGCTCCCCACGAACGAATGCACCGCCGTGTGCGTAGATGGCAACTGGAAACGGTCCCTCACCCGGTGGATAATAGAGATCGAGCTGTAAGATGCGGTCTCCCACCTGCTTATAGGTGAGCGTCCGCGGTGCCAGTTGTTTTTCTGTGTGTGGCAAGGCGGGTTCGGTCCACCGGAGCAGTGCACCGTAATTGTTCCAAATACTCGCTCCCGCTGCTGCCGTCGTCAATAACGCAGCTCCCCCCATTAGCCATGCAGTTTCACGTTTCACTTGATCACCTCCAAAAGACGTACCAGTTTCTTCACTTTATTATCCTTTTACCCCGTTTTAAAAGATGTCGAACGTCTCGGTATTCCTACTTGACGCTTCATCGGCGTTCCGCTATAGTGAGAAAGTCCAAATCGGAATAGTTACGTTTTAATAATGGAGGTATCATATAATGAAAAAAATCATTCCTGCTTTAACGGTCGCCTTCGCGAGTGCAAGTGTCCTCGCTGCTTGCGGTTCAAATACCGATTCATCGACTTCAGATAAAACCCAGACAGAAGTCTATGCATCAACGTTCGCGACGGCTGCTATTGCCCGCGAAATCGGTGGCAATCAAGTCGACGTCAAGATGATCGTTCCACCTGGAGCAGACCCCCACTCTTACGAGCCAACGTCAAAACAACTCACTGAGATTGCCAAGGGCGACTTGTTCCTCTTAACCGGTACGACGCTCGAGCCGTATTCGAAAAAAATCCAGGAGAGTCTAAAAGGCACGGATGTCCGCTTCGTCGAGACGAGTAAGGACGTCAACTTGCTAGAGTCGGATGCTACACTTCATGCACATGAAGAAGAAGGGCATACAGAAGACGAACATGCCCACGAAGAAGAAGGGCATGATGATCATGCAACAGATGAACATGCGCATGAAGAAGAGGGTCATGACCACGGAAAATACGATCCACACGTCTGGCTCGACCCTGTCAACGCAAAAGCAATGGCACGCTCAATTACAACTGCTCTATCAAAAGAAGTACCAAAAGACAAAGCAACATTCGAGAAAAACTTAAAAGCGTTCGATCAACAAGCTGACGCACTCGATGAAGAGTTCAAACAAGCGGTCGCTGATGGATCGAAAAAAGAGCTTCTCGTTACGCATGCCGCTTACGGTTACCTCGCAGAACGATATGGCTTCACACAACTGCCGATCGCGGGAATTTCTCCTTCTGATGAACCGTCACAAAAGCAACTGGCCGCTTTAGTGAAAGAAGCACGGATGCATGATTTAAAATACGTCGCGTTCGAAGAGACAGTCTCACCTAAGGTTGCACGTGTCATCCAAAAAGAAATCGGAGCTGAATCCGTGACGATTCATAATCTAGAGTCGGTCACGAAAGCGCAACAAAACAGCTCTTATTTCAAGTTGATGGAAGAAAACGTCCAAACATTGAAAAAGGCACTTCAGTAAAGTACAGTTGACACGCGTTACTCAATGCGGTACGGTAAGAAACGTGTTTTACAACAATTGAATGACTTCTTTTTATCGCGAGAAACGGAGGGACTGGCCCAATGATGTTTCGGCAGCGGACGATTTGATTCGTACTGTGCCAAATCCAGCAAGCGAAAGCTTGAGAGATAAGAAGAGCGTCTTTATTTCATAAAGACCTCCTTCTTTCTTGCGAAGGGGTCTTTTTTTGTATCTTTGAGAAACGAGGTGTTAACAATGAATGAAACGATCACGCCTAACAAATGGGCACTGCTTCCTCTCGTCGTATTCCTGGTTCTCTTCATCGGAGCCGGGATCTTCTATGACGACTTTTACAAATTTCCGATCCTTATCGCCGCACTGATCGCTTTGATTTTTGCTGCAATCACGACGAAAGGATCCATCAATCAAACGGTCGAACGAATTGCAACGGGTGCCGGAAATCCCGATATCATGATCATGGTCTTCATCTTCTTACTAGCCGGTACGTTTTCTGGAACAGCAGAAGCAATCGGCGCCATCGATGCGACCGTTAATGCCGCTTTGACGTTCCTACCTCCGTCGCTCCTGATGAGTGGTCTGTTCATCATCGCTGCCTTCATCTCGATGGCGATGGGGACATCTACCGGAACGATTGCTGCACTCGCACCGATCGCCTTCGGTATTCATGAAGCGACAGGCATCAACGTTGCGATCGCAGCGGCTGCTGTCGTTGGTGGATCGATGTTTGGCGATAACTTGTCGTTCATCTCGGATACGACGATTGCTGCCGTCCGTACCCAAAAAACGAACATGCGCGATAAATTCCGGACGAACTTCATGATCGTCCTGCCGGCTGCTATTTTGACAGTCATCCTGCTCGCATTCGTTTCTGGTTCTGGTGACGTCGTCGAAGCAAAAGCATTTGAATTCTACAAGTTGATTCCATATCTCGCTGTCATCGTCCTTGCACTATTTGGCGTCAATGTCATTCTTGTCCTCATTGGTGGTACGTTACTCACCGGCATCATCGGTATGATTGATGGTAGTTTCGGCTTGAGTGGCTTCGTCCTCTCGATGTCCGAAGGAATGATGGGGATGGCGGAAATCTCCATTTTGACGCTCCTCATGGGTGGTCTCGTCAGCTTGATTACGTTCAACGGTGGAATTGCTTACTTGAAAGAGACGCTGACACGCAAGATTTCACAGCGTCGGGGTGCCGAATTCAGTATGGCGGCACTCGTCAGTGCAACGAATCTCGCGACAGCAAACAATACGATCTCGATTCTCGTCGCTGGACCACTAGCAGCTGAAATTGCCGATACGTATGAAGTCGATCGCAAGAAATCAGCGAGTATCCTTGATATCTTCTCTTGTGGTATTCAAGGCATCATTCCGTATGGGGCACAACTTTTGATCGCAGCAGAATTGACGAAAACAGCTTCTCCTGAACTGATTCCGTATCTGTTCTACCCGTTCCTCCTCTTCGTCTGTGGATCAATCGCCATCTTCTTCGGTTTGCCACGCATGAAGAAGACAGCGACGAAGCAAGAAAAAATTTCTTCGTAACTATAAAACAGGTCCAATCGCGTCGACGATTGGACCTGTTTTATTATTTTTTCTGCTTCGCTTGTCGTTCTAAGATTAAATAAGCGATTGCCGGAAGCGGGAATTGAACGAGTCCAGCGCCTCCCCAAACCCATGGATTACGTCCTGACTTTCGCGCACTAAGAAACAGACCCACTGCCTGCGTTACTAACAATGCGCCAATGCTAAGCCAAGTACATTTGGATAGCTTTTTATTCTTTTGAGCCATCTTTTCTCCCCCTCTTTTAACACACGATTAAATCTCATGATTCTTTTCTATTTTACCTTATTTTGTTCCTCCATGAGCATGGAAACGGACGTCTTCGTTCGTTCATGCTAAACTAAACGAGCAAATCTAAACTATGTTTTATGAGGAGGAGTAACACATGCAATACGCAAAACTTTCAAACGGTATTACGATTCCCCAAATCGGATTCGGTGTCTGGCAAGTAGATGAAGAGACAGAAGCACCTGCTGCTGTCGCTGAAGCATTACGTGTCGGCTATCGTCATATCGATACGGCTGCTGTCTACAAAAACGAGCGCGGTGTCGCAAAAGGAATCAAGGAAAGCGGCGTGAAACGTGAGGATCTCTTCTTAACGTCAAAAGTCTGGAACGATGATATTCGTGCCGGTCGGACGAAGGAAGCATTCGCAGAATCGCTCGAACGTCTCGAAACAGATTATCTTGACCTCTATCTCATCCACTGGCCGGTCGAAGGCTATATCGAAGCGTGGAAAGCAATGGTTGAATTGTACGAAGAAGGCAAGATCAAAGCGATCGGTGTCTCGAACTTCAAGGAACATCACCTCGATACATTGGCAGAAGAGGGCTTGATGGCTCCAATGATCAACCAAGTCGAGTTGCATCCACAATTGCCGCAACACGAACTGCATGAATACTTGCAAGATCACAACATCCAAGTCGAAGCATGGAGTCCACTCATGCAAGGGAAATTCCTCGAAATTAACGATTTCAAGGAAATCGCAGAGAAACACGGCAAGACACCTTCACAAGTCGTCTTACGTTGGCATCTCGACAACGGCATCGTCGCTCTTCCAAAATCCGTTACACCAGCACGCATTGCGGAAAACTTCGACGTCTTTGATTTCCAACTCGATGCTGATGATCTTGAGAAAATTGATCGTATCGCAACGGATGTCCGCCTCGGACCGGATCCGGACGAAATCGATTTTTAATCTGGCAATTCACGTAAAAGAGAACATCTTCCATATGAAGACGTCTTGATTCATCTGAACGACGAGAGACCCGTTTCCAGTCTAAGACTTGGAAGCGGGTCTCTTTTTTATGATTGAAGCTGATCAGACATAATAAATTAAAATCGTATCTTCCGCTTCTTCTGCTTTTTGAAAATAGGCGCGTAAATCGGCGAACTGTTCCCAAACATCCTCGAATTCGCCTGGTGTTCCAGCTTCATCATGAATCGAAGCGAGTGCCCGCTGATCAAAGTTCCGCATCACTTCAGCGGAAATGATCAGAAGCGGTAAAGGAAGAATCCCGACGATCGCCGCTTTCTCTTCATTAACGATCAACTCTTCGCCAACAATCGCTCGTCCCAGGTTGTAATGTGTGTCTTGATCAATGTAGATATCGATTTGATTCATCAAATGATAGATGGCGTTCGTCTGTTCGAGAGCGAATAATTGTTCATGATCGGGTTGTGTCTCATGAATGAATAAAATCCAGTCCATGATGATGTGGGGATCGTTTCCGAACGACTCCCAGACCGCATCCGTGACGCGGACGAAATGTACGTTTTCCATTCTCCCCCTCCCTTCTGTACTCTGTATTCCCTTTTTAAATTCGTTCTATACAAAAAAAGAGCCAGATTTCTCTGACTCCCTTTCCTTAGATCGCTTTTTCATCTTCTTTTGATTCCTGCCATGCTTCAAGCGTATCTTTCCCTGGCAAGTTTGGAATCGAGTCCGCATAAAACCGTGGCTCTTTCCCTGCTTTTCGTTGTGTCATGTAATCATCTAGGGCAAGCTTCGCAATCTTTGCGAGACGGAAAATCGCATACAGATTGACGATCGCCATGAGTCCCATGAAGATGTCCGCTAACGCCCACACGAGACTAGCCGACTCGACAAGTGAACCGAAGACGATCATGACGAGGACGAGTACGCGGTATGCCATCATGACTTGTTTATTTTCACGGATGAAGTTGATGTTCGATTCACCGTAGTAGTAGTTTCCGACGACGGAACTAAACGCAAATAGGAAGATGGCGAGTGCCATGAATCCTGTCGCAAATGATCCGACTTGTGATGCAAGTGCGCCCTGTGCTAAATCAATACCAGCTAAGGCATCTCCATTCGCATCTTTTGTCGGAACCCCACTGACGAGAACGATCATCGCTGTCGCCGAACAGACCATCAATGTATCGACGAAGACCGCGAATGATTGAATCAAGCCTTGTTTGACCGGGTGAGAGACTTCTGCTGTTGCCGCTGCGTTAGGTGCTGAACCCATACCGGCTTCGTTCGAGAACAAACCGCGACGAATACCATTCAGAACGGCCGCCCCGATTGCTCCCCCTGCTAACGTCTTAAACTCGAATAATCCTTCTTGGAAAATCAATTTAAAGACACTTGGTAATACTTCAAGATTCGTCACCATGATATAGAGGGCGATTAAGATATAACCACCTGCCATGATCGGAACCATGAACGAAGCGACTGTCGCAATACTGCGGACACCGCCAAAAATGATCAGTGCCGTCAAGACGACCAATCCGACCGTAATCCACATCTTATCCACGCCATATTGACTTTGTAGAGAAAGCGAGATCGTATTCGATTGGACAGAGTTGAAGACAAAACCAAATGAGATCGTGATCAGAACACTAAAGATGATTCCTAACCAACGTTGTCCAAGCGCTTTTTCCATGTAATAGGCTGGACCACCACGCCATTCTTTTCCGTCACGTACTTTGTAAATCTGAGCAAGCGTACTTTCGACGAATGCTGACGCCGATCCAATCAAAGCAATTAACCACATCCAGAAGACTGCTCCCGGACCGCCGAGTGCGATTGCAGCCGCTACACCCGCGATGTTTCCGGTACCGACACGTGCTGCCGTACTGATCGCGAATGCTTGAAACGGGGAGACACCGTCTTTTCCATCATCTGTCCCTTGGAACAATAAGCGAATCATCTCCGGAATCATCCGGAATTGAACGAATCGCATCCGAAATGTAAAATAAATGCCTAACACGACGAGTAACGTGATCAATACATTTGTCCATAACAAATCACTGACTCTATTCACTAACGTCATTAATTCCTTTTCCATCAAATCTCCTCACTTCCATCCATCTTTTCTCTCTATTTGTATGTAAGTTTTTTTCACATGTGATTTATCATACGCAATTTTTTTTGAAAAATCAAACTCATCTATACCTCAGATCATAAAAAACGTGTCAAACCTCACATCAGATGTCAGGTTTGACACGTTCACATAAACAGTTTTTAGATTAGATGAACAGATTCAGATTGGCACCGTCCGTTGCACCAAGGTAACTCGCGACACCACCGTAATCAATGCCGTCGAGGAGTTCTTCCTTCTTGATGCCCATGATATCCATCGACATCGTGCAGGCGATCATCCGGACACCGGCTGCTTGCGCTTTTGCCATCATCGTCTCGAGTGCATCGACTTGTTTATCCTTCATGACTTTTTTCATCATTTTTTGACCGGCGCCTGCCATGTTCATGTTCGAGAGCGGTAACTCCCCGGCATGCTTCGGCATCATCATGCCCATCATCCGTTCAATGCCGGCTTTCTCGACTGCCGGTGCGTCTGGTTTTCGAATGATATTCAAGCCCCAGAACGTAAAGAACATCGTCACTTGTTTCCCCATCGCTTGTGCACCTTGTGCGATGACGAAAGAAGCGAGTGCTTTATCGAGATCACCACTGAAGACGACCATCGTCGCATCATCTGCTGGATTGACTTGAACCGGCGCTGGAGCTGGTGTCTCTCCTTGCCCTTTTTCAAGCATAACCTCGACGACACCTTGATTCATCTCCGCTGAATGAACTGTGTGACCTAGTTTTTTCGCCCATGCTTGAACGTCTGGTAAGAATCCTGGGTCCGACGCCTTGACGAAAATTTGCTCGCCGTCCGTCATCTGATCAATTTTTGTTTTCAGCTCTAAGATTGGACCTGGGCACTGTAAGCCGCACGTATCGAGCAGCGTCACTTGTTCTGGTGCAGTCTTCGTTGTTGGCTCACGTTTCGTTACCGTCACAGCAGTCTCCTCCTTCGCTTGGCTTCGTGCTTCTTGATCACGACGCACGACCGACCATGTTTTGTATCCGCCGCTTAAGTTTTTCACATCATAACCGTGTTGTTGCAACAGTTGACTCGCAACATATCCACGTAATCCGACTTGGCATGTCACATAGATCGTTTGATCCTTCGGCAGATCAGTCAACTTCTCACGTAACGTCGGTAACGAGATATTAATCGATCCCGGAATCGCGCCTAACTCGTTTTCCGATGGTTCACGGACATCGAGTAATAAGCCACCGTTGGCGACGATCGCATCGATTTCGTGCCAATGAACGTTCGCACTGTCACCAAGCACGATGTTCGACGCAATATATCCTGCCATGTTGACCGGATCTTTTGCTGAACTATATGGCGGTGCATATGATAGTTCGAGATCTGGTAGATCAAGCACTGTCAATCCACCTTTAATCGCTGTCGCGAGGACATCGATTCGTTTCTCGACACCTGTCATGCCGATTGCCTGCGCTCCGTAGATCGTTCCTTCGATTGGATCAAACAGTAGCTTCATCGAAATCGGACTCGCCCCTGGGTAGTATCCCGCATGAGATCCCGGGTGGAGATGCACGGCTTCATAACGAAGACCGAGCTGACGCAACCGTTTTTCATTGTTACCGGTCGAAGCGACCGTCAAATCAAAGACTTTTGCTACCGCTGTTCCGAGTGTGCCACTGTACCGAACGTCGCGTCCAGCGATGATGTCAGCAACGAGGCGTCCTTGACGGTTTGCCGGCCACGCGAGTGGAACGTGTGTCGCTTCCTTCGTGATATAATCTTTAACTTCAATCGCGTCACCAATCGCAAAGATCGATGGATCGGATGTCCGCAATTGATCGTCGACTTGAATCGTCTGTTTGATGCCAAGTGTTAAACCAGCATCTGCTGCGAGCGTACTCTCCGGTGCAACACCAATTGATAAGATATTCATCTCTGTTTCGATCACGCGTCCGCTTGTCAGGACGACGCGGCGACCTGCCTCTTCAAAACGAGCGACACCATCTTCTAGAATCAACTCGACGCCTTTCGCACGCAGATGTTCATGAACGATGGCTGCCATTTCCGGGTCGACCGGAGCCATGACTTGATCCGCCATCTCGACGAGGGTGACGTGCGCCCCACGTTCGACGAGGTTTTCTGCCATTTCGAGACCGATGAATCCTCCACCGATGACGACTGCCCGCTCTGGACGCGTCGTATCGACGTATTCCCGCATCCGGTCCGTATCCGGAATGTTCCGTAACGTAAAGACGTTTGTTGCATCTTCAAGTCCTGGAATGTTTGGACGGATCGGTTTTGCGCCTGGAGAAAGAATCAGATGATCATACGATTCATCGTATTCTTCACCCGTTTCGACGTTGCGGATCGTGACCGTCTTCGCTTCACGGTTGATCCGAATCGCTTCCGACAAATTGCGGACATCTAAATTAAACCGCGCGTGCATGCCTTCTGGCGTTTGGACGAGTAATTTATTGCGATCCTTGATAACGTCTCCGATATAGTAAGGCAGTCCGCAGTTCGCGAACGAAATCTCTTTTCCACGCTCGAGTAAAATGATTTCAGCCGTTTCGTCAATCCGGCGCAGTCGCGCTGCTGCCGTGGCGCCGCCTGCGACGCCGCCTACGATGATCGTTTTCATCTGATGATTCCTCCTTGAATTTCTATCTGTCACCTAATATACCCTGTTAGGTATGTCATTTCAAGTCAATTGCTCGTAGATTCACAAACAAGACATATCTCTGCTCTTTTGTATTTTCTTCCTATCTTAACGGACATTAGTTGCAATTCCTTCTGAAATGCTTGAAACTGAATTTATAGTATATAAAGGGGGATTTTGCAATGGACCAGGAACGTAACTCGAACGAATCAAACGAGAACAATAAAGTGACACCGATTCACCAAGATCGTCAACCCGAAACAAACGAACAAGGAATCGCGCCACAACAGCAACAACACTTGGAAGCATTCCAAGCTTTCCTCGTTGAAAAAGGCATTCCAATGGAAGCACGTGAGAATGAGACACACGTCTTCTTCATGACACAAGAAAAAACACCTGCAGGAGCAGAACCGATGATGATGATCGTCTTCAGTAAGACGACGACAGATGTCGAATTGTTCGCTCGTACGGTGACACACGTACCAGACGGTGTCGAGGATCTCCCGATTCTGAACGCCATCAATGACTTCAACCAAGAATTCAAATACTTCCGCGTCGTTCTCGACAGCGACCGTGATGTCACGATCGCATCAACGATCGATCTTGATCACGGCTTCAACCCAGCTGCGATCTTCGGACATTCTGTCATGATGTTCCAAGCATCAGACGAAGTCTACACGTATTTGACAAAACTGTACGAACAGTTCTAATTTCTCATTTTAAAACGGCTTTGGAGCCCTGCTCCGAAGCCGTTTTTTTCTTTAAAGTTCAATTGACAATGAGAATTATTCTCGCTATAGTTAGATTTGTGAAAACGACTACATGACGGAAAACGTCTTATTAATTCTTCTGGGGGAATCACGATTATGAAAAAACGTTTAAAAGTAGCTTCGATCTTCATGGTAGCCGGTATCTTGGCTGCCTGCGGTTCGAATGAAACGGATACGACTGCACCGAAAAAAGAGAAAACGGAACAGTCGACCGAAACTAAATCAGCAGATGCGGGGATCGCTGCAACGACACTGACAGATGAATTGACGATCTTCAGCTCAATCAAAACAGAACTCGACAAAGCAAAAGAAGGACAAGCGATCGATTGGAAGATGGTCACGACAAGTTATGAATCGAAACTAAAAGGTGGTGTCGAGACGACAGCACCAGAAATCGAACAAGTCATCCAGTCTGCTTTAGCAGGTGTAGATGCGAAGGATCTCGATGAGAACATCGCTCGTCAACTCGTGGATAAAGGTCTACAATCGTATTTCTATAAATTACAAAAAGCAACACAAGCAAAAGCTGAAGAAGCACTCGTAGCTGGTAAACCGGAAGCTGCAACGGAAGCACTCAAGGACGTGGAAGCGATGGCGAAGACCGTCTTCATTCCGACAGCTGAAAAACGGGACGCGAGCTACGGCTTCAAAAACGAAGACGCCATCGCTCAAGCGATCACATCAGGTCTTTCAGCTCAGCAAGAAGCCATCGACGCGAAAGAAATCGGTGACTTCAATGTTGCGAAACAAGTAACGGATAAATCGATTTATCGTTCCTTCTATTTAGCTGCACTCGGTTATGCACAAAAAATCGAGGATGGCGTCAAAGCCGGTACGGACGAAAAAGAATTACAAATGGAGCAGGCAGAGGGATATGGCTTCCTCCTCGCGATCGAAGAATCATTAGCGGGCGGAGACGAAGAAGCTGTCAAAACGCTGAAAGAGCGCTATGATTTCTCGAAAACAAAACCAGCTGATGTCTCTTACAAAGAAATCGAAGGATTGTTCGCAAAAGCGTTGACGGAAAAAGTCGACGGGTATCATGAAGAGGCACAAGAAGCGATCGAGAAGAAAGACGTCGATACAGCACGTGCCGAAGCAATGGAAGCGAACATGTTCGTCGTTGCGATGAAACCGACGCTTGAGAATCGTCTTGGCAAGGACAAAGCAGCGCAAGTCGCAAAAGACGCAAACGAATGGTTCGCACTCGTCGAAAAAGGCGACGTCAAGGCTGAAACGACAGGTGAACGGATTACAGACGCACTCGAACCACTTAACTAAGAAGGAAATGGAAACGGAGGGATAAGATGAATATCGGAATCACAGGAGGTGCCGGCTTCATTGGCGCCGCCCTCGCCCTCCGGCTCCAGCAGCACCATACCGTCCATGTCCTTGATGCTTTCACGGACTACTATGATGTCCAGTTAAAAGAAGAACGAGCAGATGAACTAAGACGTGCCGGTGTTACCGTTACGACGGGTGACGTTCATCACGATCTCGACGCCTGGATGGAGAGGTCGTTCGACGCTGTCTTTCATCTCGCAGCACTTCCTGGTGTTCCGCGCTCGCTCGAAGAACCGCATCACTATATTCGTGAGGACATCGATATGACGGTGACCTTGTTAGAAGCCGCAAAAAGACATGGCATGCCGCATGTCTTTTTCGCGTCTTCTTCTTCCGTTTACGGGGAGCAGACAGGTCCACTGAAAGAGGAACAGGCAACAGGACACGTCGCCAGTCCTTATGCGGCAGCCAAGTATAGTGCCGAAAGCTTTTGCCATGCTTATGCTCATTTATATGATGTAAACGTGACGCTGTTTCGCTTCTTTACGGTCTATGGTCCATCGGGTCGTCCCGATATGGCGCTGTTTCGTTTCATTGAACAGGCATTACGCGGAGAGACACTCACCGTCTTCGGTGATCCAATCCGTGACTTCACGTATATCGATGACATCACCCGTGGAATGGAACAGGCGTTGCTGGCTCGTGCAGTCGGGACGTATAACCTCGGTGCGAATCAGCCGGTCTCCGTCCGCACGCTAGCTGAACGGATCGGTCAACGGTTTGATGTGCCTGTGCAGACTCAAACTGCACGACGCGGAGACGTGACGATGACATGGAGTGATACGACGGCAGCACAGAAAGCCTTCGGTTACCAACCGTCAATCGAGATCGATGTTGGACTGGAGCAGGTGATCACGTGGCATCAAAACCGCTGATTCGAACGTTTCTGTACCTGACGCTTACCGGACTTGTCATCTTTTTACTGCTCCGTTTTTTCTTGGAGTTACCGGTTTCGTATCGGTACATTGAAGCTTTATTCAAGAGTCCGTGGACGATCCTTGCGACCTTGACGTATGCGATCGCCTTTTATTTACGGGCGGTCGCCTGGCGCCGCGCCGATGCAAAACGTGCACCGACCGCTGTATACCTGTCGAGCCTGTATCTCGGACTGACGATCAATCATCTCTCACCGGTCAAACTGGGAGAGATGATCCGACTCGTGACGGCGAGAGCCGTCGGAAGTCCATGGAAGCAGACGAGCGCGATCTTCGTCTTACAACGAAGTATTGACTTGATCGTTCTGTGTACCTTCATTTTGATCGGTTGGTTGTTTCACCCGATCGTCTTGCTCGTCGCGCTCCTTGCGACCGCGTTATTGTTCGTGTTACGCCGACATGTTCCGCATCTCCCATCGCTCGTTCTGTTCGGAACGCTCGCTTGGACCGTCGAGGCTCTCGCCGTCTTCCTCCTCTTGCACGGAGCCGGTATCGATGTGTCTTTCCCGACGACATTGATCGCGATGAGTGCCGGTGTCCTGTCTGGTGTGATTCAATTCACGCCGGGTGGACTCGGTACGTACGAACTCGCGATGGGTACGGTGTTACGGCAAGCCGGTGTTGCTCATGCGTACGATGTTGCCTTGATGACGCACTTCTTTAAATATGCCTTTGCTTTTCTCATCCCGCTGTACGTTCTCATTCGGCATCCGGCTACACTTCGGTTGTTGGTTCGTCAGCTCAAATACACTGATTGGAAAGGAGGAAGACGATGAAAAGTGCTTCTCGCTTTGAAAAAGTCGCAGCACGCGCCTGGAACTTACTCAATGAAGGAAAACCCTTCACACCCATTTTTACGATCGGCGTCTTTTTGACGTACGCCTTATGGACGCAGATGCCACTCGCAGAAGCTGGTCTTGGTTTCATCGTGACGCTTCCTTTGTTTATCTTGCTTTGGCGTTATGATTTTCCGTTATTTTTACGAAATTACCTTTGGATTCCAGTCATCGTTTGGCTGTTCCTTCGGGGTACGAATGCAGATTATTTACCTTTGTTCGCCTATGGCGCAGGTCTCTATTTCTTCTTTACGATATTTTTCTGGGGGACAATCTATTATCATCTCCGGATCGGAACGCGCTGGACGAACTTCACGCGCTTTTGGAAACTCGTTCTAAAGAATAGTGATTCGACAAGTGGTAACGCGCAGGAGCAACTGCCTAAGGTTGCTCTGTTGCTCATGTACTGGTGGACGGCAAGTGACGCGTCGACACTCGACATGACGTTCATCTGGTTCCCAATTGGTCTATTCGTCTTTGCATGGATCCTGCATCACTACCTGTTCGACTGGAAACCGAAGTTGCCCGAGGCAATGACGGTAGATGCCAATCTTCCGACTTCAGAAAAAGTCTATGTCCTGATTGTCGACGGGATGCGTAAAGATCGCTACATGGCAGCAAACACGCCGTTCCTCGAGCGATTGCGTCAGGAAGGAACGGAATATACGAATATGGAGACGGTTTACCCTGCCCGGACCGTCGTCTGCTTCAGTTCGATGTTCACCGGTGCTCGTCCGGAAGATCACGGCATTCATTCGAACATGGTCTGGAATACGACCGGCGTTAAAACGGATACCGTCTTCGATCGCCTCCGTGCCGTTGATAAGTCAGGAAAAATCCTTGGTATCGCACACCTTGTCGATGCGTTCGGTTCAACTGACGTACGGACCGTCACGGCAGTCATGCATAACGATGTTGCGGATCGAAATATCGTAGAGCGTGCCAAACAAATCGTCCATGAAGAGGATCCGGATCTGCTCGCGATTCAGTTGATTGGAACGGATCAAACAGGACACAGTCGAGGCACTCTCTATTCCGAGTATGTCGAAAAAATCGAGGAAGCGGATGCGCTCCTTTCCGAGTTTTGTGAGGAGCTCGATCGCCTTGGTAAACTCGAGGATGCGACACTCATCGTCATGGCGGATCACGGTCAAGCGGACGGAATCGGTGGACACGGTCACTTGGATGAAGGCGAACGGTTCGTCCCGTTCTGGATGTATGGTAAGAACGTTCATGCCGGTCTAAAAGTCGATACGCACCGTCATATCCTGTCACTCGGACCGACGATCACCAAAATCCTAGGGGCAGACATCCCGCACGATAGCCGCGGTGTGCTATTGACAGAAGCGTTCAAGGAGGCGAAGTCTAAATGAAGATCATCGTCTTTTTACCAGCTCACAATGAGGAAGTGTCGCTCCCGCTCGTCTTAAAACGAATTCCGGACATGATTGACGGCATTCCAGTCGAGACCCTCGTCATCGACGACGGCTCAGTGGATGCGACGAGTACGATCGCGCGTCAACACGGCGCACATGTCTATCGGTTCGAGCAGAATCAAGGACTCGGCGCTGCAGTCCGGGAAGGACTCCGCCAGTCCTACGAGCTCGGCGCTGATGTTGCTGTCATGATTGATGCCGATAACGAATATCCGGCCGATCAAATTCCGGATATCGTCCGACCAATCTTACACGATCAGGCCGACTACGTATTCGGTTCCCGCTTCCTCGGTACCGTCGACGGGATGCGGCTCTATCGCTATATCGGCAATCATGTCTTCACGTGGTTGCAATGCCTTTTATTGAAACGTAAAATCCATGATGGTCAAAGTGGGATGCGTGCTTTTTCACGCGCAGCGTGTCACCATGCTGAGATCATTCACGATTATAACTATGCCCAAGTATTGACCCTCAATCTCGTCCGAAAAGGCTTCCGCCTTCACGAAGTTCCGATTCGTTATCGGGTCCGGGAAGCAGGAAAGTCCTTTATCCGTCTGAATTATGTCCAACGTGTCCTCCCAGCGATTTACCGGGAGTGGCGACGACCGATCACACAGCTTAGCGTTGAAGAACGCATGGAACGAAAGGAGCACCTCGGATGAAACGCCTTCTTTTGCTACCGCTCCTCCTGCTCTCACTATTCGTGAGCACTTCCACTGTTTCCGCTTATAGTTACGGAGACCCAGGAAAGGAAGCTTTTGCGGAAGCGTATAAACAATTTGAAGAACAACTCGATGCTAAAGATTACGCGCTTGCGAAAGAGACGCTTGCCGCCTATGATAAAGAATTCAAACTGTATTTCCCTGAAGCGAAAGCGAAGATCGATACGGCGCTTGAACAAGAAGATGCCGAGGCTGCCAAACAAGCGTACCGCGTCGCTCTCCGTCAAAATATCGAACGTCGCCTGCACTTTGCTGAAGAGCAGTTCGAGGACTTCGGTCAAGCGAAGCTCTTACTTGCGAAAGCCCGCGGGACATACGATGTGCTCGCGCCTTACGTCAAGGAAAGCAAGGATGCACAAACATCCGATGACGTGTATACTGCATTTGATGAATCCTTAAAAGCACTCGGAAATCCTGGTCTGTTTGGGGTCGGGAAAAAAGCGAGTGACGAAGAATCCTTCAAGAAAAACATTACGATGATCGAAGATACGTTGACTCCTCTCTTCGTCCTGCCGGGTGAAGAAAAAACAGGCGTCTTCACGGAAGAAGACTCCTTCCTCGGTCAAACGTTCGGAACGGACGCGATTTGGAAATTGATTGCGCTCGGACTCGTCATCGTACTCATCGTCATCGTCGTCATTGGTCAATGGAAGAAGAAACGCCGCTCATAAGGAGGAAGACAGATGGATTTTCAAGCGTTTTTGATTACGCTTCGGGAGTGTCTCGAGGCTGTTCTCATCGTTGGGTTGATCTTAGGTTATCTCGATCGATTGAACGCTCCACAATATAAAAAGTGGGTCTACGCAGGTGTCGGATTGGCACTTCTCGCTAGCCTTGGTGTCGCGTTCCTGTTCCAAGTCGTCTTTACGAGTTTTGCGAGCTTCGGAAGCGATACGTATCTGCGTCTCGGCATCATGATGGTCTCCGTCCTGCTCTTGACACACATGGTCCTCTGGATGGGGAAGGAAGCGAAAGAGAATCAACAAGCCTCCCAAGCGAAGGTTGCCGCTGCCGTCTCGACGGGTAGTGCCATCACGATGATCATCCACTCCTTCCTCGTCATCGTTCGAGAAGGAATTGAGACCGTCTTCTTCTTCGCTGCCATCTCAGGTGGGGAAATCGAAAAAGTACTGACGAGTTATGGTGCGGTTTCCGGTCTGTTACTCGCCTTGATCTTCGGATACTTATTCGTTTCCGGCTCCATGAAGATTCCCGTCAAACGTTTCTTCCAAGTGACGGGCGTACTCATTCTATTCATCGCAGCCGGCATGCTCGTCCAAACGATTGGACGCTTCCAAGATCTTGGTTTGCTCGGTAGTCTTTTGATGAATGCTGACGGCACACCAGCTGCTGTATACAATATCGTCGGCTTCATGCCGGAGCACTACATCGATCAGGTGCAATACTTGCGTGATACAGGAAATTCAACATTGATCAGTGGACAGATCGGAACGTTCATGGGTGCGATGTTCGGGTACAGCCATAACCCATCGCTCGAACAAGTCGTCGCTTGGTGGGGCTACTTCGCCTTTGCCGGTTGGATGTTGCTCCGTCAAAACAAACCATCGAAGTCATCAAAGTCCTTACAGGAGGTTTCTTGACCGTCCGAAGCGATCGTTCACGTCCGCGTGGACGGTCGCTTTTTTGGATCACGTTGCTATTTATCGGTGGCTGGATTGGTTTACGGATCAGTTACGTCAGTCCCTTCATCGCGAGCTACGATATTGCGAACTTCACGCTCGCTGTGACCGATTATGATCTGGCTGATTTACGTCCGCACTTTCCTGGTTATCCCTTTTTCATCTTATTTGCCAACCTATTTCTGCCGCTGATGATACCTGTCAAAGCGCTCGGACTCGTCTCTACACTAGGACTGGCAAGTGCGCTCTTGCCACTCTACTCGCTTTTCCGCCGTCATACCTATGATACGACTCGACTGATCGCTGCCTTTACCGTTCTCTCCACTGCCTCACTCGTGACGTTCGCTGCAACCGGGATGTCGGATGGGCTCGCCCTCGGACTACTCGTCTGGTACGGCTGGAGCATCGAACGCGCACGGCATCAGATTCGTCGCTGGCTTCCGTATCTTCTGTTCGGTTTACTGATGGCGACTCGCCTATCCTACGCGCCGTTTGGTTTCATGTTGCTTGTCCTGCTGTGGCAGGTGCGAAAGGATTACTGGCAACTCTTATCCGAGTGCGCCCTTCTTGTTCTGGCACAGCTTGCTTGGTTGCTCCCGGTCGCTTTTTCTGTCGGTGGACCCTATTCGTTTCTTCAATTATCACTCCGCTTCGTCAGCGGTCATTTTTCCGATTGGGGTGGTTCTGCTCAGACCGATGATGCTTCCATCGTTCAACGATTTGTTCAGACGCTTCAACAACTCTTCTGGCATGGGATCGGTTATGGCACGTGGATCGGACTAGTGTCTGGACTGCTGCTGTTCTTACGCAGACGTTGGGCGGTCGATGTCGCTTGGGGAGCGACGGCTGGACTCTATTTCGTCTGGGTCTGGCTCGGACAAAATATCGATAAACCCCGTCATGTCTTACCGCTTGTCCTATTGCTACTCATCTGGTTGATCCGTCAGCTTCCGTTGCGGATGTATCTGCCGTTTTTAGTCATTCAGTTGACGATCGGTAGCCTCGCGTTGAACGAGCAAGCAACGCGTCCTCCGGCGACGATTGAACTAGCACGTTACGTAACGACTCTTCCAATCGGCGCGACAGTCTTTACCGACGAGGAAGCTCGCCAATTCCAGTCCGAACGACCGGATGCCGCAATCGTTCCGATCGGTTCGGTCAGTAAATGGAATGCAGAACCAAAATCCGACCAGAGTTACGTGACCGGTCGATTGCTCGAGCGTCTTCACGCTCAAGGCGTACGACCAAACGTCAAACAAGTCGTCCGCTTCACGAGTGATGCCCGCTACGAACCAGAAGACGCGCAAGCGATGCTGTATCAATTAACGCCTTGATGGCACAACTGCATGCATACGAAAAACCATGCGATTCCCGAATGACACCGTGGAAATCGACATGGTTTTTTTCATTGCTGCGTATCGTAACGACGTTCCATATAATCAAAGGTACCGCCGCTGATTTCAATCGTCCGAATCGGTTCGAAGCCGAGACGGCGATACAGGCGCTGTGCCCCGGCATTCGTTTGATCCGCATTTAAGGTGAACGCTTGTAGTCCTCGTTTCTCGCCCTCTTCCGCCGCTGCCTGCAACAGTTCCGTACCAATTCCTTTTCCGCCATGACGCGCATCAACCGATAAGGTATCCAGGTAATAGACCGGTCCTTCCGTCTCGATATCGATCTGGATATCTTGACCCGTCCAGCGCTTCAGTTGGTCTTTGATCGGTTCGTCGAGTCGTTCCGCATCCGTCCCGGCATACGCAATGACGATACCCGCTACTTCATCCTCGATGATTTTCACGAGGATGTTTTCATGACTCAATCGGTTTCCTGTTTCAGCGACGAAGTACGCGAGTCGCTCTAGAACTTCCTCCCGCTTTGTCGTTCCCGTCAGTGTCTCAGCAATCTCATGAATCGCTTGCTCAATCAAGGGGGCAATCTGTTGCGCTTCAGAAGCATGTGCTTGTCGAATCATCTCATCCTTCTCCTTTCGTTTTTTCTAATCCATGAACCTGAAAAATCGGACTCGACGGTGTCGAATCCGATACATGATTTTTTTAGACATTCGTTCGTCTCACTGCGTGACTTTTTGTACGACAGGTGCCGGTACGATGACAGGCTCCCGTGTCATGACAGCCACGACACGTCCAGCGATTGCTACAGCCAGTAACGTATATAACGTTAAGCTGAGCGGCAGATAGACGAGTGAGATGACTAACACGATGGCATCGAGTCCGAACAAGATCGTTCCGATCGATAGACCTGTCAGTTTGCTGAGTCCCATCGATAGCAAATCGTCTCCACCTGTTGCCGCTCCACTTTTCAAAACAAGTCCGAGACCATATCCGGTCACGATTCCGCTAGCGATCGCTGCGATGAGCGTCGCTGGCCAAGCCTGTTCTGGAAAGTGGAACAAATCGAGTCGGTGCCACATCTCATAAAAGACTGATAATGCACCTGCTGAAAGTAACGCTTCGCTGACGAAACGTTTTCCTTTGAAGTACAAGGCACCAATGAAAAATGGAATATCGAGCACGATCATTGAAATCGAAGGATTGATATCAAAAAAGTATCGACCGAGCAACGATAATCCGATGAAGCCACCTTCTGCTAATCCGAACTGTTCATTCAATGTGTAGTAACCGAACGCCATGATCAGCGTACCGGTTAAGATGGTTGCGATTCGTTTCATGTTTTATTGTCCTCTCCCGTTTACATCGTGGGAGAGGTTTTATACGTCCCGTTTGGGTATTCATCTATTTTCGCTCTCCCTGATTTTTATAAGCCATTACCGTCTGTTCGTTATGACCGGTACTGCTAAAAATCAGGTAAGCTGAATAGATGATTGGTCCTCTCGGTATCCATCGGTTTCCACCCCTTCATTAAAAATCTATTTTCATTATAACCCGAATTTCAGTAACTAAAACAGTTTTACGCATTCTTCACATAATCCAAACACTTTTGCTCACTCATTCACAATTTAGACAAGATTATGCTCAACATTGAACAAACAACTTGAAAATGACCTTGTGAAGGATTACACTAAGTATATCAAATGAATGTGATATTTATCACAAACAAAACACAAAGGAGACTTTACCCATGAAAGTAGCAGTCATCGGATGTACACACGCAGGAACAGCAGCAGTCAAAGAACTCGCTTCACAACAAGACGTCGAGATCACCGTTTATGAGCGGAATGACAATGTATCGTTTCTCTCTTGTGGAATCGCGCTTCACGTCGGTGGTGTCGTCAAACATGCGGAATCACTTTTCTACTCATCACCAAGTGAACTCGCTGAACTCGGCGCTGAGATGCGTCTGAAACATGATGTGCTTGAAATCGATAGTGAACGCCAAACGATCGTTGCGAAAAACCTCATGACTGGTGAAGTCGTTCACGATACGTACGATAAACTCATCATGACGACAGGGTCATGGCCAATCATTCCAATGCTTCCTGGCATTGAGTTGAATCAGATCGAGCTCTGTAAAAACTATCACCACGCTCAAACAATCATTGAAAAAGCGACAGATGCAGAGCGGATCACTGTCGTTGGTGCAGGGTATATCGGTGCTGAACTCGTCGAAGCGTTTGAAGCATACGGAAAAGACGTCACGTTCATCGATAGTGCGGATCGCATTCTCAACAAATACCTCGACCGCTCGTTCACTGATGTCATCGAACGTGAATTGACAGACCGTGGTATTCGCCTCGAACTCGGACAAACTGTCCAAAGCTTTAAAGGGGAAAATAGCTCCGTGACACACGTCGTCACAGACAAAGGAACGTTCGAAACGGATCTTGTCATTCTCTGTGTCGGCTTCCGCCCAAGTACGGAACTCTTAAAAGGACAGGTCGATATGCTACCGAACGGTGCCATCATCGTTGACGATTATATGCGGACAAGCAACCCAAACATCTTTGCTGCTGGTGACAGCTGTGCCGTCTATTACAATCCAGCTCGGACACACGCCTATATTCCACTCGCAACGAATGCTGTCCGGATGGGAACATTGATCGGTAAAAACTTACGCGCACCAAAGATTCGTTACCAAGGAACACAAGGCACATCAGGTCTTCGCCTATATGATTTGAACATCGCGTCGACTGGTTTGACAGAAGAAGCGGCACCCTTGTTCGGACTCGAAGTGAGTAGCACGACAGTCACAGATGCGTACCGCCCAGAGTTCATGCCAACAGCAGAAGACGTCCAATTGAAGCTCGTCTTCGAGACAGCAACCCATCGTGTCGTCGGTGCACAAATCATCTCAAAAGTAGATTTGACACAGGCGATGAACACACTTTCTGTCGCGATTCAAAATGATATGACACTTGAAGAGCTCGCTTTCGTCGACTTCTTCTTCCAACCGCACTACAACAAACCGTGGAACTTGCTGAACCAAGCAGCTCTGCAAGCGATGAATGAGCGTCAATCCGCTCGTGTCTAAGCGCATTACACGATCAATCAAATGAGGCTGACTCAAAAAAAAATGACGCGTCTTTTCACGCCCTTTCCTCAGGCGAGACACAAGCCCGTTTTCCTGCTTCGTTGAAGCAGGAAAGCGGGTCTTGTTCGTCTCTGACAGCGCATAAATGCGCTTGTTCCTGTAGGAGTGGCGTGTGACGCGTCATTCTTTTTGTTACGAGATAAGGATGGCAGATCATCATTCTGCCACACTTATCTTTGTAGAGACTGACTTTTGAGTCAGCACCGTTTTAGACTGAAGACAACGTGCAATTTTTCTCTAACGAGAAGGATTGCACTTTTTTGTTCGTCTCGCATCGTTTTCCTGGGACAAGCATCGCGCCGCTTCGCTTCAGGGTCGCTCCTGCTTGTTTTTCCCTAGGAAGCGATTTCGAATGAAAATACCAGTTATGTCGTCTTTTTCTCCGATTCAGTCTCAAATAGATGCTGCCAGTCTTGATACGGCATCGTGCCATTCACTGTTTCCATGTCAAAGCGTAACGGTGCAATCAACTCGAGTGAATTGCCATCTGGATCCTCGAAGTAGATCGCCGCGTGCGCATGTGGATGGTTATCGAGAACAAGCGGTTGATCGGCTGCCGCTACACCAAAGGCCGATCGGACTTCAATTCCTCTCTCCTTTAACCAGTCCTGTGCTTTATCGATATTTTCTTGCTCCATTCGAAACGCCACATGTCGAATCGATGGGTGATACGGTAACTCGGCTTGACCGGCTTTCCATAAACCTAACCAACTCTTGCCATGCTCGATCCAAAAGAAAGCGACGCGTTCATTTTGGAACGCACATGCAAGTCCCAATTTTTCATAAAAGGCAATTGATCGTTCGAGTTCTTTGACCGGTAAATGAGCTTCATATAATCCAGCAATCATCTTCTTCACACTCCTCTTTTTCTAGTGTAAACCATCAATTTCCAAATTTACTATCATCAGAAACGTTTAATCCGACCTATTGAGGGAACATACACCCTATACCAAAACCAACTTTCAGGAGGAATGTTTACATGGCTGCATCGAAAAATCCGTTAACCCAATACTTTAATGACGATTTCCCAAAACAATATCAGGACGCACCAGCGGTTCAAGCAAAAATGGAACCTGTTCCCGATTGTGGCGAAGAGAGTTATAAAGGCTCTGGCAAATTGATCGGCAAAAAAGCACTGATTACGGGTGGCGACTCCGGCATCGGCCGAGCAGCAGCCATCGCTTACGCTCGTGAAGGAGCTGACATCGTGCTCAACTACTTACCGGAAGAACAACAAGATGCAGAAGAAGTCAAAGTACTCGTTGAAGCAGCGGGACAAAAAGCATATCTTTTACCTGGTGACCTAAGTGATGAAGCGTTCTGTGGACAACTCGTCAAAGAAGCACACGAATCGCTCGGTGGACTCGACATTTTGGCGCTTGTCGCAGGGAAACAACAAGCTGTCGAAGATATTCTCGACCTGTCAACGGAGCAATTACGTAAGACATACGAAATCAATGTCTTCTCCCTCTTCTGGGTCGTCAAAGCAGCCTTGCCACTCTTAAAAGAAGGGGCTTCGATCATCACGACGACATCCGTTCAAGGATACAACCCAAGCGCGAACCTCTTGGATTATGCATCGACGAAGTTTGCCATCAACGGATTCACGCGCGGACTCGCTAAACAAGTCGCGCCAAAAGGAATTCGTGTCAACTCCGTCGCACCTGGTCCGATTTGGACACCGCTTCAAATCTCGGGTGGTCAGCCAAGCGAAAACATTCCAGAGTTCGGACAGGAAACACCACTGAAACGAAGTGGTCAACCGGTCGAACTGTCGGATGTTTATGTCTTCCTCGCTTCAGACGCTGCGAGCTATGTTACGGCGCAAATCTATGGTGTCACAGGCGGAATCGAATTAGCATAAGAATTGCATTTGACGGGAATGACTCAAAAGTCAGTTTCTACAAAGACCAGGGTGGCAGAATGATAATCTGCCACCCTTTTCTCGTAAAAAAAGAAGTGCTCGTTACACGCGACTCCTACAGGAAAAAGCGCATTTTTGCGCTGTCAGAGACAAACAAGACCCGCTTTCCTGCTGAAGAAAGCAGGAAGGCTGGCTTGTGTCTCGCCTGAGGAAAGGGCGTGAAAAGACGAGTCACTCTTTTTTGAGTCAGCCCCCTTTACGTATATCTTAACGGGATATCAGTTGCATCACCGGGTACCATTTAGTCTAATGAAAGTAATAACGATGAAGGAGTGAATCAGATGACTGAAAAAGAAAAGATGATTCAAGGGGAACTCTACTTAGCACAAGATCCGGAACTCGTAGCTGACCGTATCCGGGCACAATCGCTCTGTTATGAGTTCAATCAATTGAGTGTTCATGATGGGACTAAACGGAAGGCACTTCTTCAACAATTATTCCAGACGGAGCAAGCCGACTTTTACATTGAACCGACCTTTAAATGTGACTATGGCTATAACATCACTTTAGGGGCTCGCTTTTATGCCAACTACGACTGTGTCTTGCTCGATATTTGTCCGATCACGATTGGTGACAACTGCATGCTTGCTCCAGGAGTACATATCTATACTGCGACCCATCCACTCGATCCTGTCGAGCGCAACAGCGGTTATGAATTCGGGAAACCGGTCGTCATCGGGAATAACGTCTGGATCGGTGGACGCGCGGTCATCAATCCCGGTGTGACAATCGGAGATAATGCTGTCATCGCCTCAGGTAGTGTCGTCGTCAAGGATGTACCGGCAAACAGCGTCGTCGGTGGAAATCCAGCCCGAGTCATCAAAACAATCTAATTCTCATCAAATTCTAATCTGTTCCTCAGCTTCCTTTCACGTGGTCTGGTTATTCTATGTATAAGAACAACAGCCACTACTAAAGGAGGACATCATCATGACTGAAAAACGAACAGATAAAGGGAATAAACGTTTCAAAAAAGGAATCGCTACACTTGCCGTAACGGGTACAGTCTTAACAGGAGCCGGAGCGTTTCTCCTCTTCACAGGTCCAGGACACTCTCTCGTCAACTCGACGGTCACCACTTCACAGCAGGCAGAGCAAAAAGTCGAAGCTGCTTCGCGCCAAGTCGAACAAAAGCTTCCTGCTTCGATGCGTGACGATCAAGAAATCGAAGGCACATTACAAAAACTATCGGATCGTTCAATGACAATTGACGTCAACGGTGACACTCAGACGTATGACTTCGCTTCGTCAGTCGAACGCGAAGCCGTGCAAGAAGGCGATTGGGTCAAAATCGATCTGAATGCGAATCAGCAAATCACGGAACTGGAGCGAGAAGATCAAGACGATCGGAATGACCGAGAGGACGATGGCAATCGCTCAGATGATTCATCAGACGATGCGAATGAACGATACGGCATCCTTCGTGCCCTATCACAAAGTGAATTGACACTCGAACAAGATGGACAAGAGACGGTTTACGCGATTGCGGATCGTGCGGAACGTGATGCTGCGAAATCTGGGGATATCGTAAAAATCGAATTGAATGCAGACGGTCAAGTCCGTGAAATCGACCGTGAAGATGACGACGAAGATCGTAATGCTACACGCGACGAAGACCGTGACGATGCACGGGAACAAGAAGTCCGCGGCACGCTCGCTAAAATAACGAATCAAGAGATCATCATCGAACAAAACGGTGCACAAAAGTCATACTCTCGTGCATCAAACATGGAACAAGATGATGACGTCCGCGTCGGTGGTTCCGTCAAACTTGAGTTGAACGCGTCAGACGAAGTGACAGAAATCGATGAATGATCATTAAAGGAGGATGTTTATGCCAACCACCATCTTAATCGTTGAGGACGATGCGAAAATCGCACGCCTCCTTGAACTCGAACTCCAATATGCCGGGTACGCGACACGTGTCGCCCCCAACGGAAAAGATGGTCTCGCTGCCGCTGAGCATTCGGTTGATCTCGTCTTACTCGACGTGATGATGCCGGAGCTGAGCGGCTTCGAGGTGTTGCGCAGGCTCCGTGGAAAAGGTATTCATGTCCCCGTCATTATGCTAACGGCACGTGGAGAAGTTTACGATAAAGTCGCAGGACTCGATCTTGGTGCGAATGATTATGTGACGAAACCGTTCGAGATGGAGGAACTCCTTGCCCGGATCCGGGCGTTACTCCGCACCCCGACTTCAACGAATAACGCATCGCGCACGTTACAGTTCGCCGATCTTGTACTCGACCTTGATCGACATGAAGCATTCCGCAACGAATTGCGACTCGATTTGACACCACGCGAGTTCGAACTCCTGACGTATTTACTCGAAAACAAGGAGCATGTCCTGACACGCGAACAAATTCTAAATCGCGTCTGGGGGTACGATTACTTCGGCGAGACGAATATCGTCGACGTCTACATCCGTTATCTTCGGAAAAAAGTCGATGCTCACCCTCCTGCTTTGATTCAGACCGTTCGTGGGGTGGGTTATGTGCTACGGGAGGCGACGCCATGAAGCTTCGAACGAAACTCGCTTTATCCGTCACCGCCTTTACGACACTCTTGTTGTTACTTTCGTTTATCGTCGTAACCTTCGTCGTCCGCAATCATTTGATTGAATCCCGTTATACGCAGCTTGAACAGGCAGAGGAATTGATGGAGGATGATTCATCAGTCCGAGCATTACTGACGCTTCATGAGGATTCTGTCGTCTTATCGAACGAAGATGGACGATGGGTCATTTCAAATGATGAAGAGGATGACGACTCGTCTACCGTTAATGGAGACGTACAAGCGAGTGACCTCCCCGGTATTCCACGTTCGAATGAGCCATTCAAGTCTGGCGATTGGTTCGGTATCGTCTATCAGGATCAAGCCTATTTGTTCGAAGATGAGAGCGTCGATGATACGGTCTCGACACTCATCTTGACCTTTACCATCGTGTTGGTCGTCGGAATCGTCATCGCGTTCATCAGTAGCTTCTGGATTGCGTATCAGACACTCCGCCCGCTCAGACAACTGAATGATACGATGCAACGGATCTCGTCTTCTGGAACGCTTGAGACCGTGCAGACCGAACGCGATGATGAGATCGGTCGCCTCGGTCATGTCTTCAATCAGATGATTGGGCGTGTCGATCAGACAATGGAACAACAACGGCAATTCGTCGCCGATGTCTCGCATGAGATGAAGACACCATTGACGGTCATCGAAGGCTATACACAATTGTTGAAACGATGGGGAAAAACGAAGCCGGACGTCCTCGATGAATCGATTGAACACATCTTGCAGGAGACGCACGCGATGCGGACGACCTTGATCGAGCCCATGCTCGAACTGTCTCGTCTCGGCTATGAGGAAACGTCTGTTGAAGAGATCGACTTAGCGGAGCTTGGCAGCGAACTCGCCGATCGGATGTATCACGCGACAGGGACAATCATACCTGTTGATGCCTCTGGAACGATTCGGGCGAATCGCGAAGCGGTGCTACGCATCTTGACGATTTATATCGATAACGCCCTAAAATATGCCACTTCTCCTGAATTGCATCTGCGCAAGGAGCGACTCGCTGTTCTTGACCGCGGGACATCTTTAACAAACGAAGAACGTGCCCGGTTATTTGATCGGTTTTACCGACTTGATGCAGCACGCGATCGTTCAGGAAGTGGACTCGGATTGTCGATTGCCGCTGCACTTGCGACGACACACCATTTTCAGGTCGGTAGTGAAGCGCGTCAGCCAGATGGCAGTTGTTTCTATCTGATTCCCGAGCAGTCTAAATGAAACTTTTTCTACATTTGTGTCGTACACTTAAGGAAGAACGTCACATGATGAAAGAAGGAATTTCACGATGGCTAAAAAACGTTGGGGTGGACTTGCTGTTGCCGGCGCCTTTCTCTTAACGAAAGGAAAGGTCATCCTTGCCTTATTGAAATTTTCGAAGTTTGGAGGCACTCTGATTTCGTTCGGAGTTTCGCTTCTCTTTTACGCTCAAGTATTCGGCGTCTGGTTCGGGGTCGGATTGCTCTATCTCCTATTCATTCATGAGATGGGACATCTACTTGCTGCGAAACGACTCGGTTTTAAAACGGGTCCCGCGATTTTCGTACCGTTCATGGGAGCCGTCATCGGGATCAAAGATACGTTCCGGACACCAAAACAAGAAGCGATTCTTGCGTACGGTGGACCACTCGCGGGTCTCGTGTCCCTGATTCCGCTTGCGATTGGATACGCTGTGACCGGAAATGACTTTTGGCTCGTCATCTTCCATCTCGGAGCTCTATTGAATCTCTTCAACCTACTTCCCGTCAGTCCGCTTGACGGCGGACGGATTCTTGCGGGACTTCCGATCATCGTTTGGGTTGCAGGTCTTGCTGCCTTGATTGCTTACGGCATCACGAACTTCAGCTTGATTCTGCTCTTGATCGCTTTCTTCGGCGGTAGTGCTGTCTGGAAACGGTATAAGTTCGCAAAACAATATGAAGAGAACCGATCGACCTTGATGTTATACCGTGCTGCACGCGAACGCGTCTTACGCGCAAAGGCGGAGCAAGAACGTGCAAACGCGGAAGTCGCTCTTGCACCGGAAGTGGAGGAAGAACAAACGGTCGAAAGTACGTACGACCCGATTGCTTGGTCACTTCGTCTCGATTTACAAGATTTGCGACAAGCGAGTCCGGAAGAGGCACGTCAGGAAGCGGACGATCTGTTACGGTATCAATATGATGCTGCGAACGACTACGATGCGTTGTTGCGACGAATCGATCAGCGGATCGAACCGCTCCGACTCGCTGAAGAGTCCGTCCAGTATCACCAGATGCCGAAAAAACAACAAACGATCACACTCCTTGCTTACTTGGCGCTCGGTGCCATTTTATTCATTGCTTTTGAGTACTCGAAAGGGTACTTGCCTACCCCCTCTTAAATCGAGTTCCATCGGATGCGCTTCGTGGCGCATCCTTTTTTCATGGAACGAACACATTGACTAGAGTGATTTCTTGCATCTCATCAAAGAAGCGACTACTCTGAGTAAAACCCTACTTACCACTTGTCTAAAAAAGGAGGCTCTCCTTCCATGAATAAAAATACTGCCCGCCTGGGTGAAGCACCTGTCAATCAGCTCTTACTTAGTCTCTCTTTACCGGCGATGGTCGGGATGCTCGTCACGGCACTCTACAATATCGTCGATACGATTTTCGTCGCTCAAGGCATCGGTACGGCTGCCGTCGCCGCCGTCGGAATCGCTTTCCCGGTCCAGCTTGTATTGATGGCGATCGCTAACTCAATCGGTATCGGAGGTGCTGCAATTGCGTCACAACGGCTTGGTCAAAAACAAACGGATGGTGCCAGTCGTGCTTATGCCAACGTCTTGATAGCGGTTTTTTTCATCAGTATGCTCGCCATCATCAGTGCTTTCATCTTCGTCGAACCGTTACTTCGTCTCTTTGGAGCGACAGATGAGATCATGCCGTATAGTATCGATTTCTTACGCGTCCTCTTGATCGGATCTCCGTTCTTCATGTTGACGATGGCGTCGAGTGCCATGTTACGTGCAGAAGGACGCGCGAACTATCAGATGCGCGTCATGCTGACGACGGTTGCGATCAACATCGTCCTGACACCGCTGTTCATCTTTGGTCTTGATTGGGGCATCCAAGGTGCTGCACTCGGGACAGTCGTTGCGCAAATCGTCGGTGCTGCACTTGTTTTCCGATTCTTCTTTACGAAACGTCGGCAAACGGGGTTAACACTCGATAGAAATGCTTTCAAACCCGATTTCCGTTTAACGTTTCGGATGATGCAAATCGGATCGTCGTCTTTCATCATGCAGGTTTCTCAATCGATTTTGTTCATCACTGTCAACCATATGCTCGTCCGGTACGGGGGTACGACAGAACTAGCGACGTTTGCGGTCATCAATAAGTTCATGGCGCTTGTCGGTATGCCGATCATGGGGATCGTACAAGGGATGCAACCGATCGTCGGGTATAATTTCGGTTCTCGGCAATTTAGCCGGATGTCGCTTGCCATCAAACTCGCAATCCGTTACGGCTTATCGTTATCAATCAGCTTGTGGTTACTGATTCAACTGTTCCCCCGTTTTTGGGTCGGCTTGTTCACGGAAGAAGCAGCACTGCTGCAGGAAGGTTCGAGTGCGATGCGCATCTTATTCGCTCTATCGTTCGTCTACGGGATTCAAATGATTATCAACGGGATGTATCAATCGCTCGCCAAAGCAAAAGTCGCTTTATTCTTGTCCTTGTCACGCCAAACGTTATACACGATTCCACTCGTCCTGATTTTACCCCTGTTCTTCGGTGTCAACGGGGTCTGGTTCGCTTTCCCGATTGCTGATGCGATGGCTGTTTTGACGGCCCTTGTCTTCGCCTATAAAGATCGCGTTCTGTTATTTAAACCGGAGGAATACGTCGCAGAGGAACAAAAAGTCGCCACCGCGAAGTGACTGGAATGGATATCAGATCATCTGCCTTGCAGATGGTCTTTTTTAATGGACTTCTATAATACGAACATGTATTCTGTTACTAGTGAATGACAGAAAGGGGTCTGCTGTATGTATACATTAGCGATTGACTTTGAAACGGCAAATCGGAATAGCCGAAGCATTTGTGCGTTTGGGTGGTCCGTCCTCTCCAACGGTCGCGTCACGGAGAGTAAACAGGTCTTAATCAATCCAGAAGAGAACTTCGACGCCGGAAACATCCGGGTTCATGGAATTCGTCCGAGTGATGTCTTCGATGCACCGACGTTACCTGAAGCGATGGAAGCACATGGCTTATACGATTTAATCGCAGGTGCTCAACTGGTCGTCGCCCATAATGCATCATTTGATATGGGGGCGCTCCAAAAAGCGATTCAAAAATATGATATGTACCAGATGCCCGCTTTCACGTACGGTTGCACGGTCAAATTATCCCGCAAACTGTATCCGTGGTTGCCGAATCATCGATTGAATACGATGGCAGAATTCCTCAACGTCTCTTTCCAGCACCATGATGCGAAAGAGGATGCCTACGTCTGTGCCTTGCTCTTAAACGATATGTTGGAACGAACGAACCTACAGGATCCTGTCACCTTGCATACGTTTTGTGGCGTTCGGATGGGACAGGTTGCCTATTAAACAAAAAAACACTCTAGACACAAAATCTAGAGTGCTTTCAGATTGTAGACAACAAGGATGACTCCAAAAAATGACGCGTCTTTTCACGCCCTTTCCTCAGGCGAGACACAAGCCAGTTTTCCCGCTTCGAGCAGGAAAACGGGTCTCGTTTATCTCTGACAGCGCATAATGCGCTTTTTCCTGTAGGAGTGGCGTGAAACGCGTTATTTTTTTCTAGAAGAAGGATTCGAGAAGCGTTTTGTTCACTCGACATCGCTTCCTAGGGAAAAACAAGCAAGAGCGACCCTGCAGCGAAGCGAAGCGGCGCGATGCTTGTCCCAGGAAAACGATGCGAGACGAACAAAAAAGCGCAATCCTTCTCGTTAGAGAAAAATTGCACTTTACCTTCAATCTCAAAGCACTCTAGACACGAAATCTAGAGTGCTTTTTGATGCTGTTCTATTATTTGCTTGTTTGTTTGATCGGGAACCAGCCTGGACGACTTGTGATGCCTGCCCATAATGCATCTGGAACGACGAGTTCTGCTTGTGCTTCTGGATCAAGTTCTGTCCGGATTGACGCAAGATCACCCGCTTCGACTTTTTCAACCCACTTCGGTTCCATGATCAGTTCACGACCGAGAGCGATCATTGGAACGACAGCCAAACCTTGTTCGACTTCGTCCGCTGTGTGCAGCGATCCGACACCGATGACAGGTACTTGTTCGCCAACACGTTCTTGGACGAGCGTGATTGGTGATGTCGTTGCATTTTCGTCACGAATCGAACCTGCGAAGAAGTCCATTACGGAAACGTGCAAGTAATCTAGGTCTTTTTTCGCCAGCTCATCGACGAGGCGCATCGTATCATCGAGTGTGATTCCTGGATTTTCGATCTCTTCTGGAGAGAAACGGTATCCGACGATGAACGAAGGATCCTGTTTCGCGACAGCTTCGACTGCATCCACGACCGCTAATGGGAAGGCGAGACGTTTTTCTAAGCTACCGCCCCATTTGTCTTCGCGACGGTTTGAGTGTGGTGAGAAGAATTGTTGAATCAAGTACGTGTTCGCACCGTGAATCTCAACACCATCAAATCCAGCTTCCATCGCACGACGTGTCGCTTGACCGAATGCTTCAATGATTGCTTCAACTTCTTCTGCCTCTAACGCACGAGGTGTCATTGCCCCTTCACGTACAGGTGCGACAGCACTTGCACTGACTGTTTGCCCACCGACGAGTTCTGGTGGTGCCATACGACCAGCGTGGAAGATTTGTAAGATCGCTTTTGCGCCTTTATCTTGAATCGTTTTTGCAAGTCGCTTCAGACTTGGAACGAGATCGTCACGATGCGCACCGAACTCATTCGGGAATCCTTGACCGTCTGCCGTGACGTTCGCACATGCTGTAATGACCGCACTGACGCCACCTGAACGTTCTGCATAGTACGCGAGTTCCGCATCCGATACTTCGCCGTTCTCTTGTGCCGCATAGTTCGTCATCGGTGCCATCAAGACGCGGTTTTTCAGCGTCACACCGTTTGGTAATGTAAATGGTTCAAACATTGCTTGAGTTGCCATGAGTGAAGTGCCTCCTCTAATTTCTTGAATTGAATATCGACAGTATACGCTCGTCTTCCTCTGAATAGCTACTGATGTGCTTACGCGATGTGTCACTTGCGGATCGCTTTACGACGACCACCCGGCCACCACCAGTTCCAGTGACCAAATAGTTTCATCAGTGCGGGGACGAGTAACATCCGGACGATCGTAGCATCAATAAATATCGCAAGCGCGATACCGACGCCAAGTTGTTTAATTGGACTGACGCCCGTGAAGGCAAACGCTCCAGTGACGACGATCATGATCAAGGCAGCAGACGTAATGATTTTACTCGTCTTCGCAAGCCCCATCTCGGTCGCGTAATCGTTATCGCCTGTCTCGTCATAATACTCTTCCATTCGCGAGACGAGAAACACTTCATAATCCATCGATAAACCAAAGACGAGTGAGAAGATGAAGACCGGTGTCAGAATGCCGATCGTCTCCTGTGGAAGAACTGCGCCGGACTCGAACAAGATGACGAGTAATCCGAATGTCGCTCCTAGACTAAGCAAATTCATTAGAATCGCCTTGATCGGAATCAAGATGGACCGGAACGCAATCAGCAGGATGATGAACGTTGCCAAAACGACGACACCGACTGCTAGTGGGAGTTTCGATTCAATGGCATCATAAATTTCCTGATTGAAGGCTGCCGGTCCCCCGACAAGATAACCGTCCGCTTGCATCTTTCGCACCCAGTCTTGCGAAGCAGCATCGCCGGGATCTCCTTTTAAGTTAACGTCAATCCGTGCTTGGTCGTTCTCTGATAGAAATGCCGTCAAAGCTTCGCGCCCGGCCGGAACAGCGACTAACTGCTCGAGCGGCACTTGTTGCTGTTCGGCAATCGTTGCGGCGGATACGACGGAACGTACATCGGGATCCGACTCGAGTCGAATCGTCACGTCTTCGATTTTTTCTCGTCCCACCTCTGAGGAAGCATCAGCAGATAAGATGAGGACGGCGTCCGTTCCATCGTTTCCGAATGTTTTTTCCCACGACTCAAAAGCGAGACGCGACGGATACGATTCCGGTAAAGCAGTCGCTTGCGGAATATTCAACGTCAAGTCACGTAACGGCAATAAACAAGGTAACAATAGCAATAAGGACAAAATCGTGACTGCGACCGGGTGCTTCATGACGAAACGAGCGAGGCGACGCCAACGATCTTCACTACGACCTGCTCGTTGCCGGAAGAGTCGTCCTTTCTCTAATACCTTCCCGAAGACGATCAATAGTGCTGGTAGTAACGTTAATGCACTGACGACTGCCCCGAGGACCGAAACGAGCGTCCCGATTGCGACAGCGCGGAAGACATCCACATCAATCAGTAATAGCCCGGCAAGTCCGACGAATACACAGATTCCAGAAAATAAAATCGAACGCCCTGCCGTCTCGACCGAACGGATCGCCGCCTTCCGAATATCTTGTCCGTCCTGCCGTTCTTCTCGGAAACGGTTGACGTATAACAGCGAAAAATCAATTCCGAGCGCCAGCGAAATCATCGCGACCGCATTCAAGACGAAGATTGATAACTCTTGTTGTCCGGCGACGAAATAAAGAACACCGGCACCAAAGACAAAAGTGACGAGTCCCATGATCAACGGTAGGATGGCGGCAACCGGAGTACCGAAAACGAGTAGCAAGACGATCAACGCTGCTGGAATTCCAATCAACTCAGCCCGGATGAGGTCATTTTTTGACGCTGTATTCAAATCATCGACGACGACCGGTTCACCCGTTAACCGAATCGTTCCCGTGTCATCCAGCTGACGTGTGACCGCAGCTGCCCATTTCGCATCAAGTGTCGGTACCCCGACCGTCACGTATCCCTTATCGTCCCGAATCGCTCGCGGATTTTCAACAGGACCAGTGACGTTCCCGACGCCTTTGATGTCACGGAAGCGCTCGACATGTTGCACCATCGTTTGTTGTAGGTTCTCTTGATTCTCAAATAGGACGATGATCGTATGCGGATCCTGACCGAAGTCTTGATCGAGTACTGTCTCGACGCGTTGAAAATCACCATCACGCGTAAATCCGTTTCCTTCTAGACGATCGGGTAATTGATAGGCGAAATAACCAAGCACGACGAGCAGGATTGCCCAAACGATTAACACTCCTCGAAAATACGTACTTATCAGATGACCAAGCCGTTCCATGATGCGTCCCCTTTCTGTATAAACGTACAAAAAACATCCTTCTTGCTGAAAAGCGAAAAGGATGTTTCGTTACGTCTTTTGAAAAATTTGAACCCATGTGTTGCCGAATGTCGCCGATGTCGATACGATCGCAAGACGTCGCGCCTCTTCATCGAGTAACACACTTTTGAGTAAAACGGAGGAATGACATCCCTCGAACTTATATTTCAGCTGATTCTTCTCATACAAGTAAAAACGAGATGAATCGGTGATCGAAAACAATTGGTGCCGGTGATCAACGAGTGAGTACTCCGCGTAATCTGAAAAAGGAATAATCGATTCCTGATTCGTCGCAGCGTCCCAAATCACATACCGTTCTTTTAGATCATCATAAGAAATGATTGTCGTAGGTGCGATGAATCGTTCGAACGTCAAACGTGTATCATATCCTCGCTCCACTAAGCGTCCGAACAGTGGCGCCTCTTCATAATTTGAGTACCGCCAGTCCCCTGTTTGAACGTTCACACAGACGACGTCTGTTTCTGCCGTGTACAGGAAGATCTCATCGTCTTGCCACAAGAATAAATTACTGAACCATGCTTCGGAAAAAGCAGCGGGTCGCTTGATATAATCTAAATGCCCTTGCTCTAAATCTAGTAAACCAAAATAAGCTGACTCTTCAAATACGATGAACAATCGTCCACCGCCTGGCTCAATGTACCAGGAGAATGGAACATACGCACATGCTGTTTCCCATAGTGGTCTTAAATCCGCATCACATTTCATAAATCCGTGGCGATCTCGAAAAAGAAGCAAATCCTCCCCGATTCGATCGAACAGTGAGACGGATTCATGGAGTAACAGCTCTGCAGCAGGTTTATACATATGCATCACTTCCTACTTCATACGGTATCAACCTTCTCAGTTTCTCGCTACTATTGATGCGCTCGACTTGCACCTCCTGTTATACTAACTTCATGGAAAAAGGAGGACGAACACGATGAAACCTTTACAATTATCAGCAGAGACGGCTGTCGAACTCGCAAAACGTCTGAACGTACCACTTGAACAACTGATGCATATGCCGCGCCATATCTTGATTCAAAAGCTCGTCGAACTCGAGCAGGAACAAGCGAAAACGGAATCGGATTCGTCTAGCGAATCGAAATCCTGAGTAAAAAGCCTCTTTTCCAATGACGGAAAGAGGCTTTAATCTTCGTTTAAGATTGTGGATGATAGTCGGATTTACCGTAACGGAAGACATTGATGATCGCTTTTCCATCACTCGGATAACCATTCGGATGATCGATTGGGAAGAGTGAGAAAAAGACGAAATAAAACGAGAAATACGCAAATTGGTACGTAAAAATCGACGCCTCGAACACGCCGGCATATATGAGACCATTTACGACTAAGATACTCACCAAGTTCGCGATCGATCCACCAGCGTAGACCATGATATTAGCAAACTTCGTTTCATGACGTAGTGCCTCATACTGACACCAGCCATCCCAAAAATAAACACGATTCAGTCGAATCGGACCAACACGAAGCAATGACTTGCCTGAACCAATATTGATTTCCATGTTTCCACCGAATAATCGGGCGAAAAAGTAATGACCCATCTCATGAATCAATGTCACGATAGGCAGCAGCAAAAAGAACGACAAAAAGAATTTCCATAAGTCACCGAAACCGAACATACACCGTACACCCTCTCACTTCAAAACAACATCTTAAATACTACATATGAATTTTCCCGAAAGATGTATCTTCAAACAATGTTTCGATGATTTTCGCAAGTCAATTGCATGACAGACTGACATCGGACTGTCATCCACGTAAAAAAAGGACGAAGCCCTATAGCGCTCCATCCTTCTTTATTTAATCGGTTTTCTTACGACGTTTGTTCGCTGCGTACAACAATCCGATGATCGTTAGTGCTGCACCGCCTGCTACCGCGTATTTCTTGTAGTCTGCTTTTCGTTCGGCGATGACCGTCGTCGTCAATGCTTGGACGACCAACTGTTTCTCTTCATGCAGTCGTGGTGCGTGCAACTTAACAGCACCCGACTCCACCAATACCTCGAATTCACCGTTTGGCAATTCAATCGTAATATCCTCTTCCGTCGCATTGTGATAGACACGCTGCCGTTCGATGTACCCTTCATAGGTGCGCTTCAGTTCAAAGGCAATGACACCTTCCCCTTCTTCAAGGAAGCGTAGATGTTTTTTGATCATCGCTGCGTTTGCGAGACGGAACATCGGATACTGACGACGGAGGGCAATCAATCCTTTGACGTACTCAACTGCCGGACGCTCTGTTTCCGCCCGTTCATAGTCAAGACGATTGACGACTTCACCCGCATTGAAGCTGTCACGAATTCCGTCCTTCGTCCGGAAGAACTCTTGTCCGGCATGGAGGAACGGAATCCCTTGCCCCGTCAAGATGATGGCATTTGCGAGCATTTGCCGTTTCCGGCGAATCGCTTCCGTATCCTCTGGACGAGACACCGTTAATTTATCCCAAATCGTCAAATCATCGTGTGCTTCGACGTACGAGACGACCTGATTTGGTTCATCGGCAAATCCTTGCGAAGAGACGTTGCCGGCGATTCCCCGTTTGACTTCACTCGTCCGGTCGAATGCGCCACTGATGAAACCGCGGTCTTCCGGCGTTTGAACATCGCCTTTGACCCCGTCCCGTAAGCCGTTATTAAAATGAGCGATTCCTGGCATCTTCGGTGCATTGAAGTAGTTCGCTTTTTCTTCCGGATCAAGTGGCGTATCGAGATCCCAGCCTTCACCAATGATTAGAATCGACGGATCGATCCGGTCAAGTGCATGGCGCACCTGATTCATCGTCTCGACATCATGCAGTCCCATCAAATCGAATCGGAAACCATCCAGATGGTACTCTTTCGCCCAGTACGTAACACAATCAAGAATGAACTTCCGCATCATCAAACGTTCGGATGCCGTATCATTCCCACAGAAACTACCGTTCGACAGGCTACCATCCGCCTCTTGACGATAGAAGTATCCAGGAACGAATTGACCAAGTGGAACCGTTGCTGCATCATACGTATGATTGAAGACGACGTCCATGATGACACGAATCCCGCGGTCATGTAACGCTTGTACCAATTGTTTTAATTCAAGGATCCGCGTTCGTGGATCATCCGGATTCGATGAGTACGAACCTTCCGGTGCAAAGTAGTTCACCGGATCATACCCCCAGTTATAGTTATCCGGGTCGTTCGGCGCTGTCTCATTGACTGAGCCAAAATCATAGATCGGCAGTAACTGGACATGTGTCACACCGAGATCCGCTAAATAATCAAGTCCCGTCAATCCGCCATTTGGTGTCCGAGTCCCTGCTTCCGTCAATCCAGTGAACGTACCACGTGCGACGACACCACTAGCCGGATGACTCGTTGCATCGCGCACATGTAATTCATACACAACTGCATCTTGCGAAGAATGGAACAGTGGGCGTTCTTCGATCCATCGTTCTGGTGTCACACTTGTCGGGTCAATCAACGCACCGCGTTTTCCATTCGTTCCGACGGCTTTTGCATACGGATCGACCGCCTCGACCTTTTGTCCGTTGATGCTCGCTTGAAACGTATAGAAATAACCTTCATATGCCGCTCGATCGAGTTCAACGACGTACGTTCCCCGTTCGCCTGCCACCATCTCGACCTCTTCGACTTTTCGTGCGCGTAGTGTCTTGTAGAGACGAATCACGACACGTTCTGCCGTCGGCGCCCACAAGCGCACGCGAATCGCTGTCTCTGAGAAGGTCGCTCCTAAATCATTTCCACTATAGGCAAATCGCTCATCCAGTTCTTGCGGTGTGAGCGTCAACATGTCTGCTGTTTGTTTCAAAGCTAAGCACCCCTTTCATTTCATGGTTTTTATTATAACAAAATTTCAAAGCAGTGGACGCTTCCGGTATTCCTCTCTAAAATAGAGAGTGGAATGAAAGGGGAGATTAACATGGCAGCAAAAGATAATTCATTTGATATCGTGTCACAAATCAACATCGAGGAAGTCAAGAATGCAGTTCAGATCGCACTAAAAGAAATCACGAACCGCTTCGACTTCAAAGGTTCAAAGAGCGACATGAAGCTCGAAAAAGAGGATTTGATTCTAATCTCAGATGACGATTTCAAACTCGATCAAGTCAAAGATGTCTTAACAGCAAAATTGATCAAGCGCGAAGTCCCGACAAAAAACCTGCAGTACGAAAAAGTCGAACAGGCTGCTGGCAATACGGTTCGCCAACGCGTCATCCTGAAAAGTGGAATCGACCGCGACGATGCGAAAAAGATCAACAATGCCGTCAAGGAATCGAAATTAAAAGTGAAGACACAGATCCAAGATGATCAAATCCGCGTTACAGGTAAATCACGTGACGACTTGCAACAAGTCATGCAAATCGTTCGTGAGCTTCCGTTATCGGTCGACGTTCAATTCATTAACTTCCGTTAATCTACTCGCGTCAAATCGGCTGAACGTTCTTGTTCAGTCCATCAAACAAAAAAGGGAGGTGCTTTCTGGATCGTATCCAAAAAGTACCTCCCTTCATTTATAGTGTTGCTTATTGCGCTGTGTAACCACCATCGAGAACGACAGCTTGACCCGTGACACCTGCTGCTTTGTCACTTGCAAGGAAAATAGCGTAATCCGCGATTTCTTTGACTTGGAGTAACCGTTGTTGCGGGACAAGTGGGTAGATGACTTCTTCTAATACACGTTCGAGTGGTACATTCCGTGTTTCAGCGAGCGAAGACAATTGGTTTTGGACGAGTGGTGTATCGACATATCCTGGGCAAATCGCGTTGACCGTGATACCTGAAGTTGCTCCTTCTAATGCTGCGACTTTCGTTAAACCGATGACGCCGTGTTTCGCACTATTATAAGCAGCTTTCCCTGCAAAACCAATCAATCCGTTGATCGATGACATGTTCAAGATTCGTCCAGAGCCTTGTTTTTTCATGATCGGGAAGACATATTTTGTATAAAGGAATGGTGCACGAAGCATGATGCTTTGAAGCAAGTCGAATTTCTCAGTCGAGAACTCTTCGATTGGTGAGACGTGTTGCATACCCGCATTGTTGATGACGATATCAATCGTTCCGTAGTGTGCGACAGTCTGTTCGATACTTGATTTGATTGCCTCTTCATTCGTCACATCACCTGCGACGGCAAACGCATCGAAGCCTTTTTCACGAAGTGTTTCAGCAGAGCGTTTTGCAGCTTCTTCCTGAAGATCGACGATAACGACCTTCGCACCTTCTTGGGCGAATTCTTCAGCGATCTCAAGACCGATTCCGCTTGCTGCTCCTGTAATTAATGCAACTTTTCCTTCGAGTTGTTTCATCATGATGGATTCCTTCTTTCTTTATCTTTACGTGTTCGGTCTCTTTACTGTACGCTGATTGAAAGAATAATAAAAATGAATACTTGTTATGACATCTATAACTCAAAAGAATAGGAGAATACTGATGGATTTCCGCCAACTGGAATACTTTACGGAAGTGGCACGCTTCAAAAGCTTCACTCGTGCTGCTGAACATCTCCACGTCACGCAACCGACACTCAGTAAAATGGTCCGTCACTTAGAAGAAGAACTTGAGATGGAATTATTCGATCGGAGTAAACGACAAATCGTCCTGACGGATGCCGGTGAGACCTTATTGATTGAAGGTGAAAAGATTCTGCGGCAGTTATCTGACCTGCCTTCCCACCTTTATGATGTCATGCATTTGACGAAGGGAACGATTCGGCTCGGTGTGCCCCCACTGATCGGTTCGCTGTTTTTCCCGGGTCTCTTGCGTCACTTCGAAGAGATGTATCCGATGATTCAAATCGAATTAATCGAAGCCGGTGGACATGCGTTAGAAAAAGCGGTCGTCGCCGGTGAAGTCGATTTGATCGCAACGGTGCTGCCTTCGGATGAGCATTTAACGACGCACCCCTTCATTGAAGAAGAATTGCATTTGTTCTTACCAAATGATCATCCACTCGCTGATCGGTCGATGATTGCATTAGAAGAAGTTTCCGACATGCCGTTCGTCTTGTTCAACGAAACATTCTCACTACACGATGTCGTCTTGAATGCTTGCCAAGATGCCGGGTTTACGCCTAACGTGTCGCGAGTGAGCTCGCAATGGGACTTCTTATGTTTACTGGTTGCAGAAGGAAATGCCGTGACCGTCCTGCCGCGTTCGATCGCGGATCGCTTTTCGATTCGTGGCGTCAAAACGATTCCGCTTGAAACACGTGTTCCGTGGCACTTAGGAATCGCCGTCCCGACCGGTCGCTATCAATCGTACGTGACGCGGAAATGGATCCAATTCGTCAGCGAGATGTATTCCAAATAAGCATACCTTTCATAAAAACCATGTATTTGTAGCATGGTATTTCTTCCTTTACGATAAGAACATCGTTAAAAAAGAAAGGAAGTCCTTTACCATGGCAACTCATTTTGAATCACGTCACGAAACCGGCGTAAAAAAACTCAGCGAATTCACAGACGCAAACGCCGCACAATCTACGCATGACAAAATCTCTGAATCCCTGAAAGATATCGCTCCAGCAGTCGGTGAGTGGATCACGGATTTCGCATACGGTGAAGTTTACAGCCGCGATGGTCTCGTCAATCGTGACCGCGCAATCGTTACGATTGCTTCTCTCGTCACACAAGGTACAGAACCACAGCTCGCTCTCCACATCAATACTGGATTGACAGCTGGTTTAACAGGAAACGAAATCGTCGAAGCTATCATGCATCTTGTTCCTTACACTGGATTCCCACGTGTCTTGAACGCACTCGAAGTCGCAAAAGTCGTCTTCGCAGAACGTGGCGTCACAGTCGAAACAGAATAAGATAGGTACGACTTAATTGAAAAAAGATGGGCATGACGCATTTTCGGGTATCTCCTTAACAAAGGAGTGGTCGATCATGCGTTATGCCCTTTTTGCGGATCTTCACAGCTCATTAGCCGACACAGCGGCTGTCCTAGCTGACATACGGCGGCTCGCTCCCGATGCGCATTTGTTTTGTCTCGGTGATGTTCATGAATGCCATGTCGGTAAAAAACGAGCGAAGCGCTATTCTTTCGAATCGCTCTCCCTCGTCGTGACGCTCGATGATGATTTTTTAAAGCTAATTGATTTTAAGACGTTACTGGGTAATCAAGAAGAGCGCATCCTGTCGCTCGTTCCACCACATCTGTCTCCTGTCATCGATGCATTACGCGATTGCCCTCGAAAACAACGGATCGAGGGGGCGTTATTGATTCATGGAGATCAACTCAGTTGGTCGCGGGATTTTCTACCCGACCTGTCACAACAACGCGAACCGTTACTGTTTTTTGGTCATAGTCATATCAGAGGTTTGTTTCGAAATGGCATCGCGAAACCGAGCCCACTAGGTCAAACTTTATCCATCAAAGACAAACGGTATGCCGTCAATCTAGGTCCCGTCGTCTTCGAACGAGAATGGTGTCTTTACGATTCAGAGCAACAAACGATCGTATTCCATCAGGCGAACTAAGAAGATACAACAAAAGCCGTCGGGCACAGGGCTCGACGGCTTTTGTTCATGCATCTTATTGATCAGAGATAACGGACAAGCGATGCCTTGACGACATCCACTTGTGTGAAGTTCGTCTCTTCCGCGAATGTTTCGATGACTTGACGGACATCCCCTTGACGACGTACGAAGCTCGTCGGGACTGGTGTCGTACCGACAAGTTGCTCATGCAGACTCGTCAATCGATGATCATCGATGATCGTCGTCATCAAATCAAGGAACAGGAGAACATGCAGACGGTTCAAATAATCCCACGGCTTGTCTTCCGAACGGAATTCATTTCGGGCGAGCCACTTTTTCAATCCGATCGCATCGATTTGACTCAACGTCTCTGTCGTGCGTGCCGACTTCCAAAGCGTCAACAATTCCCCAAGTTTTTTTCGTGTCTGTTTCTTACGCATGAAGAATTCAAAATTATCTTTCGTCCGTAATGCGTCTCCTTCGATCGGAGCAATCAAATCGGCTTCCGGCGCCGTCACGAAATCGTGAACGAAATCGACAGACTCTCCCGGTAACCAAGCAGCGACTTTCCCGTGAAAATCAGCCATGAAGGCGACCGTTTCTGCCAAAGGCTCCTGCTTCATTTGTGAAGCAGCTTGCTGTAATCGTTCTTTCGTCTCAGTCTTCATAATCTACCTCTTCTTATTCGTGGATTGGTCTTACATTTCTTCCGGAGCGCCGACACCGAGTAAACGAAGACCCTCTGTCAAGACAATCGTGACCGACTTGACGAGTGCAAGACGCGATTGTTTTGCTGCGTCATCTTCGAGAACACGGACGTGTCCGTAGTATTTATTGAAGCTTTGTGCAAGATCTAAGACGTAGCGGCTGATGATTGATGGCTCGCGACGTGTGAACGCGCGATCGATGACCGTCGAGAATTGGTTCAGCATCGAGACGACACCCCATGCATGATCATCGGCACTACCAGCGAATGGTGTGCCATCATAGCCACCTTTACGGAGCAACGAGTGCGCACGGGCATTCGTGTACTGGACATACGGTCCTGTTTCGCCTTCGAATTTCAACATCTGCTCAAGATCGAACTCGATGTTGTTCATCCGTTCGTTCTTCAAGTCGTGGAAGATGACGGCGCCGACACCTACTTGACGAGCCGTTGCTTCGGCATTCGCTAAGTTCGGATTTTTTTCCGCGATATTTTGCTTCGCAACGTCGATCGCTTCTTGTAGTACTTCTTCAAGTAAGACGATCCGACCTTTACGCGTCGACATTTTCTTTCCGTCCTTCATGATCAGACCGAACGGCACATGGTGCATTCCATCGACGTTCTCAAATCCAAGTTTCTTCAAGACTGCGAACAATTGCTTGAAGTGAAGCGCTTGTTCCCCACCGACGACGTAGAACGCTTGCTCAAAGCGGTACGTTTCGAGACGATAGACGGCAGCTGCTAAGTCACGTGTCGCATAAAGCGTTGCGCCATCTTTCTTTTTAATCAAGGCAGGTGGCATACCCTCTGCTTCGAGGTCGACGACCATTGCCCCTTCTGATTCGACGAGGAGATCTTTTTCTTCGAGCAAATCGATGACGTGTTGCATCTTATCGTTGTAGAAGGCTTCTCCGTTCAAACTATCGAATTTAACACCGAGCATCTCATAGACACGGTTGAACTCAACGAGTGAGACTTCACGGAACCACGTCCAAAGCGTCGTTGCCTGCTCATCACCTTGTTCGAGTTTTTTGAACCAGAGACGTCCTTCGTCCTCAAGTGCCGGATTTGTTTCCGCTTCTTCGTGGAACCGGACGTATAATTTCAACAATTCCTTGATTGGTTCTGCACGGACCGCTTCTTCCTCACCCCACATCGTGTAAGCCACCATCAATTTCCCGAACTGTGTTCCCCAGTCCCCTAAGTGGTTGACACCGACGACGTCGTACCCTTTTTTACGTGAGATTTGGTTGAGCGCGTTCCCGATGACCGTCGAACGCAAGTGCCCCATCGAGAATGGTTTCGCGATGTTTGGTGATGAAAAATCAGTGACGATCGTTTTTCCATTCGCTTCACTTGATCCGAACGCCTCTTGCTCCGTCAGGACTTGGTTGACGATTTCTTGCGAGACGACTTCCCGGTTCAAGAAGACGTTGATGTAAGGACCAACAGCTTGAACGTTCGAGAACAACGGCGCGTCAATTTTTTCTGCGAGCTCCGAAGCAATCATGTTCGGTGCTTTACGGAATGCTTTAGCGAGCATGAAACATGGGAATGCCAGATCTCCATGATCTTCATGTTTCGGTTGCTCGATCAGTTGTTCGATTTGTTCAACCGATAAGGCACCTTCCATGACGTGATGTAATACTTCTGCATACTGCGCTTTATAACTCATCTTTATTTCCTCCTGCTTCACTGATTTTTTGGCAATAAAAAACGCCCCTTGCGCCACGCGCAAAGAGACGGAATGACCGCGGTACCACTCTTCTTGGTGTCATTTCGACACCCACCTTGTTCGGGGATAACGGGGTTCCCCCGGCTACGCCTTTTCCATCAGGAATCGGGTAGCGTCTCAGAAGTGCGTTTCACGACCGGTTCGTCCTCAGGCTTCCACCATTCCCTGATTCGCTAGTTGACGAATATCAACCGTTACTCTCTTCATCATTGACTGTATTCGATATCTTTCACATTATACGCAATTCTTTCTTTTCTCTCAACCTTATTTTTTTGGTAAATGGCTTATCAAAATTTCCACAATTCGGGTATAGGAATAAAAGATACTTCTCAGGGGGAGGGATGTTTCATGCGCTACTACCAACATGTAGCCCGGACGAGCTGGATCGTCTTCGGTCTCGTCGCCTTGACATTATTAGTGATCGGCATCGTTCATCCACCAACCTTCCATCCTTCTGTCTCCATCATCAACACCCTTTATTTATTCGGACTCGTTCTCCTGTTTCAGTTCGATAATGTCCGTCGTGGTGGCATTTACTATACATTCCAAGAAGGAATCATCTTATTTTTATTCCTCAATTACGGTTTAACGTACGCCTTGATTTTAAGCCAAATCGGTATTCTCGTCTTTCAATTCATGTCCCATCGAAAAGCGATTCGCTGGAAACGTTTCGTTTATCTTTACCCGATCAATGCCTTATTCGATTTAGTCTACATCTCGCTTCCGGCCTTTGCGTATTATGCGCTCGGCGGACCGATCGGCTCAAACTTTACGTATACGAAAGCCTTGCTCCCTTTCACCGGCTTTTTGATCACCGTCTTCCTTGTCTCTTACTTCCAATGTCTATTCGTCAATCGATTCCTCTACTTGAAATACGATTGGCAACGTCTCGTAAAGCTTCAGTCCCTCGTCTATGGAATCAGCATGTTAAGTGCTCTACTCGGAATCTGGTTCTACGATGAAAGTCCGCTCGTCGCGGCTACAGTTTCCGCCTTGATTCTCTTTTTGTTCAAACGTCTGTTGCAAGAGCGTGGCGACTCCCTTGAAGCAAACGATAATGCCAAGCGATTCGATGATGCGAAGGAACACTTGTTGATTTCCCGCTTCGAACGCGAGACGATCGATTCACTGCTCCTCGATTTACCACATCTGTTGCCGTTTTCTGAAGGTTGGATCTCAATTCAACAACAGCGGAAACAAGTCATCTATAACATTCGGACGAAACAACCGATTGACGTGTTACCACTGTTTCATTCCTTGTCAGCCGACGATTTGCATACCCCGATCATCTATGGTCTGCGTTGCGACTGGGGAAACGATATTCAAATCGGATTGCCTGTCGATCGTCACTCGATGTTAGCGATTCCTTCGATTACAAGCGGTGAGGTCGATGTTTCAATCATCCTGTTCCATCAAGTCGCAGACGCCTATGATGCGACGAATGCCGACGAATTATCTCGTTTGCTCCGTATCTTTTGTCGCGTCTTAGAACGCTCACGTGAAACGGTCCAACTCTATACAGAAAGTCGGACCGATGCCTTGACCGAGTTACCGAATAGTCGGGCTTTTTATGAACACGGTCGGCAGGAATTTGCCGCTGACTGCTATCCGCTCTCCGTGATCCTGTTCGATATCGATCATTTCAAACGTGTCAATGATACGTATGGTCATAAAGTGGGCGATCTCGTCCTTCGTGAACTCGGTCGACGTATCCAGGCGATCCAATTGCAATATGATGATGTCTTTGCTGCTCGTTATGGCGGGGAGGAATTCGTGCTTCTGTTGCGAAATGGTAGTCAAGAGGCTGCTATCCAGATTGCCGAGACGGTCCGCCATGCGGTCATGGATCGTCCCTTCCTCGTCGATGGTCACCGACTGTCCTTAACGGTCAGTCTCGGAATTGACACAGTGGAGGAAAGATATCAACGGACGTTCGAAGAGTCGTTACGTCAAGCCGATCATGCACTCTATGTCGGCGGAAAACACAACGGACGCAATTGTACCGCGCATTACGCAAATCTTTGAAAGGTCGTGACTCTATTGTCGATTACGGAAATTGAAATGACGCTACCGACATCACAAGCTCACCGGACGATTCGGATTCATCGGCCGCCCCATTTAGATCCTTCTGAAGCGTTACCAGTGATTTATATGCACGATGGACAAAACGTCTTCAGTGGAGAAACCGCCTCGTTCGGAAAAGGCTGGGAGATTCATCTTGCGCTACAACAGACACAGATTCCGGCAATGGTCGTTGCGATTGATAGTCCAGAAGACGGCATGGACCGTTACGACGACTACGCTCCTTGGAGTGATGAAGCTTTATTGATGCGGACCGCTTATCCTTCGCACCGGAAGTCGATCGGGGGAAACGGTAAGGTCTACATGGACTGGATCATTCGCGAGCTAAAACCATACATTGATGCCAACTACGCGACACGCCCTGACGATACGACGATGATTGGCAGCTCGATGGGTGGCGTCATCTCGCTTTATGGATTATTCGCGTATCCGGAAGTCATCACGCGTGTCGCTGCCCTGTCGACTGCCGGATGGGCAAACTTCTCCTCACTGCTTGAATTCATCGAGCGCAGTCCGTCGCTGTCTACTGCCCATCGCTGTTATATGGATGTCGGGACAAAAGAAGTGAGTGGTCCGATGACCGAAACGGATTATTTACACACAAATGATGTCTTAGCACGCGCGGTCGAACAGAAACTTACTCAAAGTCGCTATACGATCATCCCGGAAGCGATTCATCATGAAACGGCCTGGGCCGAGCGTTTACCGGATGTTTTGCGTTACTTGTTTCCTTCCTCGTGAATACACAAAAAGCCGGGCGATTTCTACTAAAGAAATCCTCCGGCTTTTTACGCGTGCCTTATACTAATTCTTCTTGTTGCTCTTTTTCATAACGGTTGCGCGGATGCTCCCGGCATTCATCGGAACACGAACGCATGACTTTTGGTTCGCATTCTTCACAGCAGAAGTGCTGTCGATTACATTCCGGGTTTGCACAATTAACGTAGCGCGTCTCCGGTTTTCCACAGTAGTAACATTCTGAGACGACAGAAGGATTGACGGCATTGACAGGAACTTGTACACGCTCATCAAAGACGTATAGTTCGCCTTCCCAGTCTTCTCCTTGCGTCTGTTCATCTTTTCCGTACATGACAACTCCGCCTTTTAGGTGGAAGATATCATCACTCTGTTGCCGTTTACGGAAGTACGCCGTGAATTTTTCACAACGAACACCACCCGTACAGTATGTGAGAACCTTTTTTCCTTCAAACAAATGCTCGTTCTCGTCAAGCCACTCCGGGAATTCCCGTGAAGCCTCGACATCGACTTTTACAGCATTCTTGAAGTGTCCGAGGTCGTATTCATAGTTGTTGCGTACATCGAGAATGACGACATCATCTTGTTTCATCATTTCTTTCCACTCTGCTGGTTCAAGATACGCAGCGTGTTCTTCTGGTACGTTGAATTCATCCTCAAAACGCCATGTGACGAGTTCTTTTTTGTAACGGACGAACGTCTTTTTGAAGGCGTGCTCTTCGACTTCATCGATTTTGAATTCGATGTCAGCGAATCGTGGATCCGCCGTCAAGTCCTTCATGTATTGTTCCGTTTGTTCGACCGTTCCAGAGAGTGTGCCGTTGATTCCTTCTGGTGCGATCAAAATCCGACCTTTAATACCGAGCTCTTTACAGTAAGCAAGATGCTCTTTCGTTAGCTGTTCCGCATTTTCGATCGGAACATACTTATAAAATAATAGTACGCGATAAGGTTTCATATTCCTCATTAGCCCCCATGTCAGTTTTTTGCAGTAAAACGAACGTTGGCAAACGAAGCGTCTAGCTATTGACTAGCTGGGAACGCCTGCAAAACGCACCCATTTAAGTATAATACCAACTCCCTTTCGAATGTACAATCTACAATTCCTGAATCCCTTTCAAGGAATTTCATTCCCTTTCTGAATCAGAAAGAGTTAAAATAAAACACAGTAGTACATCTCGCAAGGAGGATTCCGAATGCTCCATACACTTCGTGACTGGATCGAGCAGATGATTTTCTTTCTCCAAGACTTACCTGGAGGAGCTGCCACCGGTTTGATTGCCCCGTTTCTTGAGTCTCTATTTCCTTTCCTGCCACTCGTCCTGATCATTTCCGCGAATGCGGCAACCTATGGTTTTGGTATGGGTGTTCTCGTATCATGGGTCGGGAGCATGCTTGGATCACTCGTCGTCTTCGCTTGTATTCGATATCTATTTCGTCGTCCGGTCACGCGTTGGCTTGAAAAACACCATGCCGCGCAACAGTGGATCGAACGTGTTCGTCACATGAGTCCCATCTCACTCGGATTCTTTTTCTCGCTTCCGTTCATGCCTGCGTTCATCATCACGTCCATTTCCGCTATGATTCAACTATCGTTGCGGACGTATTTGATCGCTGCTGGTGCGGGTCGTCTGATCGTCGTCATCATCTTCTCGCTAATCGGAAAGGAATGGTCCACGTTCCTTGAACGTCCGATGCGTCTTGTCCTTCTATTTTTGATTTTACTCGCTATCTGGGGAGTCAGTCGTGGGACGGAAGAATGGCTGAAGCGTCGTGCGCTCTCAAAACGTGCGGATCATTTACGGGAAATCGAAGATAAGATCGAACGTCCATCTGAAAAATGACTCAAGCCTGTCTATGATTCTATAGGCAGGCTTTTTTAAGCTGTTCTCATTTTCCGAGGACTAGGTCTTTTGAATCATTTTGAAATGTAATTAATATACAAGAATAACGTTCAAACAATGTTCAATATTGCAAACGCTTACATTAAATTGGTATGACCAAGATTAGTATAATAATGAGCATTTCTTCTTAAAAATTAGGATAGCTTTTCCAGAAACGACATCCTTATAATGAATTTACATTCATTCCTTGAAGGAGGCGTCCTCATGCATCAAGTATCCGAAGTCCAGAAAAATGAAGCGACTCAATCTGCTCCAGCAATCGTCGAGAGCGCTACCTTTCAACAATTGATGCGTCAAAAGAATGGCTTCATTCTTCCAGCCATCAGTTTCTGTCTTATTTTTTATTTTACGCTTCCGATTTTGACAAGCTACTTTACGATTTTAAATCAGCCGGTATTCGGTGATATTACGGGTGCTTGGATCTTCGCTTTTGCTCAGTTCATCATGACGTGGACGTTCTGCATGATGTATAGCAAAAAAGCACGTGCCTTTGATCGACTTGTCGAACAGATCAAGGAGGAGTCGAAATGAATTATACTGCCGTTGCTTTATTTGCGGCGATCGTCGGTTTGACGCTCGTCATTACATACTTTGCTGCTCGTAAAACCAAAACTGCTAATGACTTTTATACAGCGGATGGTGGACTCACTGGTGCACAAAACGGGATGGCGATTGCCGGCGACTATATGTCTGCTGCCTCGTTCCTCGGAATTGCTGGGATGATTGCCTTAGCTGGATTCGATGGGTTTTTCTACTCGATCGGTTTTCTCGTTGCTTATCTCGTCGTCTTATACCTCGTTGCCGAACCACTTCGGAACCTTGGGAAATACACGATGGCGGATATGATTGCCGCTCGTTTCAATGCTTCAAAAGTTCGCGGTGTCGCCGCCATGAACTCCATCGCGATCTCGATTTTCTATATGATTGCGCAACTCGTTGGTGCGGGTGCCTTGATTGAATTGTTATTAGGAATTCCTTACACGACGAGTGTCATCATCGTTGGTATCTTGATGACAGTCTACGTTGTCTTCGGTGGTATGACAGCGACCTCATGGGTTCAAATCATCAAAGCGATTCTCTTGATGGCAGGAACAGCGGTCATTTCGTTCATGGTATTCGCCAAGTTTGATTTTTCGATCTTCAAGATGTTTGCAGAAGTAAAACAAGCGACACCACTCGGTGATTCATTCTTGAATCCCGGAAACAAGTTCAAATTACCGCTTGATACGATTTCATTGAATCTCGCACTCGTTCTCGGAACGGCTGGATTACCACATATCTTGATTCGTTTCTTTACTGTTAAGGATGCTCCGACTGCTCGTAAATCCGTCGTATATGCGACATGGATCATCGGTGCTTTTTATATCTTGACGATTTTCCTCGGCTTTGGTGCCGCTGCTTTCGTCGGTTCTGAAGATATCATTGCTGCCAATGCTGCTGGTAACATGGCGGCACCACTTCTCGCCCAAGCACTCGGTGGTGATTTACTCTTCGCGTTCGTTGCCGCGGTAGCCTTTGCGACGATCCTCGCCGTTGTTGCGGGACTCGTCTTATCTGCAGCATCCGCCTTTGCCCATGACTTCTATAGTCATATTCTTCGCAAAGGACAAGCAACGGAAAAAGAACAGATGACGGCAGCACGACTCGCTTCCATCGCCGTCGCCTTGATTTCGATGGTACTCGCATTGTTCGCACAAACGATGAACGTCGCGTTCCTCGTTTCACTTGCCTTTGCTGTCGCGGCAAGTGCCAACTTGCCAGTCATTCTCTTGACGATCTTCTGGCGCCGTTTCAATACTGGCGGAGCTGTCACAGGTATGATCGTCGGGTTATTCTCTTCACTGATTCTCGTCGCACTCAGTCCAAACCTTTGGGCAGTCGACGGTTCAGCCTTGTTCGTCGGGGAAGCCCTCTTCCCGCTGACGAATCCAGGAATCGTCTCCATCCCACTTGGCTTCCTCGGAGCCATCGTCGGGACATTGTTGACGAAATCGAACGAAGTTGCCGGTAACTTCGAGCGTATCTTAGTCAAGGCCAATACCGGTATCGATGCAGCCACGGAAGTCGCCGCATCAAAAGAATAAGTTCCCCTTAACGGCTCCTTCAACCCCCTTGAAGGAGCCGTCCCCTTTTACATTCTTCTCATTCATTGCCATACTAAGTGAAGAATAGAGAAGAACAGGAAAGGAAGACTGTACATGGATCTCGCTTTTTATTATTTCTTAATCCTCGGATTTTTTATTGGAATCATCTCCGGCTTTTTCGGAATCGGTGGCGGTATCATCTTGACGCCCCTACTACTCATTTTAGGATATGCTCCAAGCGTTGCGATCGCGACCAGTCTCATGTTGACTCTCGGATCAACCGTTTCAGGTACGCTCTCTCACTTACGTCTTAAAAATGTCGTCTGGCGCGATAGTCTTGTCGTCGGGGGTGTTGGAATCATCGGTTCGACGATCGCGACACCACTTGTCCTTCGTTTAGAGGAAGTCAACGGTGCTCATCTCGTCATCTCGATCGTTTATATCGGACTCTTACTCTACTTCGCAAATAAGTTCTTACGCCCGAAAGCAACGACCGGTGAACAGACGGGTTGGAAAAATCGATATCTTGCCCTTGCCTTCACTGGTCTGTTCGCTGGATTCATCTCTTCGCTTCTCGGTGTCAGCGGTGGATTCATCATCACACCGTTACTCGTCGGGATTGTTGGCTATGAGTTGAAACGTGCGGTTGGAACGAGTATTGCCTCCGCGTTACTGATCGTCTTATCGGGACTCGTCAACTATACGGTCGCGAGCACGAATATCGATATCCTCGTCGGGATCATGCTGATCGTCGGCGCCTTGCTCGGAGCACCGATTGGCGCGAAACAGTTGACGCATTTCGAAAGTCCGTTCGTCAAAAAGTACCTCGGTATCTTCTATTTGACAGTTGCGGTCAGTGTCCTACTCGAAGTCATCGGCTGGAACGTCGCTTCACTCTCTGTCCTCGTTGCGCTTAGTTTGATTTTCTTACTGACGCTCCTCATCTACAGCCGTCGTCGAACGAATGGATGAATCGTCTCATCAGAAAAGCCGTGGTGCCTGTTGAAAGGCATCACGGCTTTTGTTCGTTTAAGCGACTCGTTTATGACCCGTCCGTTCGTAGTTCCTCGTTTGTTCAATGACCAAGTGCGACAAGAACAACATTCCAATCAAGTTCGGAATCATCATTAATCCATTTGCGATATCTGCGACCAGCCACAACGGTTCTAATTGCGCGACCGCACCATAACAGGCTGCGAGCGCAAAGAACACGCGGTATCCTTCGTTGAAGCGTGTCGTACCGCTCAAGTACTCCAAGCACTTCTCTCCATAGACATACCACCCAATGATTGTTGAATAACCGAAGAAGAAGACGGAGAAAGCGACCGTCCATTCTCCAAATGATCCAAGAACACTCGCAAAGGCGGTTGCTGTCAGTGCTGCCCCGGAAAGATTCGCATCATGCATCATACCTGAATGTAGTCCACCTGATGGATCCCAAAAACCTGTCGTCAGAAGGACGAGTGCCGTCATCGTACAGACGATCAAGGTTACGATGAAGGTACTCGTCATCGAAATCAATCCTTGTTCGACCGGACGCTCACTTTTTGCAGATCCAGCAATCAAGGCTGCCGTCCCAAGTCCTGCTTCGTTCGTGAAAATCCCCCGTGCTACACCGACTTGCATTGCCATCATGATTGATACACCGGTGAAGGCTCCCGCCGGCGCAAGCGGCTGGAAGGCGTACTCAAAGATTAAACCAAAGGCTGGTAGAATCTGATCTGCCTTCAATACTAAAAGGACACAAGCGGCACCGATATAGAGTAAGCTCATGATCGGAACGAAGATCGTCGAGATCGCACTGACGCGTTCGAGCCCACCACGAATCGATACATAGACCGCAATTGCGAGCAGAATGCCGAATACTAGCAGCGGCACACGAAACGATTGCTCAAGCACCGTTGCCATCGCATTCGCTTGCACCGTATTCCCAACACCAAATGATGCGATCAAACCAAATACCGCAAACAGGATGGCGAGGAATTTAAATTTAGGTCCTAGTCCCTTTTCGATATAATACATCGGTCCACTGACGGCTTCGCCGCGTTCGTTTCGACTTCTAAAGAGAATGGCAAGGAGGCTTTCTGCATATTTCGTCGCCATTCCAATTAAACCGATGACCCACATCCAAAAGACTGCGCCCGGTCCGCCCATCGTCAAGGCGACTGCGATCCCTGCGATGTTTCCGTTTCCGATCGTCGCCGCGAGGGACGTCATCAACATCTGAAAGCTACTGATTTCACCTTCACCTTGCCCTGATTTTTGAACAGATAATTGAAACGCTTGTTTTAAGCGCCGAAACTGAAGACCACGTAAGCGGATCGTAAAGTACACTCCTGTTCCTACCAACAACACCATACTCGGAATCCCCCAGACCCAAGCCGATATCAGACGTAATACTTCCATGCCATTTCATCCTCTCTCTCTTTTCCGAGGCTTACCGTAGCATGTAGTTGTGTTTTCTTACAATACAAAAGAATACTTTTTGTGATTTTACACAATAGAAGATATACTAAAACTATCGAGTGAAAGAGAAAGAAGGGAAATCCCATGTTAGAAGCTTCATATCATTCCTTAGACGACTTAGCGGAAGCGATCGGTATTGCCTTGAATGCCCCGATTACGATTGAAGATCGCAATCACCGCCTTCTTGCGTATAGTACGCATACAGCTGATACCGACCCTGCCCGTGTCGCAACGATCATTGGTCGCCGGGTACCGGAATCGGTCATCGACCAACTCTGGAAAGATGAAGTCATCCAGAGCCTTGCTACACAAGATGATCCACTCATTATTTCTGCACGCACGGATGTCGGACTGAATGACCGTGTCGCCATTGCGATCAAGCAAGATTCAGAAATTCTCGGCTATATTTGGTCGATTGCCCGAAGCACGCCGTTTACTTCTTCGGAACTAGCGGACTTAAAGAAAGGAGCTCTACTTGCTCAACGTCAGTTACTGGCGATCGACATGCAGAAAAAACGGAAGGAAGAGCAGACGGAACAGTTCTTCTTCGAGTTATTACATGAAGAACTATCCGAGTCGGAGATTCTGAAGATGTTCTCTAAACTCCATGTCGCACCACCTGGCATCAGTCGCTTGACGGTCATTCGTTTTTCAGAGGCAATCACACCGCGTCTCGCCGATCGCCTGCGCTATTTATTGACGATTCAGCAGACGGTCCGTCCGTTACTTTATGCATATGATGAGACGGATTTTATCTTGTGGATCAGCACAAACGATCGCGACGCAGAACAAGAACGTCTGCAGTTCGACGCCTTCATCCAGTCGTTTCGACAATTACTCGCGGAGCGGTTCGATTATACGAACTTCGTCGCAGCAAGTAGTGAAGTCTTCACCGGCGTCCAAGCGATTCCCGAGCGCTATGAAGAAGCGGGCATCGTCTTGCGTTTGAAAGACGCCTTTCCATTTGAGTTGAAGAACGTGACCCGTTACGAACGCCTCGGCCTATTTCAGCTCTTACCGATTTTCTCAGAACGTTTGCGACGGCGGACGGTTCGCTTGGAAGAAATCGAACGGTTGCGTGCTTACGATGTGAAACATGCCTCCTCCTTATGTGAGACGTTAGAATGGTTCCTTCATTATGATGGGAACGTCAAACAAGTCGCTTCCCATCTCCATGTCCATCCGAATACGATCCTCTATCGGATGCGACGAATCGAAGAGGAAGCGGGCATTCGAATGGAATCTTTACCTGAACGCTCTTTACTTTATTTGTATCTAAAAGCAGACCGATATCCTTTGTGATTTTCCACAAAGGATATCGGTTATTTTTGAAAACGCCGATAAAGTGGAACGCTTTCATTTCTCGTATACTGAAGATGAAGAGAAATTGATTTGTTTATTTGCGAAAGGGGATCGCGTTCACATGATCATTGGAGTATTAAAGGAAATCAAAAACAACGAAAACCGTGTTGCATTAACACCTGCCGGGGTAGCAGCGTTACATGCACAAGGACATCGTGTCATCATTGAATCAATGGCAGGTATGGGGAGTGGCTTCACGAACGAAGAGTACGTTAAAGCAGGTGCTGAAATCATCGCGACTGCTGCTGAAGTCTGGGCAACAGCCGAACTCGCTCTAAAAGTTAAAGAGCCGATCGCTTCAGAGTACCAATACTTCCGTCCGGATCTAACATTGTTCACGTATCTTCACCTAGCAGCTGAGCCAGAATTGACACGTGCACTCGTTGATTCGAACATCACAGCAATCGCTTATGAGACGGTTGAGAAGAACCGCACACTTCCATTGTTAACACCAATGAGTGAAGTCGCAGGACGTATGGCATCGCAAATCGGTGCACAGTTCTTAGAAAAACCACATGGTGGTATGGGCATCCTGCTTGCAGGTGTTCCTGGGGTTCGTCGTGGAAAAGTCACAGTCATCGGCGGTGGTGTCGTCGGAACGAACGCTGCGAAACTCGCAGTTGGTCTCGGTGCGGATGTCACGATCATCGATGTCAGCCCAGAACGCCTTCGTCAGCTCGATGATATCTTCGGTAACTCGATCAACACATTGATCTCCAACCCGTACACGATTGCTGAAGCGGTCGCTGAGAGTGATCTCGTCATCGGTGCCGTCTTGATTCCAGGTGCAAAAGCACCGAAACTCGTCACTGCCGATATGGTCAAACGCATGAAGCCGGGCGCTGTCATCGTTGACGTTGCCATCGACCAAGGTGGTATCTTCGAGACGGTCGACCGTATCTCGACGCATGATGACCCAACATATGAAAAATTCGGTGTCGTTCATTACGCAGTCGCGAACATGCCAGGTGCTGTTCCACGTACGTCTACACTAGCATTGACGAACGCAACGCTTCCGTATGTCCTTGAGCTCGCGAACAAAGGCACACACCGTGCGCTTGCTGAAAACGATGCTCTTGAAAAAGGATTGAATGTCGCGCAAGGATTCGTCACGTACGAAGCGGTCGCACGCGATCTCGGATACACGTACAAATCCGTTGAAGATGTGCTTCACCTACACGCATAATCTTGAAAGTAGAAATAGTCGATGATTCCTTTTTGAGGAACCATCGACTATTTTTTATTGCTTCTTGAGGCAACACTCGGCTTGTCATATGATGAGAAACGAAGACTTATGATTTTGAACTAGTAGAGGGGATCTCATTACATGACACAAACCATAACCGCCCATTCTCATGAACTTCAGAGCCACGTCGCTGAAGTCGCGTTACTCGAAGCACTGACATCCGATACAGAAGAGAGCGTACGTATTGCCGCAACTGAGCGCTTACGTGTTCTTGTCCCATCTCATCCATTGCTCAACATTGCTACAGCTCATTCCCTTTACTTCAAGAACGAACACACTCAAGCGCGCCGGCTGATCGAGGAGACACATCAGCAACTCGGTGAGCATGTGCACGGATACATACTCCTCGGTATCATCAGTGAAGATGAAGGATATATGCACGAAGCAGAACAGTTTTTCCTTTCAGCCATCACACGGTTCCCTGAAGAGCCAGCAGGACATCGTTTCCTTGCCGTCCATTACAATCATCGTCAATTTTATGGGGAGTCAGCTGTTCATGCGTTTACATATTTAAAGAAGGTTGGCGCATCTGGAATCGATACGCTGATGGCCATTGATTCCATCCAACAATTAGACGGTCATTCGATCGACACGTTGGAAGCACTCTATGCATTAATCCTTGGCGTATCTCATCTCGACAAAACCACCGTCTTTCATGCGACAGCTTCTGTCAATCAAAGCATTCAATATGAGAAGCTGCATGCTACATTGCGCGAAGACAGCGACGAGACCCTCTACGCTAAGCTCGATGAATACCTTTCCAACATGCTCGAACATGGCTTGTTCGCAGCTGTTTATGACGATTCCGAAGAAAAGATCTATCGCCATGTCTTTCAGGATATGTGTCGGGATATGACCATTCGTCATGCAGGTTGGCGTGCGTACCCGGATTATATTCGATTACGCTTTCTCTATTTCAAACAATTGTTGTTACGCGACTGAACGTTAAAAAGCAAACGCGACGAGTGCCGCGATCGTCCATGGCAAGATCAAGTTGTCGAGATCGCGATATGAGATGGCTTCGATCAAGGCTGCGATGTTCGCAAGCAAAAAGCCATAACTGACAGCGAGCCAAACCGGTTGTCCATAAAACAAGAACGTCACGGTCAACACGAGGAATGACGCCAAAAATAGGGCGATACTTCCTTCAAAGGATCGTTTTGTCTCACCACGGACGTAAAACGTCTTTCCGTAGCGTTTTCCGACGAGAGCCGCGAGACCGTCGCCCCAAGCAAGCACCATGCTTCCCGCAACAAGCGCCATCGGTTGTCGTTCGAAGAAGAACAGGACGAGTCCTGCTAGAGCGAGTGGATAATAGACCGTTCCGTAAGAAGGACGATCGACGTCGTGCATCTGACCGATTCCTTTTCGTAGTGTCACTAGATTCACGACAGCAAAGAATAACAACGGTACGATCGCAACGTACCAGTGATCCAGCCAGAGCAGCGCAAGAAATACCCAGTGACCGACAGCAATATGAATCCATTTCCGAACCGTCTCGGGAGAAAAACCGAAACGGCGTCCAATGACTTCCAGGATGACGAGAACTAGCCCGACGATTCCAATCGTGCCAAGAGCAGCTATCCATTCCATCGTCATTCCCCCTTTCTTTCCTATTATTGTACGTTGTTTCAGTTGCCATTTGCCCTATTGAACCTTCATTTGATAACATAAGGTCAAATGACGTCCTAGAGAGGAAGTTTTGGAAATGTATGATGCTCAAGCAGTCCAAACATTATCAAGTTGTCTGCAACGCTTGAACGAAGGAAAAGGAATCGAACCCCTCGTCGCAACGGAAGGCACAGAATTGCCGAAGGTCATCAATCGCTTGAAGCAATTCGATCCATTAAAAAATGGTCTATCTATCAATGAAATCGTTCATTTGGCAAATGCCCTGATCGGCGAACATATGTCAGCGACGACGATCCAGAACTGGACGAAACGTGAAGTCCGGGACATCATCGGCGTACCGCATCGCGGAAAGAAGTACTCGATCAATCAAGCTTCGATCATCTATCTACTGGATGATTTGAAACACCTCTTCTCGTTAGAAGAAACACGAGAACTGCTGACGATCGTCTTCAAGAATCCGAATATTGATGAGGATGATTTAATCAGTCCGCTTAATTTTTATCTCGTCTACACGCAACACGCAGAAACAAGTGGTCCAATCGAATTGACGGAGAAGCGTCTCAGACGCTCGCTCGAGCGTATTAACGCTTACCGCCCTGAAACTGTCCACGTTCTCCAACTGTGTCTCTATGCCCGTCGTGTATCGCATTTGACACACGAAGCGAAACAACGCCTCCATCATGTTCTGCAAACGACATGATGAAAAAAAGATGCCATCCATGTCATGGAAGGCATCTTTTTTTATTTAGACGGCTGTCAGTGATTTATAGTGGACGTTGTTCGTCAGACTTTTCAAGACAGAGAGTAGTTCGTACATCGAGAGTTTGTCCGCATCCTTGACGAGACGGTACTCATCACCGTCTTGCAACAATTCCGCAACGACTTCTCCAGCGGCACTCCGTACGGAGAATTTTCCTTTTGTCAGGTCGAAGGAAATCGTGAACGTACCACGCTCATACACGTTATACTCACATTTCTTCGAGAAGAGCGAAAACTTCTCACGCATTTGACCTACCTCTTGTCCATCATGGTTCATCACGACCCACTTCTTACATGTCGGAATGAACTTACCAAACGCTACCCCTCTACCTTCACCATTCATTACTTGAACACGACCATTCTCGTCGTGTTGAACCGCACCAATCATTTGGTGCGCTTCATCATAAATCGCGGCATGACCTTGCGAAAAAACGCAACCCTGCACATAGACAACTTTGCGCAACAGAAATTCTCCTCTCACTGCTAAAACGTGCTGGTTTTTCGTCCCCAGTTTATTTAGACATCCTGTATAGTTTAACTTTCTTTATCTGTATGATATTTCGTTAACGAAAATGATTATTGCACCGTTTCTCCAAATTGACAACCCCCTTTTGTCGACAATCATTCGACATGTTCAATGCAGGTTCATCTCCTTTGCAAATGCGAGCAATTCTTCCCGATCAATGAGGCGAACCTGATTTGGCTCTGCTAGCTGATACGCAGCTTCCGTAAAGGTCGAATTCGTAACGACCCACCCCTCGTCCATCCCGTAGAATGGAACCGAGGCAGCGACCTGTTGAACCGCTTCGAGCCCTACAGCCGCACTATATCGCTTTGCCTGGATGGCAATCTTATACCCTCGTTCATCCTCTATCAACAAATCTGCTCCGAAGTCGCGTGAAGCAGGTGTTAACTCGACCCGATATCCTGCTGTTTCAAATAAATCGGCAAGCCATTCTTCAAATTCTCGTCCTTCCATTCGATCGAGTCGTTTTTCAAGCGACGGCGTTAAAATGGACAAAAGAAGAAAAAGGATACACCCTACTATACTGATGATTAAGATTAAAGGTTCCCAAGAACTCGAAAAAAAATAAGTTCCGAAAATTCCTATCATTGCAAACAAAGCTGCTAGTAACAATCGTTTTCGTTTTAATCGTTTCATCGTGCTTTTCCCCTCTACTTCGTCGTGACCTTTTTTTCACTATACTAAAATTCTTCGTCGGTTGCTTCCTTCAACAGGAAACACGACTCGTCTTGCAGAAGTAAACTAACGAGGAAAGACTGTCTTAAAATCCATGGTCGAAGACCAGTCAGGAGGTAGCTCATGGCAGAACATTCATCCCCTTCATCGCTACGAATCATTCACGCGACGTTACGTGCTATGAAAGACCCCGTTCTTCTTGTCGATGCAAATGGAAGGATTCAATTTCATAATGAAGCGTTTCAACACCAGTTCATGAACACTCCGAATATCGAAACCGTTCAGGAGCTGTTTCCCATCACGGATGATTTCTTTCCATTACAGAAGGAAGCCGTCATTTCAACGACACATCAATTAACAGTCACAGCGATTGAAGCGACGGACTATTTTCTTGTCCATGTCGCCCCCCTGAAAATCGAGGACTTATTCAATTCAACACTAGATACTGCTCTATTCATCACCGACTCGGAGTTTCGGATTCAAACTTGTAACGAGGTGGCAAGCACCTTATTCCGTTTTGAAAATGCCGAAGACATCATGGGTCTCCAAGCGACGGTTCTACATGATGCGAAGGAAATCGCTACCCGCCGTCAACATCTCGAACAATTGAACTTAAAAGATTTATCGGACGCGCAACTGTTTTTACTGCATGGACGGGAAGCCGAAAATGAATGGACCTATCATCGTTTGGATGGCTCAACGTTCCACGGACGCCTTTATATGACACGGTTGCCAAACGATACGTACTTCCTGCTCATTCAGGACATCACACCGCAAAAACAAATCGAATGGCATCTGACGAAAAGCGAACGCCGCTTCCGACTCTTCTCGGAATCCGTCGTTGAAGCCGTCATCTTTCATGATCACGGCATCATCATCGATGCCAATCGCGCAGCAGAAGTCATTTTCCGGACGAAACTTGAGAAAATGAAAGGTAAGATGACGCTTGAATTGATTCATCCGGATCATCACGCGCGTGTCTTGCAACGCATCGAGGAGCATCGAGAAGAACCATACGAAGTCCTCGGTCAACGTGCCGACGGAACCTCTGTCGAAATCGAAGTCTTCCCGCGTGAAATCATCTACAACAACATCCGGATGCGTGTCGCTGTCGTTCGTGATATTACAGAACGAAAAAAGATTGAGAAAATGCTTGAACGTGAAAAAAATGCCATTATGCGTCAGCGTGATATCACACAATCGATTCTTCAGGCATCCAATGAAGGGTTCCTACTGACAGAAGAGGATGGGAGTTTCATCTTCATGAACGTCAAAGCACGCAAATTACTCGATGTCCCAGGCATTGCACCAAGTAAGATTCAAGAACGAATCAGTCTGATTCCGAATCTCGATTTGAACACTCGATTCGAGATGCTCCGACAAGTAGAAGAATTACTCGCCGGAAAACATTCTGAACTATCTTTTCGTTTCACGTTACAGCGACCAAATGAGTCCAGTCCACTTTATTTCGAATTTTATGCGACTGCGATCAAAAAGGAGAAGAGCCGCATTTCTCGTCATGGCTTCCTATTTGTTTTCCGTGATCGGACAGAGGAAGCGAAGATGGATCAAGTAAAAGACGAACTCGTCAGTACAGTATCGCATGAGTTGCGCACGCCGCTGTCCTCCATTCTCGGCTATATGGAATTACTACGATATAAAAAACAATCGGCTGATCGAATCGAACGGTATGTTGAGATCGTTCACGAAGAGACGAAACGATTGACGACGCTATTAAATGAGTTTTTAGACATTCAGCGTCTAGAAGGTGGAAAACAGGAGTATACTTTCACGTCGTTCTCGTTACGCGATCTTCTCGCATCAACCGTCGATGCCTATGGCGAAACCGTCGAGACGCATCGGATTGATCTAGAACTACCAGAGGATCCTGTTCTGATTTTTGCGGACGAGCACAAAATCAAGCAGGTGATCTTGAACTTGCTTTCGAACGCCATTAAGTACTCTCCACAAGCGGATCATATTCGAGTCCTTCTTTCAGCCAATCCGGAACAAGCAACGTTCTCTGTGACAGATTATGGACTCGGTATTCCACAAAATGCTTTTGAAAAGCTCTTTACGAAATTTTACCGGGTCGACAACTCAGACATCCGGAAAATCGGCGGAACCGGACTCGGACTTGCCATCTGTAAGGAAATCATCGAATCGCACGGAGGTGCGATTTCCGTTGAATCAGAAATCAATGATGGTTCGACGTTCACCGTTGTACTCGAACGTGATCCAAGAAAGGAATGGAATTGATGCGGACCTACTTTATGACGGGTTTCCCCGGTTTTTTAGCGACCAAACTGATCGAACAACTGGCACGTGTTCCGGACCAAATCGCTTGTTTTCATTTGCTTCATTTACCGTCAGAGCGAAACGCAGCTGTTAAGCGACGCCAGGATCTTCTAGAACGTACATCCTTACGATCGGAGCAACTTGTATTGCACGAAGGCGATATCACGGTCGAACAGCTTGCTTTATCATCAGAGGCGCGGATGATGTTGCAACAAGACGTCACACACATCTTTCATCTCGCGGCGCTATATGATTTAGCAACAGCATATGAACCCGCCTTTCGAATCAATGTGATCGGTACCGCGAACGTGACACAGTTTGCTCATACGTGTTGGACCTTAGAGCGCTACATTTACTTCAGTACAGCGTATGTCTCAGGTCTTCGTTCCGGAATGGTTCTAGAAGATGAGTTACAAGCAAGTGCCTTTAAAAATGCTTATGAAGAAACGAAATATTTAGCAGAAGTGCGTTTCCGTAAAGAAATCGGAACGATCCCCTATACGATCATCCGTCCTGGAATCGTCGTCGGTCATTCCGAAACGGGCGAAACACCGAAGTGGGATGGCGTGTATTTCGTTTTAAACGCGATGCGTCTCCTGCAATCTTTTGCTCCTCTCCCGTATCCCGGTCGAGCAAACGCACTCGTCAATCTCGTGCCTTATGATTACGTCATTGAAGCGACCGCTTATCTCAGTCATGCACCGGTCGGAAGAAATAAGACCTATCATCTGACAGATCCATTCCCACATGGCGCACGCGCGATTTTTGAGATGTTACACGTCGCCTATTATGGACGTTATCCGCGCGGAATCGTTCCGTTTCGACTCGTTAGCACGGCATTGACTCCAGCTGTCGCGAAACGACTTCAGATGCAACGTCAGACACTTGACTACTTCATTCATCCCGTTCAATATGACACGACACATGCCTTACGCGACTTACGGGACACTGGTATTATTTGTCCAGATCTTGCAGAAACGATGCCTCGGCTCGTCCAATATTACCAAACACACGCGACACACTAAAAAAGTCCAATCGTTCTTCCGCAAGGGAAGTCGATTGGACTTTTTTATCGGTTACCCGATCAACATATTTTCTTTTGGATAACGAATCGTCCGGTCTCGTTGCGTCGCGAACGTGAACAGGATCGTCAAGGAGCCGACACGTCCGAGTAACATCATGAACATGATCAAAAACTTCCCAAAGCTATTGAGCTCAGCTGTTACGTTCAAAGAAAGACCAACTGTTCCAAATGCCGAAACGGTCTCAAAGAATAGACCAATAAAGGAAATATTCGGCTGGGTCAACGCCAAGAACGTCGTGATCAAAGCGATGAACAGTAAACTGAAGACAGCAATCGCATATGCCTTTTGAATCGCTTGCGTCTGAACAGTCCGTCGCATCAGAACCGTTTCACGCTGTCCGCGTATATACGTCCAGACATTCTTTAAGATGACCGCTGCCGTCGTGACCTTGATCCCGGAACCTGTTGATGCGGAACCTGCCCCAATGTACATCAAAACCATCATCAAACCGATCGAGAGCGGTACCATCGTCGTTAAATCGATTGTCTGGAAACCAGCCGTTCGTGTCGTGACGACTTGGAAGAATACGATATGGAGCGCACTGAAGAACGATTCATCCTTTAATGAACCCAAGTTCGAAACCCACTCGTAGAGCATCATTGCTAAAACACCTAGTCCATTGATGACGAGTAGTGATAGCACCATCAATTTAGAATGGAGCGAAATTTTCTTGAAGTTTCGTTTACCAGCGATATCCGCGATGACCGTAAAACCAAGACCACCAATCATCAAGAGCGCTGCAATCGTCAGAATGAATGTCGTATCTTGTTGGAAACCGATTAGATTATCACCCCATAGTGCGAATCCTGCATTGTTGAAGGCGGATACGGCATGGAACAAACCGTAATAAAGTGCTTTCCCGAAACTGTATTTGTATTGAATGAACAAATCAAGCGCAATCAAAAACATCCCAACGATTTCAACGAGGACCGTCGTGACGATGATATTACGAACGAGACGAATCGTTCCGCCCGGACTATCGAGATTAAACATCTCTTGAATGATGATCCGCTGACGAATCCCAATTTTTCGTCCCGTGACACTGAGCAAGACGAGCGCGATCGTCATGAATCCAAGCCCACCGACCTGAATTAAGAGCATCATGATGATTTGACCGAGTAAATTATAGGACTCGGCAATATTGATCGGTGACAGTCCTGTGACGGTTCCTGCCGATGTCGCAACGAATAGGCAATCGATGAATGATACATCTTGCCCCTCTTGTTGTGAGATCGGAAGCCACAATAAAAAACCACCTAGTAAAATCGTCAATGTAAAGCCAGTTGCGATAAAACGTGCCGGTTTATCGAACAGCTGATGATACATCAATTCACCTAAACGCCCGAAGCGTGCGAGTCGTGAACGTCTTTTATGCGAGAACATCTTACTCCCCCTAGATTTTTTTCAGACAGAATTGTCTTTATCATACTCCCTCGAATTAAGAAGTTCTATCGAAATATGCAATCGACTAAACGTTTTCGTATTTTTTTGGTAAACTAGATAAAAGTGGACGTGTAATCATTAAAGGAGGTTGAGGGAAACAGTGGACCCTAAGACGGCTGATCATTCGATTGAGGATGTCTGGCGAAGGCTGGAACGACAATCACAATGGATGCCTGCGCAATTGTATTATCAATTCGAGGAACTCTTATCATTACATTTGGAGCAACCGATTCTAAATGAATTGTATCAAGTGTTAAAAAAATACGACGTACTGACCGATATAGAGCGTGACGAACGAAACGAAAGCATTCAAATGCTAATCGACGAAAACGGCGCTTGATTCTCGGTTTTTGGATTTCCGAGCAGAAGAAGTGTCTTCTGCTCTTTTATTTTTCGTTCCTATACGGATTACATACAGAAAGGTGGCACACATCAATCATGGATATCGTGTCGATCATCGGGATCATTCTTGGTCTCATCACATTAGTCGGAGGTATGATCTTAAAAGGTGCGCCTCCGGTTGCTTTACTTAACCCAGCAGCCCTCGTCATCATCTTCGTCGGGACAGCAGCTGCCATCATGATTTCCTTCCCGAAGGAACGATTGAAAGTCTTACCTGCCTTGTTTAAAGTCATCTTATTCGAACAAAAGCTGATGACGAAACAAGTGTTGCTCGGACAATTTCTGACACTCTCGACGCAAGCACGTAAAGAAGGTCTGTTATCTCTCGAATCAGCACTTGAAGAAGTCGATAATGCCTTCATGAAGCGCGGCGTCATGATGGTCATCGATGGACAACCATCCGAATATGTCGAGGACGTCATGACACGTGACCTCGAAAACATGACAGAACGCCATCATGCCAATGCGAACATTTTCACGCAAGCCGGTACTTACGCACCAACGCTCGGGGTTCTCGGTGCCGTTGTCGGTCTCGTTGCCGCCTTATCCGATTTATCGGACATCGAAAAATTAGGTCACGCCATTTCAGGTGCCTTCATCGCAACACTATTCGGGATTTTCACCGGATACGTCCTATGGTTCCCGTTCGCAACAAAACTGAAGCAAAAATCAGCGAACGAGATTCAATTATACGAGATGATGATTGAAGGGATTCTCTCGATTCAAAACGGTGAATCACCGAAAAACTTAGAGGATAAGCTACTTGTGTACTTGACACCGAAGGAGCGTGCAAATTATGAAGCGGAAAAAGAAGCCGCATGACGAACATATCTCCGAAGGCTGGTTAATTCCGTACGCCGACTTATTGACCTTACTTCTGGCACTCTTCATCGTACTTTTTGCTTCGAGTAGTGTCGATGTCGTGAAATTAAAAGCGATGTCACAGACATTTAGTTCTGTCTTCAACGGTGGATCAGGGATGATCACGAACAGTTCACTTTCTACTCAAGAAGAAGAGGATTCGAAAAAACTCGATGCGCGGACGAAGGCACAAAGCTATGAGATCGCAGAACTCGAAAAAATCAAAGAAGAAGCCAATCAATACATTAAGAATGAAAAACTTGAAAAAGACATCAAGGTCGAAATCACGAATGAAGGACTTGTCTTTACGATTCGCGACCGCGCGTTGTTCTCACCAGCTCAAGCAGAAGTAAGAGGACGCTCGCTTCAAATCGCAGAGGGAATGAGTGCACTGCTCGTCAAAGCAGGGCAACGTCAGATTCAAGTGTCTGGACATACAGATAATATTCCAATCAACACAGCACAGTATCCGTCGAACTGGGAACTGAGTGCGGACCGGGCGATCAGTTTCATGCGTGCCTTACAACGGAATCCAAAGCTTGAACCAAAACGCTTCACCGTCAGCGGTTACGGTGAATTCCAACCAATCGCGTCCAATCAAACGGAAGCAGGTCGCAGTCAGAATCGACGCGTCGAAGTGTTGATTCGACCATTGATCGACTTAAAAGCGAATGTACTCGACGAGACAAAAGTCAAATCCTGAACGTAAAAAAGCTCCTTCGTGGTTGACGAAGGAGCTTTTTTTAATAATACGGACGAATCATGATATAGACGATGACACCAGTCAAACTGACGTATAACCAAAGCGGCATCGTAAAGCGTGTCCACTTTTTATGCTTCTCGAAGTTTTGATTCACAGCGTGCGCGAGTGACATCAAGACGAGTGGGACGATGACTGCAGCTAGAATGATGTGCGTAATCAGGATGAAGAAATAGACAGGGCGAACGAAACCTTCGCCCCCGAATTTCGTCGATTCACTGACGGCATGATACGTGACGTACGAAATTAAGAATAAAGTCGTCGTCGTCATCGCACCACCAATGAAGCGACGATGGTTCACCCGGTTGCCCCGACGAATGGAAATCCAAGCACCGAGCAACAGCATGAAGGTAAAACTATTGAAGATGGCATTCAAAAAAGGAAGCAACGTCCAATCGAATCCTGAATCAACTTGTACGGGTGGCGCAAAGAATAAAAGCGCCACGAGCAAATTGATGACAAGCGTCAGCAGGATGACGAGCGGAACGAAATTCCGTTTAGTAGCAGGTTGTTGCATGAATCATTCTCCTTGTTTCCAGTCGAAATAACGTTTCAACCATTTTGGGATCGGACCAGCGAATAGACGTTCACGCCAGTAGACATCAGCAGCACGCTGAACAGCAGCACCACGGATCGGATATGGATGGACGACACGCGACAATTGACCGACCTTATCTTTACGCGCCATCGCATAGACGACTTCTTGCATCCACTCACCGGCTTGTTCTCCGATTGCATGTGCTCCAATCAGTTTTCCACGCTTATCGGCGATGAGCTTGACGCGCCCTTCTGTCTGACCATTGATGACGAAACGATCGACTTCATCGAGACCGGTCTGATAGACCTTGATCTCCCCATGTTTCTTGCGTGCCTCGTCTTCCGTCAATCCGAGATGGAATAATTCAGGCGTCGTGAATGTGACCCATGGAACCGCCCGATAATCCGGCTTCGTCCGTAGACCGAATAAAGCATTCGTGACGACCGTTTTTCCTTCCAGTCCTGCGACATGCGTAAATGGGAGCGAGTTGATCGTATCTCCGACCGCAAAGATGTGTCGTTGACTTGTGCGAAGTGAACCATCGACCTGGACGAATCCTTTTTCGACGTGTACACCGGCTCGATCGAGACGTAGTGCTTCGATGCGTGGCTTACGACCGACCGCGACAAGCACGGCATCCGTTTCGATGACACGTGATTCGCCGTTCGCTTCGACCGTCACTTCGATGCCCCCGGCTGACTTGCGGACGTGCGTGACCTTCGTATCGAGATGTAATGTCAATTCTTGTTCAAGCTGACGTTGAATGACTTCGACCATGTCGCGATCTTCTTTTCCGAGTAACGTCTTCATACCCTCGATGACCGTGACTTCTGTTCCAAGATGCGCATACGCTTGCGACAGCTCAAGACCAATCGCACCACCACCAATGACGAGCAGTCGCTCCGGACGCTCCGTCAATTCGAAAATCGTCTCGTTCGTTAAATAATCAATCGTATCGAGTCCATCAATCGGTGGAATGATGGGTTGAGATCCCGTCGAGATCGCAAACTTCTCACCTACGACAAGCTGTCCCGCCACTTCCACTTCATGAGCACTGAGGAATGTCGCTTCTCCGATATAGACATCGACGCCAAGGTCTTCGAACCGTTTCGTTCCATCGTGTGATTGAATGATGTTACGTGCCCGATCGACGCTTGCTTTCGTTTTCGAATAGACCGCATCCCCGTTCAGCGTCACGTTGTATTTTTCAGCCGTTCGCTTCATGACATGGACATCGTGCGCGGCTTCGATCAAAGCCTTTGAAGGAACGCAACCATAATGGAGACAATCTCCGCCTAGGTGCGTATGCCGTTCGATCAGGGCGACGTGCGCGCCGAGACTTGCTGCACCGGCAGCAATCGTCATCCCGGCTGCCCCACCACCAATGACAACTAATTGATAGGTCTTCATCGCAAGCCCTCCTCGTAACGACGTGTGATGTCTTCCATCCGTTTACGGTTGACGCCCCAGTCGGAGTATCCGACACGCGATGCCGAACGGAAATGGATCACTTGTGCGGCTTCATCGAAGTAAAATTCGACGTCATCTTTGAAGCGAAAGACTTTACTCGTGAAGATGGCATGAATGTATGCCCCTTCCTCCTTGACGACTTTGACGCGGTCGAGGCTTTGTAGGATACGTAAGAGTTGGAACTTCGAATCTGCAAGCGTTCCTTTGAACGGGAGCGGACGCATTTTCATATCCTGTAGATCGGTTTGAGTAGATACCGCGTTCGGTTTTCCGGAGAGCGGTTGAAGCGTACCATTTGAAACACCAAGTGCCATGACTGATTCCTCCGTTTCCTATCATCTGATCCATTTCGTACTATAATCCACTTAACTTTACCAGTTTCTGTTTCACTCTGCCTGTCTGAGTGTTTACGCTTTCGTGACAGGTAGCAGAATCGTCGCGATGACGCCGCCTTCCGGCTGATTATCAATGAATAGCTTGCCTTCATGTGCTTCGACGAGTTCTCGGCAAATCGATAGTCCGAGCCCTGTTCCACCCTTTCCTTTTTGCACTTGATAGAACTTTTCTGTGACGTGACGTAAGTGCTCTTTCGGAATTCCGGGACCTTCATCACTGAAGGAGAGGAACAACACACGCTCTGAACGAACGAGTCGAATGGTGATCGTGCCACCGACTGGAGAAAAGCGGATCGCATTATCAAGCAGGTTCAAGAAGACTTGTTTCAATCGGTTTTCGTCGTACAGACCGACGACTTGCGCCGGTAACTTCTGTACGATCTGGACATTTTTTTCTTCCAGCTTTTGACGCAGTTGCGCCGTCACGGTCTCGATGATTTCCGTCAAGTTGACTTCCTGACGGTATAAGACGAGGCGACTCGTCTCGAGTTTCGAGAAATCGAGTAACTGCTCAACGAGCGAAATCAAACGCTCCGTCTCCGAATGAATGATGCCCATCCCAAGCGACGCCTCTTCCGGCAACTGATCCTGTTCGACGAGTAACGTTTCACTCCAGCCTTTGATTGATGTCAGCGGTGTCCGTAATTCATGGGAAATACCAGAAATGAATTCATCTTTCAATGTTTCCTGCTGTTTGATCTGTTGTCCCATATAATTGATCGTCCGCGCTAGTTCTCCAAGCTCGAACGAGTATTCCTCGTTCACCTTGACGTCGTAATGCTGTTTCGCGATTTGATCCGATGCTCCGATGACTTCTTGAATCGGTCGGACGATCGACGAGACGAGACGTGAGGAATAGATGAAGGCAAGTCCCCAAATTACTGTACCCAGGAGGACGATCGCTAAACAAATTTCGATCACACGTCGATCGATTCGCTCAAGCGACGTCGTATAACGAAGCGCTCCCGTCGTCTGACCAAACGACACGACAGGTTCTGTTACTTCCAGTAAATGTTCTCCCGTCGCCTCATCATCATATCGTTTCGTGACGGTCTGTCCCGCTCTTACTTGATTGATCGCCTCTCGCGTCAACTTACGTTCCGAGATGAATCCGGTCGAAGAGTAACGCGGAATCCCTGTCGCATCCAACACTTCGATTTCAGCGTCTGGATAAGCGTAAGAATCGAGTACATCATGGATCGTCGCTTCTGAATCGGCGTAATCATAAGCAAGGCCGCTATTCGCAAATAAGACAGCACTCGCATTCGCATGACGTTTTAAGACATCCGTCGCCGTCACGTAGTAATAGTTATAGGTCACGAACGAAAGGATCCCGATGACGAGTAAGACTGTCACCGTGATAATCGTCATGAACCGCATCAATATTTGGCGCTTCATTCTTCGTTACGCCACTTGTATCCATGTCCCCACAATGTCTCGATGAACTTCGGTTCCGCTGGATTCTCTTCGATTTTTTGACGAAGACGGCGAATATTGACATCGACCGTCTTCCGATCACCAAAGTAATTCTCACCCCATACCGCATCGAGTAATTCATCTCGCGACATGACTTGATCTTCGTTTTTGATGAAATGGCAAAGTAAATCGTATTCAGTTGGTGTCACTTCGACGTCAACACCTTCTTTTTGGACGCGCTTCGCGCCTAAATCAATCCGGAACGGTCCAGACACGAGTTCACGCGGCTGTTTTCTGCGGCGTAACGTCTCTACCCGTCGCAGGAGCGATTGGATGCGCGCGAGTAGCTCTGCTGGACTGAATGGCTTCGCGATGTAATCGTCCGCTCCTACGCTCAGTCCCATGACTTTATCCTCTTCTCGTGTCCGTGCCGTCAGCATGATGATCCCGACGACTTCATCCTTTGCCCGCGCCTGTTCACAGACGGCAAAACCGTCGACTTCCGGCATCATGATATCGAGTAACAGAATATCGAAGGTTTGTTGATCAAACTGCGCAAGCGCTTCTTTCCCATTTTCCGCCTCGATGACATCATAGCCTGCCCGTTTCAAATTAATGACGATGAAACTGCGAATCGCATGTTCATCTTCGGCTACTAGTATTTTGGTCATTCTTTTCTCCCCCTGATTCTTTATTCCACAAGTGTGACACGATTGACGAACACTTCATAATCCTTCGTCGCATCAATCACATAGACATAATCGATACCTTCTTTGATTTTTCGTTTTTGATCACTCGCAATGTATTGATTCTTCGGAATGACCTCTAATTCGAAATCAATCTGCTTCGTTTCTCGATTGATGAACCGAACACGATTTTCACGTTTCTCGATCGTTTCACGCGTCGCCCAGTTGGCAGGGAACCGCATGACGAAATTGTATTCTTGATCGATGTACTGCTCTTCTCGCAATTCGAATCCACTCTCGAGAAATGGCGGATTATCTGACCCATTCCATGTGTAATATGCCGTGATGCGTGGTTTCGGTTCACCCTCACGCCCTTTACTGCCTTCTGGCGTATACTGATGACCAAACTCGACGATTCCGTCTTGATCGACATCTTTCGGGAAAGTATACATCGGTTCGACGATCTCATCGACCTGACCGAAACGAACCTGTTCCAACGTATCGTTCGCTAAGCGGAATAATCCGATGTGCATTTTCGCATCTCGTGTATATGAGACGATCAAGCCTTTATTCCGAGCGGCATTGATCGTATCGACTTCAAATAAATCATGTTCTGCGAATAAATCGCCATCCTGCGTTAAAAGTGTCGTCTCTTGGTGCTCTTTCGACAGGATGTCTTTATAATAGATCAAACGAGACGGACTGCCCTTTTGCAGAAGCACCATATCCCGCTCTCGATCTTGATTCAAATCAGCTACCGACAGACGATCGTATCGATCGACTTTCGTGACGTCTCGTTGCTTCGATAGTAACTGCTCAATGATGTATAACGTATTTTCACCATAACTGGTAATACCGATGACCAGGTGGTTTTGTTTATGTCGTGCGTCAGTTATGACTTCGAGTCGATCGATGGCTCGACCGTCAGCTACCGTCTGTCGCGCTACGAGTCGCCATTTTTCGCCTTGTCGTTCATGGACGAGCAGATGAATCGTGAAGCGCCCGTCCTGCTCGCTGCGGTAGAAGGTGATCGCCTCATCTTTACCGTTTCGATCTAAATCGACGAGTTCGTATAGACGTGATACCGCTTGATTTCGTGGTGCCACGATCTCTGCCTGTTTCGGCAAATCGCGGTCAATCCGTTCTTTCAACGACTGCTCCCATGCCGGAAGGGACGGATGTTCGAGTAAAGAGGCGGGATGCGGAAACATCGTACTGCATCCTGCTAATAATAGACTTGATATGATCATGAAGAGATATTTCATAAAGTTGGAATCCTTTCCGTACGGGCTCTGTTTCCACTTTATCATACTCTCTTCGAGGAGAGTATATTGTCGAACGGGGGACAAGTTGTTACGATATACAGATAATTGAAAGGGGTTTGAATGTATGACGTATAAAATGATTGTTCTCGATTTAGATGATACCTTGTTGACAAGTGACCATACGATTTCACCACGTACGAAAGAAGCTTTACTCGCTGCGCAGCGTCGCGGGAAGAAGGTCGTGCTCGCTAGCGGTCGTCCGACATTTGCCATGCTCGACCTCGCAAAAGAACTGGAACTCGCCCGCTACGGCAGTTACATCCTAAGCTTCAATGGCGCTTCAATCATTGATTGTAAAACGAACGAGTCGCTCTTCCTCAGCACGCTTTCCCCGGAGACGGTCCACCGCCTCGACGATTTGAGTAAACGGGAGGGTGTCTACATCCACACGTATGTCGGACATGAGATCCTGACAGAGGAACCGAATGAATATACGACGCTCGAAGGACAACTGACAGGCATGGAGGTCATTCGTGTCGCTGATTTTAAAGCCGCGATTCAAACACCTGTCGTCAAGTGTTTGATGATGGCAGAAGAGATGCACCTCGCGCGCGTCGAACAGACGCTTCAACAGGAACTTGCGGGTGAACTCGCGGTGGCTCGCTCGAAGCCATTTTTCCTTGAATTCACAGAAGATGGTGTCACAAAAGGCACAAGCCTTGCCTTACTGTCTGAAAAACTGGGAATCGCTCAAGAAGAAGTCATTGCTTGTGGAGACGGCAACAACGATCTATCGATGATCGAATGGGCAGGTCTTGGTGTCGCGATGGCGAATGCAGCCGATACCGTCAAAGAAAAAGCACAGTATATGACCGCTTCGAACGATGAAGATGGTGTTGCTCTCGTCGTCGAAAAGTTCATGATGGATGAGGAGCCGGCTATCTCAAGCCGCTAAGTGACTCAAAAAAAGAATGACGCGTCTTTTCACGCCCTTTCCCCAGGCGAGACACAAGCCAATTTTCCTGCTTCATTCAAGCAGGAAAACGGGTCTTGTTTGTCTCTGACAGCGCAAAATTGTGCTTTTTCCTGTAGGAGTTGCGTGTGACGCGTCTTTTTTTATACCTGGAAGAAGGATCAGAGAAGCATTTCGTTCACTCGACATCGCTTCCTAGGGAAAAACAAGCAAGAGCGACCCTGCAGCGAAGAGGTGTGATGCTTGTCCCTGGAAAACGATTCGAGACGAACAACAAGCGCAATCCTTCTCGTTAAGAGAAAAACTGCGCTTTGTCTTCAGTCTCAGGCTGACTTTTGAGTCAGCCTTTTTTGATTTACGACATTTACGACAAACACCAGTCGATCGGCTCTCTTCCCTGCTCTTTCAGCCAAGCATTCGTTTGAGAATACGGTTTACTACCGAAAAATCCACGACTCGCGGATAAGGGACTCGGATGGACGGCTTCAAGAACAAGATGACGATCCGTATCGATCAGCGCTTTTTTACTCTTCGCATGATTTCCCCAGAGGATGAATACGATCGGTTGTGTCTGTGTTCCTAATACTTCGATGACCCGATCCGTAAACGGCGCCCAGCCTTTTTTAGCATGTGATCCCGCTTTCCCTTCCTCAACCGTAAGCGACGTATTGAGTAAGAATACTCCTTGTCGTGACCATGCTTCGAGATTTCCGGAGGTCGGAGCCGGACAACCGATATCTGTGACGAGTTCCTTATACATGTTTCGAAGGGACGGAGGAATCGGTACTCCGTCATGCACGGAAAAGCTGAGTCCATTCGCCTGACGTGGACCATGGTAGGGATCTTGCCCTAAGATGACGCACCGGACATCTTCTGGCGCGACTGCATCGAACGCATGAAAGATCCGCTCTTTCGGAGGGTAGACGGTCGTCGTTTGATAGGCTTCCTTCAAAAAAGCCCACAGTTCTTGAAAATAGGGTTTTTCCTTTTCTTCTTTTAACACGGTTTGCCAAGATGGATGCACGTGAATCCGCTCCTTTTTCAGTCTCAAGTCGCTGTTCGTCCGTCTTGATTCTGCTATGATGGATGATGAGGTGGAAAACTATGATTCAGACAAAACAATTATTCGGACTACCATTCGTCGATGCGACACCTTCGCAATGGTATACCCATATTAAAACAATCTTACACGACCGCGGAAAAGCCTTTCTTGTCACAGCGAACCCAGAGCTCGTGTTGCGTGCATTGCGCGAACCTTCTTACGATGCCATCTTACGACGGGCGACGTTCATCACACCAGACGGAATCGGTGTGACGGCTGCCAGTAAACGGATGGGAGCACCGCTCACTGCGACATTACCAGGAATCGAGACGGCACGTGAACTATTGCGGACGGCAGACGCACTCGAGAAGCGTGTCTTTTTACTCGGTGGACGTCCGGAAGTCATGAAATCGTTGATCCGTCAGTTATCGATTCGTTTTCCGAACATCCACTTCGTTGGAACGTTTCATGGTTTTGGAAAGACAGAAGAAGCTACGCGAGCAATCGCAGAAGCAGACGCTGATCTTGTTCTCGTCGCACTCGGTGCGCCAAAACAGGAAGAATGGATCGCTTCCATCTATGATCAAGTCGATCACGGCATCTTTATCGGTGTCGGTGGTGCGTTCGACGTCTGGTCCGGACACAGTAAGCGCGCGCCTAAATTATTCCGTCGCTTCAAGCTAGAGTGGCTCTATCGTATCTCGACGCATCCTCGTGGATTCGAGAAACTCAAGGATTTGTTACTTTTCCTGACGCTCGTGCTTCGCAAAAAATCAACGCTCTCTTGAGCGCACACAAAAAGGGCCGACTTAAAAAATGACGCGTCCTTTCACGCCCTTTCCTCAGACGAGACACAAGCAAGAGCGACCCCGAAGTGAAGCGGCGCGATGCTGGTCCCAGGAAAACGATGTGTGATGAACAAAAAAGCGCAATCTTTCTCGTTAAGAGAAAAATTACGCTTTACCTTCAGTCTCAAGGCTCCCGACACGGCGGGAGCCTTTTTGACGCTTATCTTATGCGTTGACAGTCGAGAATGAACGACCGAGTTCTTTTGCTTTAGCGATTGCTGCTTCTTTGATTTCTTCTGCTTTTTCTGGGTTCATTGCCATACCTTCGATGAAGAGTGCATCGTAGTCTGTTACACCAGTGAAAGCAAGCGCTTGACGGAGGTAGTCATCACCGAAATTGAGACCAGATCCTGTGTAGACGCCACCTGTTGCTTGGATGTGGAGTGCTTTTTTGCCTTCCATCAAGCCTTTTGGACCTTCTGCAGTGTAAGCGAATGTTTTACCTGCAAGAAGAACACTGTCGATGTACATTTTGAGACGTGCTGGGAAAGAGAAGTTCCACATTGGTGTGACGAAGACATACTCATCTGCTTCCATGTATTGCTCGAGATGTTTTGTCATCGTACCGACTTTTGCGATCTCCACTTCTGTTAACTCTTCGCCTGTTGCGAATTTGCCCCATGCGCTAAGAACATCTGTATCGATTTCTTGGACTGTTTCGTTATATAGATCAAGAACTTCTACTTCAGCTGAAGGATTCGCTGCTTTGTAGCTTTCGAGGAATGCTTCACCGACTTGAAGGCTGAAAGAGTGTTCTGTAGCTTTCGGGTTAACAGTTACATAAAGTAATTTAGTCATTATTATTTCTCCCTTTTATTTAAAGTAAATTCTGTAACTAAACATACCAACCACCTTTTCGTTTGTCAATCAGTTTGACTTCCAAACGAATAAAAAAAGCTCAAGTCCGTGACCTGAGCTTTCTTGATCTTATGAGTGCTAATTCTTACACATTTTCGAGCGGCGTATAATGTTCGGCTCGTAAACCGATTCGTTTCAACTGATCAATCAACTGTTCCTTTTCAGAAACCGATAAATCCTTAAATAAGTCTGCTAAAAAGGCTTCATGTTTCGGGAATGTCTCTTCCATTAGTTCGCGTCCAGCTTCCGTTAATGTCCCAAACGTAACACGACGATCCGTCGCACATGATTTTCGCGCAATCAACCCACGCTTTTCAAGTTTATCCACGACATACGTCACACTTCCGCTCGTTAATAGAATCTTATCGCCAATTTGTTGTAGAGGCGTGTCCCCTTTGTGGTACAGCAATTCAAGAACTCCGAATTCCGATAAATTCAACTGATGTGTTTTGATGTCTGCCTTCACTTGCTCCGTCACCGCATGCATCGTCCGAGATAGAACAACGAGCATTTTTAATGCCAGCTTCGAGTCTGTCGATTCCATTTTACGTTCGCCCCTCTTTGTGTTGTATCGTCACAATCATAGACTTCTTTGTCTACCTGGTCAATTCTTGCTGAATTTTTGCAATGATCTACTGCGTAAAATTAGTTCTTGCGGTGAAACGCGTTTCATAGCCTATTGTCTTGATATACACTAAAAAGGAGGTAATCATCATGTCGATTCATACACGATTAATCCAGCTGTTCAAACGAAATGTTGCTTTTGAGTGGGCCATCGAACAATTGCATACACCAGCAGGTTATTATTTGTGTCAGCACACGTTGGTCGATCAATACCCCGATTTGTCTCCTCAAGAAAAAACGCGACTGCTCTCAAAGATCAATGAATTGGCTGAGCAGACAGCTCCATTCTCGGCTCCCGTCTCTCGACAGGATTGGCGCCGACTTGAACGACGATTATCTCGTAAGATGTAATCCAGGAGGGATGCGCGATGACGAACATCCGAGACTTGGCACGTGAAGCCAACGTGTCCGTTACGACAGTCTCACGTGTACTAAATGATCATCCGTACGTTGCGAACGAGAAGCGACAAGCTGTTCGAGAAGCCATCGAAAAACTCGGATATATCCGTAATCAGACTGCCGTCCATCTATCGACGGGTATGACAAAAACGGTCGGAGTCATGCTTCCGTTCGTTGATCATCCATATCACGCTGCCATTCTTCAGGGCATCGCGCAAGCCGCCTTTGACGCGAGCTATCGGTTCTTGACGTGGCAAACGAATTATGTGGAAACGCATGAGCAACTGGCACTGGATGCGCTGGCGCAACAGGAAATCGACGCACTCATCGTCGTGTCGCACAGTCTTCCCTTATCAGCGATTTTATCGTATGAACGTTATGGCCCGATCGTCTTTTGTGAACATCATGAAGATGTCGCTGCCGTCTATATCGATCACTATACGGCCTTTCAACAAGGACTTGCACATCTGCGACAACAAGGACATACGAGCATCGGCATCTGTCTCGGACGACCGGACAGTACGAATAGCTTGGCGCGTAAACATGCGTATCAAGAGGTCGTACGTGACGAATTCGTCTATGAACAGACCTTGACGATTGAAGACGGTGCGACCGTCGCAAGACGCTGGATGCAACAAAAACAACGACCGACCGCTATCTTGACCGCAAGTGATCACGTGGCGGCAGGTCTCATCTTGGAACTCCGAAAACAAGGCTATCAGGTTCCTGGAGACCTGTCTGTCATTGGTTTTGATGGAAGTGAACTCGCTGAAGTCTTAGCGATGACGACGATCGCGATCCCTTATGCCACGATCGGGCGACATGCGTTTCAATTAACCGTCCGCGAAGATCTCGTTGCTCGTCCACAAATCGAAGTACCCTCGACGTTCATTGCTGGAACGACCGTTCTTCCTCATACCTGAATCCATATAAAAAAGCGACGAGTTCATCGATTTGAATTCGTCGCTTCATTTCGTTTAAAGAGTTCCTGCCGCTACATACCGTGATCCCCAGTAGCCGCCACGGAACGATTCTTTGACGACTCTTCCATAATACGAGTTCGCATTGATCATCGTACCACCATCGACAGCGATTCCAACGTGTTGAATCCCACTTCCATGTGTAAAGAAGACGAGATCACCAGCGCCTGGTGCCGTACGTTTTGTTGCTGAGTATTGAGCCGCTGCCGTACGTGGGAGTGATTTTCCTAGTGCTTGATAAACGTAACGTGTAAATCCAGAGCAATCAAAGCTAACAGGACCTGTCGCACCAAAAACATAAGGACGTCCTTTGAGACCTTCTGCTACCGAAACGATCGTTGATCCTGTTTTACTAAGACCTTTTGTCGCTTTAGCGTTATATGGTTTCGTGTATGTAGAGGCGATGTATGCTGATTTCCCTTGATGACGGATTTGATACCATTCTTTGACCTGACCTACGACGGTTACAGCTTGTCCAAGTTTCAATTGCCCGACTCGTTTACTTGATACAGCAGCTTTTGCACGAATATTCAGCACATCCACTGACACCACTACTTTTTTACTTGTTGCAGCTTGCGTTGATGCTGGGACGAGTGTCCAACTACTGATGAGTAACGTTAAGGTTAACAAAACACGAGTGACAGCTTTCATCGATTCATTCTCCTCTTATGTATGAATGTATTGCACGTCTGAATTGTCAGATAATTTCTGTATTTATCCTATCATGTTCCAGATTTTCATCATGTTACAGTTCTTTAACGCGTATTCTTTTTCGTAATACTTTTGTAACAAAATAAAAAAACAGGTTGTAGAACGGCTTAGGATAGCCATTTCTACATACCTGTCAGTTTGAGTCACTTAATCGTTTTTTCAAGAATCAATTGACTTCTTTTTACGGAAACGTGCTAAGAATTCATAGACGATCGGCACGATAAGGAGTGTCAACAACGTCGAACTTGTCAGTCCACCGATGACCGTCACACCTAACCCTTTTGAAATCAATGCGCCACCTTCGAGTCCAAGCGCAAGTGGTGCAAGTGCACCAATCGTCGCAAGTGCCGTCATCAAGATTGGACGTAAACGTGTACCTGCTGCATCGAGTAATGCTTCACGCGTCGATAAACCTTCCGCTTCTTTATGAATGACACGGTCGATCAAGACGATCGCATTCGTCACGACGATTCCGATCAACATCAAAGCGCCAATCAAGGATGACACAGAAATCGTCTCTCCTGTAATCAACAGGGCAACCAGTCCACCGATGATTGCGAATGGAAGTGAGAACAAGATGACGAGTGGTGTCAATGCTCCTCCAAACGTAATGACGAGGACAAGATAGACGATCGCTACAGCTGCTGCCATTGCTAGACCAAGTTGTGTGAACGACTCTTGGATCTGCTCTGTGACTCCGCCTTGCTCATACGAGACGCCTGTCGGACGATCAATGTTTTTGACGGACTTTTCAATCGCTTGAGAAGCCTCTGTTGCTTTATCCGTTTTTAGTTCTGCTGTAACGGTAGCGACGAGTTTTCCATCACGTTCGTTAAGCGAATCAGGAGTCGTTCCTTTCTTCACTTCAACGAAATCGGACAATTTGCGAACGCCAAGCGGTGTCACGACATCCGTCTCTTCCAAATCTTGAATGGAATCGTATGTCGTTTGTTCGTTTGGAACGATGACATCGAGTTCCTTCCCATCTACCTTAATAGTAGAAAGTGGTTTTTCTTCTCCTTGGACATTAGCAATGCCCTGCGCAAGTTGTGCTGTTGAAACGCCGAATTCAGCCGCTTTTTGCTGATCGACTTCGAACGTATATTGCGTATACGCTTCTTTTAAATCTGTCGTTACTTTTCGAACATACTTCGATTCACCTTCGATCGCATCGACGAATTTCGGTGTTACTGCTTCTAAATCTTCAATATTATTTGCAAAGATTGAATACGAGACGCCTGACGAAGCTGCGCCACCACTAAAGTCTTGCTCTTTCCATTCTCCTGTTGGAATGTCAGCATTCAGCTGTTTGATGGCTGTCTGTTTAACATCTGCGAAACCTTCCGTGTCTGGATCGTATTGGACGATGAAGACCCCTTGTTTCGTATTCCCTGGATTCAATGGATTTTCTCCACCGACGGTAAACTGAAGATTATCGATATTTTTTTGTTTGTTGAAATAATCTTCTGCTTGATCAGCTGCTTTTAACGAATCATCCAACGTTTGACCTGGTTTTGGATTGTATGTGACGTAGAGTGTCTTTTCTCCTTCTTGATTCAAGAAGTTGACACCAATCGTTGGTACGAGAGCAAAACTACCGATCAACAGTAAGACTGAAAGACCAAAGACGATGAGTTTATGGTTAAGAGACCAATTCAGCATACGGCGATACCCATTCGCCAACTTTCCGCCCTCTTCTTTTTCCGGTTTTGGTGCTTTACCACGCTTAAAGAGCGAATCCGCGAACATCGGAACGACCGTAACTGCAACGATCAAGGACGCGAATAGCGCAAAGACGACTGTCAAAGCGAATGGTAAGAACAGCTCACCAACGAATCCCGTAACGAATCCGAGTGGCAAGAAGACCGCGATCGTAACGACTGTCGACGAAGCGATGGGAATGAAGACCTCTCGTGTTGCACTGATGATCAGTTCTTTTCCTTTTAACTTTTCCGTCGGATCCGTCAAACGACGATAAATATTTTCGATGACGACGATGGAATCATCAACGACTCGACCAATCGCGACCGTCATCGCTCCGAGTGTCATGATGTTCAAGGAAATATCCATCTGCTTCAAGACAAGAATTGCCATCAGAAGGGATAACGGAATCGAAATAACAGCAATGATCGTTGATTTAATGTTTCGTAAGAACAGCAAGATGATGACGATCGCAAATAACGCACCAATCAATGCTTTACTGATCATCGTCGAAACAGATTCCTCAATTGGTTTTCCTTGATCCAGTGTCACAGATGCATTGACCGAACCGTTTTCTTTTTCAAAGTCTTTGATCGTCTGCTTGACTGCATTGACGACATCGACCGTGTTTGCATCTTGCGACTTCGTTACTTGAACACCAATCGATCGTTCACCATTCGAACGCGAGATCGATTCCTCGATCCCTTTATCTTCGATCGTCGCGACTTGCGACAACGTGACAGTTGGCACTTGTGTTGGCGCCGTCTGTGCTGCCTGACCGGACGTTGCGCCTGTCGCTGGTGTCGTTTGGGATGCCGCAGGGGCTGACGATGGAGCTTGTCCTGCTTGTCCTGCTTGTCCTGCTTGTCCTGCTTGTCCTGCTTGTCCTGCTTGTCCTGCTTGTCCTGCTTCAGGAGTATTCGATACTGGCGGTGTATAGGGAAGACGAAGATCTTTTAATTCCTTGACCGTCGTTGCTTTTCCATCTAATACGACCGCTTGTTCCTTATCTCCTAACTCGTACAAGCCAAGCGCTAAACGGGAATCATTAGCTTGAATCAATTGTTTCGCATTCTCTTCGGTTAGACCGTAACGTTCGAGTTTTTTCTCATCGAAGCGAATTTCGATCCGGCGAATCTCTTGACCCGCGACTTGAACCGTCTGCGCCCCTTCGATTCCTTCAAGCTTTGGTTGAAGTTCGTTTTCAACGAGTTTCGTTAATTCAGATAGGGAACGTTCCTTATCCGAAACGGCAAAACCGATGACTGGGAATGCATCAAAGGAAATCCGTGATACTTGTGGTTCCTGAACACCTTCCGGTAATTCGACGTTTGAAAGAGCTTCTTTTACTTTTTGCTCGGCTTCTTCCATATCCGTGCTGAAGTTATAGTCGATTTGTAGGTTCGATGCATTTTGGAAAGACGTCGAACGTACTGTATCGACTCCCGGTAAATTTTCGACCTTACTTTCAAGTTCTCGACTGACTTCATCTAGCACCTGTTCTGGTGTAGCACCTGGATAAATCGTCGTCACCGACACAGTCGGCGTCGTGATGTCTGGCAATGTCTCGAGCTTCATCGATGTTCCCGCATAAATACCGGCAACCGCGATGATGATCGTCATAAGCCAGAGGGCAAACTTATTGTTCACCGAAAACTGGATGATCTTTTTCATCGTATGGTTCTCCCTCACTCTTCAATTTGTTTGTCTAGTCGTCGTGCACGTTCTATTAATTGCTGAATTAATCGTTGTCGCACATCTGGAGACGGTGCACCGAACTGAAAATGCTCCGACAATTTCAAACCGTCTAATGTAAAGCGAATCGATAATACTTCAACCGGATCCATCTGTTCTGTCAGTTGGCGGAAGAACTGCTCCGCTTGTCGCTTTCGTTCCTCGACGAACGTCGCGTGATCCTTTAACAAGGACAACAAGTAAAGAAGCGCATCCATGTCGAGATGGAACTCCTCTTGCTGCTGAATTTGCAACGTCACGAACGCTTCCATCGGTCCCATCGTCAACTGATGCTGTTCATATAGTTCAAATTGACGTGCTTCTTGCGCCTCGATGACCCCCATTAATAAAGCTTCCTTCGAAGCGAAATGATACAATAGCCCACCTTTTGAGACATTCGCTTGTTTCGCTACTTCTTCGAGCGTCAATTGGGTGAATCCTTGTTGCAAAATAATCGTCGTCGTTGCTTCAAGAATCCGACGCCGTGTCTCTTGCGCTTTTGCACTGGCCAATAGTCTCCCCCTTCCCTCATATTTTACTGTACCGTCTGGACGGTTTCTTTTTACAGTGTACGAATTCTTATTTCAAGATGCAATCGCTTTGCTTATGTTTCACGTGAAACTTTCGTGAACGAAAAAAGACTGACTCAAATGTCAGTCTCTACACAGATAAGGGCGCGAAAGGACGCATCATTCTTTTGGATTCAGCCTCTTTTGAATCCATTATTCGTCTGCTTCGCGTGCACTCTCTCGTAGTGCCGCTTGCATCGTATCGAATAAGTGATGCTCCCGTAGCACTTGGACGCCACGATCCGTTGGTCCACCAGGTGCCGCAACATCGGCAATCAGACGATCCGTACTTGCGTCGGAGCGCATGAGAATTTCAGCTGAACCTTTCATCGCTTGAGCAACGATTCGGCGTGCATTTTCTTCTTCAAAACCAGCATCCGTCAAAACCGGCACCATACCAGCTACGATTTCATAGAAGAAAGCAGGACTACATCCAGCTGCCGCCATGAATGCCGGCATCGTCGATTCATTTGCTTCCGCAATTTCTCCGACACGTCCAAATAATGCCTCGACTACACTTCGGATCTCTTCATTCACGCGTGAGCCGAACCATAGTCCAGTCATTCCTAAACGGTGTGCGACTGGAGTATTCGGCATGGCGGCGACTGTCGGTTGTTTTGCCAACTGTTCGATTTCATATGGTGTAATATGCGCAGCAATCGAAACGATCGTCTGATTCGTCCATTGTTGATTCGCTACATAGTCGAGTACACCATCGGGTTGCATGCCCAGCATGACGACATCGTATAAGGAGACGTCCTCCTGTTCGACCGTTTGAACGCCGTGTCGTGCTGCGACTTCCGTCAAACGTGCCCCGCCACTTCGATTCGTCATCGTGATATCTTCTCGTGCCAATCCAGAAGCGACCCATCCTTGAACGAGTGCCTCACTCATCGCACCAGCTCCTACTATCAATAGTTTCATCATCTATCCTTCCTTTCCCTCAAAAAAAGACCAGTCATGAACTGGTCTTATGCGGGTCCATTATACACGAACAGCTAAATCTTCGACAGCAACGACACGAAGTCCCTTGTCGTCAAGTTTCTTGACGATTTTTTTCTTTGTCTTCTCGTCACAATCCGTCGGTAATGTAATCAATACACGACGCATGACGCTACTCTTCGCATCGAGTGTCATCAGACTCGCGACCGTTGAATATTTGTTGACGATCTTCGAGATTTTCTCAAGTGCCCCTTTTTGTTCACTGAGGGCTACTGTCAGGACGTAACTTCCCGAATCACGGTTCCATGCTTCTTCAAGCATTCCAAGCATTTTTCCGTGTGGCAGGATACCGAAGAAATGACCGTCGTCATTCAAGACCGCGATATACGGTAATTCCTTGATTGAGAAGAAGACTTCAAAGAAATTACTTCCTGTATAGATGTATTTGGATGTATTCTTAATCAGCGACATGACGTTATCGTCTAAGCTGCCACCATTCATCCCATGCCGATAGATGTGCATCTTATAGATGTTCCCTTTGAAGTCCTGTCCTGATTGGTCAAGGACCGGGACACAGCGATATCCGGTTTTTTCAAGTGTGTCGAGTGCTTCACGAATCGTCGCTGTCTCGGAAATCGTGACACATTGATGCTTCGGAATACATAAACTTTGTACGAGCATAATAAAATCCTCCTCTTTTACCTGATTACGCAGACTTAATCATATCATTCGATTTTCATGCGCCATATCCTCTTTTCCCACTTCTGATGCGCTTTTATTCTTACAATCACAAGACAATCTCTTGCAATTACAACGTAATCCAACTCATTTCAATCAAGTACACTTCACTTTTTCCATTGTCAGACAATTTATTAAATCTACAATCACCTTCATATTAAGATTTATTAAGATTTCGTAAAGACGCTTCATAAATGTATTCTTTTACAATACCGTCTGCTACAATCGAACTCGTGAAGTTACTTCACTATTCTATTCTTGTTCTTAATATGGAGGCAGAAGAAATGTTTAGTAAAAAACAAGATCCATTCGCAGTGAAATTATCCGAAATCGCAGGACACTTAAAAACGACTTCGCAATTCTTCGTTGACTTTAAAATCAACGGCATCGCGGATGTAAAAGAATTTGCACATAAAGTAAAAGACTTCGAAACAGCTGGGGACGATTTGATGCACCAGTTGATCATCGACTTGAACAACGCGTTCATCACGCCGATCGACCGTGAAGACTTACTCGCACTTGCTAACGCACTTGATGATGTCTTAGACGGTTTTGAAGAATGTTCAGCGATCTTCGAAATCTACAATATCGTTCAAGCAGACGAGCACATGATCAAGTTCGTTGATGAAATCAACATCGCTGTCACAGAACTCGCGATGTCAATGGATCTTCTTGTTGCACGTAAATTGCAACCGATGCGTGAACACGTCATCAAAATCAAAGAACAAGAGACGATTTGTGACAACCTACGCCGTAAATCGATCAAAGCATTGTTCGCAACAGAAACAGATCCAATTAAAATCATCCAATATAAAGAAATCTATGAATCGCTCGAATCAATCGCGGACTACTGCCAAGATGCAGCTAACGTCATTGAAACGATCATCATGAAAAACGCTTAAGTGAGGAGCTAACGAGATGGATAGCCTGTTTATCATCACCGCCATAATCGTGATTCTCGCACTTAGCTTCGACTTCATCAACGGTTTCCACGATACAGCGAACTCGATCGCGACTTCGGTGTCGACTCGTGCGTTGAAACCACGTCATGCCATCATCTTGGCTGCATCGATGAACTTCCTAGGTGCAATCACGTTCACTGGAGTCGCAAAAACGATCTCTGGTGACATCGTTGATCCGTCAACACTTGAACATGGTAGCTACGTCGTCATCGCTGCCTTGATTTCAGCCATTGCCTGGAACCTTTTGACTTGGTACTTCGGTATTCCGTCAAGTTCTTCGCATACACTGATCGGTTCGATTGCTGGTGCTGCTGTTGCCTCTGTCGGATTCGGAGGAATCGAAGCAAAAGGCTTCTTGAAAATCGTTCAAGCCTTGCTCATTTCACCAGTGCTCGCATTCACACTCGGTTTCATCGTTTATGCAATCTTTAAAGTCATCTTCAAAAAAGGAAACTTGGCGAAGACGAATCGTCGCTTCCGTCATGTTCAAATTGCAACCGCTGCTTTGCAGTCGTATACACACGGTACGAACGACGCACAAAAAGCGATGGGGATCATCACGCTTGCTTTGATCTCATCTGGTTATCAAACGGATCACGAAGTTGCGACTTGGGTTAAACTCTCATGTGCGATCGCAATGGGTCTCGGAACATCTGTCGGTGGATGGCGGATCATCAAGACCGTTGGTGGTCAAATCATGAAAATCCGTCCGGTCAATGGGGTTGCAGCTGACTTAACATCAGCAGCGATCATCTTTGGAGCGACAGCGATTCATCTTCCGGTTTCGACGACACACGTCATCTCTTCTGCCATCTTGGGTGTAGGTACATCACACCGTAAGAAAGGTGTAAAGTGGGGAACAGCACAGCGCATGCTCATTACATGGGTCATCACATTGCCGATTTCGATGGCTTTCGCTGCCTTGATCTACTATATTCTCGACTTCTTATTCATTAAATAAGTACTTGCCCCGCCTACTCAAAAGAGGTGGGGTTTTGTGTACATCAGAAGCGTCGATAGTTGTTGTTTTTCCCATAATTCGCTATGATGAAGAACAAGAAGGATTGTCTATTTCTTTAGGAGGAATGCCCCATGACAAAACGTAAAGCCTTAACGATTGCTGGTTCCGACACGAGCGGTGGAGCTGGTATTCAAGCTGATTTGAAAACATTCCAAGAACTTGGTGTCTATGGAATGAATGCTTTGACGGTCATCGTCGCACAAGACCCTGATCACTCTTGGCACCATGCGGTTTACCCAATCGACACAGAACTCGTCCGGACACAAATCCACACGGTCCTTGGAGGTATTGGTGTTGATGCGATGAAGACGGGTATGCTCCCGACTGTCGAAATCATTGAAGCCGTTGCTGAGAAAATCAAATCATCCGGCGTTCAAAACGTCGTGATCGATCCTGTCATGGTCTGTAAAGGCGAAGACGAAGTGCTGAACCCTGATACGGCAAACGCACTTCGTGATGTCTTGACACCACTTGCGACGGTCGTCACACCGAACGTCTTCGAAGCCGGACAACTGTCGGGCCTTGGTAAGACACCAGCAACGATCGACGAGATGAAACTTGCAGCAGCACGGATTCACGAAAAAGGTGCGCAATACGTTCTTGTCAAAGGTGGCAGCAAGATTGACCATCCACAAGCAGTTGACGTGCTTTATGACGGAAAAGAGTTTATCCTGATTGAGGACGAACGAATCGAGACACCGTACACGCACGGTGCCGGCTGCACGTATTCTGCAGCAATCACGGCCGAACTCGCAAAAGGTGCATCGGTAGAAGCTGCTGTCCGTACAGCAAAATCTTTCATCACTTCTGCGATTCGTCATTCATTCCGTTTGAATGAATACGTCGGACCAACTGATCACGCTGCACATCGTACAGTCCAGTCTTGATCCGCTTAAGAAGTCCGCGATATCCGCGGACTTCTTTCTGTATAGGAGAGGAGAAAAGTTTATGCAAGCCATTGATGTACAAGAAATACAGCGTTATATCGACGAACATGCGAATACACCGTTATATGTACACGTCGAGACGACGAACGGTGCTTACGCGACGCACCAAGATCCAACTTTCCATAGCGCAGGGATGTTTTTCCGTAATGCGGAAATCACTTACGAACGTGGTCTGATCACAGGAAACGGACCTTACCGGATCGGTTTGAAACTTGCCCACGGCTGGTTATACGGTGAAGGATTGACTGACTTCGAATTTGCTGGGGATCAATTGTTGATTGCCGGTCACGATATCGAAGGACGTCTTGCGATTGCTTTTGAACTTAGCCCGACACCATTCGCTCAAGGTGCAGAGGAGGTAGACGCATGACACACGAAGATCATTTACTCGTCGTCTTCCCTCACCCGGATGACGAAGCTTTCAGTTCTGCCGGTACGATCATCGAACACGCTGAAAACCGCGGTCCTGTCACGTACGCTTGTCTGACACTTGGTGAGATGGGACGTAACATGGGACGTCCTGTCTTTACGAACCGGGAACAGCTCGCAACGATTCGTAAACGCGAGTTAATCGATGCTGCTGCAAAAATGAAGATTTCGGATCTCCAGATGTGGGGACTTCGTGATAAGACCGTTGAATTCGAAGATGAGGCAGCACTTGCTGACCGTATTCTTGCCTTGATTCAACAGACACGACCAACTCGTTTGATTTCGTTCTATCCGGGTTACGCGGTCCATCCCGATCATGAAGCGACAGCTCGCGCCGTCGTGCGTGCCCTCCGGATGATGGATCCTGCTGATCGCCCAGAGTTCCTTGCGGTCGCTTTCGCGAACAATACGAAAGAAGAGCTCGGGGAAGGAACATTCATTCATGATGTCAGTGCCTATACGGATCAAAAGATCAAAGCACTCGAAGCACACGCTTCACAAACAGGTGGTCTGATGAAGGTCATCTCGGAAGATTCGAACATTCGAGATCTACTCGTCAAAGAACGCTACTATCACTATCCACTTTAATCTTCTTACAAGAGATGCGTACCGTCCGATCGACGATACGCATCTCTTTTTTTGTCTTTATCAGAAAACGTCGACTTTTTCAATGGCTTCTGCTAGTGTGAATAGTTGAGACTATGTCTCCGGAGTTCGTAACCTCCTCCGTTACAAAAACTAGGAATGGAAGTGTACATTATGAAAAACGAACGTGCTCTTGTCGTCTTTAGTGGCGGTCAAGACTCAACGACTTGTTTGTTTCAAGCACTGAAACAATACGAAGAAGTCGAAGTCGTGACGTTTAATTACGGACAACGTCATGCTCAAGAACTCGAAGTCGCACGCGACATCGCCTCTGAGCTCGGTGTCAAACACCATGAGCTTGATCTCTCTCTTCTCAGTCAACTGACGAGTAACGCCTTGACTGACCACAGCCAAACCATCACGACGAACGAAGATGGTCTTCCTTCTACTTTTGTAGATGGACGAAATCATCTGTTTCTTTCGTTCGCAGCCGTCCTTGCGAAAGGACGCGGAATCCGTCATATCGTCACTGGCGTATGTGAAACGGACTTTTCCGGTTACCCTGACTGCCGTGATGCCTTCATCAAGTCGCTCAACGTGACATTGAACCTTGCGATGGACTATCCATTCGTACTTCACACGCCACTCATGTGGCTCGACAAAAAAGAGACGTGGGCGCTTGCCGATTCGCTCGGTGCGTTTGATTTCGTTCGAAATCGCACGTTGACGTGTTACAACGGCGTCATTGGAGATGGTTGCGGTGAATGCCCAGCCTGTGAATTACGGAAAAATGGATTAGATGCATACATCAAGGAGGTTCAACACACATGACATTCAATTACGAAGCACCTGAAACGGTCGAGCGCCCGACTGGCGACTCGCTTATCTATACGAAATCTCGCGTCATGATCGTAAAAAAACTGACGTTCGACGCAGCGCACCACCTATATGATTATGATGGAAAATGCCGTGCCCTTCATGGTCACACGTATCATGTCGATATGGGAATCAGCGGTTTTCTGGATCACCGCGGTATGACACTCGATTTTGGTGACCTTAAAAAAATCTTCAAAACACATCTCGAACCACTATTGGATCACCGCTACCTGAATGAATCGTTACCATACATGAATACGACAGCTGAAAACATGGCAGCTTGGATTTTCGAGACACTCGGACAACATCTTCCGGATGAGCGTGGACTTCGTGTCGAATTCGTCAAGCTCTATGAGACACCGACTGCTTTTGCTGAAGTCCGTCGTGAGTGGATGAACGAAGCATGAGTGCCTTAACAAAAACACCAAAAATTCCGGTTCTCGAGATTTTCGGACCAACATTTCAAGGAGAAGGACGATCGATTGGTCAAAAGACGATGTTCGTCCGGACCGGCGGTTGCGACTACTCTTGTTCGTGGTGTGATTCCGCCTTCACGTGGGATGGTTCTGAAAAACCCGAACTCTTGACGGCAGAGACGATCATAGAACGCCTTGATGTACTCGGCTCTTACGGACATGTCACGATTTCTGGTGGGAACCCGTTACTTCATGCATCAATCGGCACATTGGTTGCGGCATTAAAAGAACGAAATATCACGATGTCTGTCGAAACCCAAGGCTCCTACTGGCAAAATTGGTTGCTTGATATCGATGACGTCACACTTAGCCCTAAACCACCTTCAAGTGGGATGAAGATTGATTTCGATCGCTTGGATGTCTTTTTTAAGCGTTTACCGGAACAACAGCGTGCCGTTAAAATCGTCATCTTTAATGAGAAAGACCTCGACTTCGCGGCGATGATTTCAGAACGATATGCGCTAAAGACGCTTTATCTATCGCTCGGTAATCCTGATCCGCACGAAGAAGGAACGATCGCTCCACGCATGCTACACGATTTAAAAACACTTTGGGAACGCGTCGCACGTGATGAGCGCTTCAATCATGCGCGCGTCCTACCACAACTACACGCCCTCGTTTTCGCGAACGATCGTGGCGTCTAAGGAGAAATGATTCATGCGACCTGAAGATTTAAACGACTTATCGTTACTCGGCCAAAAAGCCGTCCCATACATTTTTGAATACCAACCAGAAGTTCTCGAAGCATTCCCGAATCGTCACCCGGAAAATGATTACTTCGTGAAATTCAATGCACCAGAATTTACGAGTCTTTGCCCGATCACGAATCAACCAGACTTCGCGACGATTTACATCTCGTACATCCCGGACGAAAAACTCGTCGAATCAAAATCACTGAAGTTGTACTTATTCAGCTTCCGTAACCATGGTGATTTTCATGAGAACTGCATCAACGTCATCGGAAAAGATCTCGTGAAATTGATGGAACCTCGCTATCTTGAAGTATGGGGCAAATTCACGCCACGCGGTGGAATCTCGATTGATCCGTACTACAATTACGGGAAGCCTGGTACAAAATACGAACAAATGGCAGAGCACCGTCTATTCAATCACGATCTCTATCCTGAAACAATCGATAATCGTTAAGACGACTAAAAGAGGAACAAGGGGAAATCCCTTTGAGACTGAAGACAAAGTGCAATTTTTCTCTAACGAGAAGGATTGCGCTTTTTTGTTCGTCTCGAATCGTTTTCCTGGGACAAGCATCGCGCCGCCTCACTTCGCTGCAGGGTCACTCTTGCTTGTTTTTCCCAAGGAATCGATGCCGAGTGAACAAAGCACTTCTCTGATTGTTCTTTCGATATAAAAAAATGACGCGTTACACGCCACTCCTACAGGAAAAAGCGCGATTTTGCGCTGTCAGAGACAAACAAGACCCGTTTTTCTGCTCGAATAGAGTGGGAAAACTGGCTTGTGTCTCGCCTGAGGAAAGGGCGTGAAAAGACGCGTCATTTTTTGAGTCAGCCCATTTGTCTATAATCTACAAGAAGAAATCCCTTTGTTCCTCTTTTTTGATGCCCATCAACTAGATGGAAGGTCAATCAAGGACGTGCTATCCTGCTGACGGATGACCTCAGGTGGCCAGATATGCCGAATTAAGTGATCCGAAGGGACATGTAAGACACGGGCCAGTCGCTCAATCATTGAAAATGAGGGATGGGCAATGCTACTTTCAATACGCTGGATCATCTCAGGTGTCGTCTCAGTTAACTCTGCTAATGTATTTTGATCTAACTGATGACGTTCTCTTAATGTACGAATCCGCTGTCCGTACTGTCCGATCGGTTGAATCCCTTCTTTCATCCGCTTCAAACATCCTTTCTTCTTTTAAAACTAAACAACGTTCACTGTAGTCTTATTCCCACTTTTTTTAAATCTGAATACCTTTCCGAACTATCAATTTTTAATCAAAATAAAATTTCAAATATTTTTCTTATAAAACACTAGCTTTTTAAAAAGTTATCGCTTACAATTCTATATGCAAACGGTTGCATTAATCGCTTACATTATTGCACTGTTCTTACACACATATTAGAGAAAAAGAGATACAAAAGGAGTGAATGATCTTGAAAAATGCTATTTCGTTCGATTTTTGGCAAAAACTCGGTAAAGCCTTGATGGTCGTCATCGCGGTTATGCCTGCTGCAGGAATCATGATCTCGGTCGGGAAACTGATCGGCATGTATGGAGGCGATATCGCGTTAATGCAAACGATTGCTCGAATCGTTGAAGATTTAGGTTGGGCCATCATTACGAACCTTCATGTCTTATTCGCCGTCGCGATTGGTGGATCATGGGCAAAAGAACGTGCTGGTGGTGCGTTCGCAGCGTTACTCGCCTTTATTCTGATCAACCGCGTCACAGGAGCTATCTTCGGCGTCAACACTGACATGATCGCGGACCCAAAAGCAACGGTCGATTCATTGCTTGGTTCTGAGCTCATCGTAAAAGATTATTTCACTTCAGTTTTAGGGGCACCGGCTCTCAACATGGGAGTATTCGTCGGAATCATCTCTGGTTTCCTTGGTGCCGTTCTCTTTAATAAATTTTATAACTTCAGTAAATTGCCAGATGCTCTTGCCTTCTTTAACGGAAAACGTTTTGTACCATTCGTCGTCATTGGTGGATCAGTCGTTGCAGCATTCGCCTTATCACTCGTTTGGCCGTTCGTTCAAGGCTTATTGAATGACTTCGGTCGCTGGATTGCCTCTTCACGTGATTCTGCACCGATCATTGCACCGTTCGTATACGGTACACTCGAGCGTCTATTACTTCCGTTCGGTCTCCATCACATGTTGACTGTCCCGATGAACTACACGGAACTCGGTGGAACGTACAAAATCCTGACAGGTGCTGCTCAAGGATCGACAGTTGCTGGTCAAGATCCGCTTTGGTTAGCTTGGATCACTGACCTTGTTAACTTAAAACAAGCCGGCAACACACAAGGATACAATGATTTGATCAACAGTGTCGTTCCTGCTCGTTTTAAAGAAGGACAAGTCGTCACATCACTTGCTTCATTGATCGGTATTGCTGTCGCAATGTACATGTCAGTTGATGAAGATAAAAAGAAAGCATACAAACCTGTCTTCTTATCTGCTGGACTTGCGGTCTTCTTGACAGGTGTCACGGAGCCAATCGAATTCATGTTCATGTTCATCGCTCCTGTTCTTTACGTCATCTATGCTGTACTAACAGGTGTTGCTTTCGCACTAGCAGATGTCATGCATCTTCGGATTCACGCATTCGGTGCGATCGAACTCTTAACGCGGATTCCATTGATTGCAAAAGCTGGATTAATTGGTGATTTAATTCGTTTCATCGGTGTCTGTGTGTTCTTCTTCTTCTTGAACTTCTTCACGTTCCGTTTCGTCATCAAGAAGTTCAACTATGCGACACCAGGTCGTAACGGGAACTATCTGGACGATATCAACGTATCTACAACTGAAGCTTCAGGTGAGGCTGCTGCGACATCAGCTCCTGCCGACGGTTCGCAAGCTTCACAAATCATCGATTTGCTTGGTGGACAGCAAAACATCGAGGACGTCGATGCCTGCATGACGCGTCTTCGTGTCACTGTCAAAGATCCAGCGCTTGTTGCAAAAGAAGCAGACTGGAAAGCAAACGGTGCACTTGGTCTGATCCTTAAGAACAATGGCGTGCAAGCCATCTACGGTCCAAAAGCCGATATCTTAAAATCAGATATCCAAGACCGGATCGGCGCATAAACCTGCGAGATTAGGGAACTATCTAAAGGTGAAGCTCTTTTATAAGAGTTTCACCTTTCTTATTTAAAAAATCAGGAGGACCACTCATGCGTCTACTCACACTAAATTGTCATTCGTGGCAGGAAGAACAGCCACTCGAAAAATTAAACCAGATCGTTCAACAAATTCTCGCTCAGGATTATGATGTCATCGCACTGCAAGAAGTGAGTCAATTGATGGATACACCCATCGTCTATGATGATGTTCGTAACGATAACTTTGCCTATTTGATCCAGCAAGCGTTAAAAGAACAAGGTCAAACCTACTCCCTCGTCTGGGATTTTGCTCATATCGGCTATGATAAATATGAAGAAGGACTCGCTCTTTTGACGAAACATCCAATCTTAAAATCGGACAGTTATTATGTTAGTCGCAGTCAAGATACATTCGATTGGAAATCACGAAAAATCGTCCGTGCGACGATCCAAGTCGACGGTACACCGATCACGTTCAATACATGTCATCTTGGCTGGTGGGCAGATGAAGTCGAACCGTTCCAGGAACAATTCAATCATTTGATGGCTCGGATGGATCCACTCGAATGGACATTCTTCCTCGGTGATTTCAACAACGATGCCTTAGAACGAAATACAGGTTATGACTATATGATGCAACGGGGATTGCACGACGTCTTCCTGCTAGCTAAGGAAACAGTCGGAATTGAGACGATAAATGGCAACATCGATGGATGGGAAGACAATCAACAAGGATTGCGGATCGATCTCGTCTTATCGAATCGGAAAATTGACGTTGAACGCGTCGGTGTCGTGTTTGATGGGATTCACGGTCCTGTCGTTTCCGATCACTACGGTGTGGAGGTCGATATTCAGATTCAAAAAAATGAACATTAAGTATTGACAACGCTTTCTTTTCTCCTTTAAGATGTAATCAAATCAATAGTGCGGATTGTGACAGTACGGCTGGCAAGACCGAAATGACACCTCGTTAGGAGAGGTGTTGTTCGGTCTTGCCTTTTTTTGTCTCATTCAGCACGTTTCATGAAAAAGGAGGACTTTTCCGATGGATTATCAACAAACTGCTAAACGTGTGCTCGAACTCGTCGGCGGACGCGAGAACATCATCACTGCTGCTCATTGCGCGACGCGTTTACGCCTTGTCTTGCATGATGAATCAAAGGTTGATCAAGCAGCACTTGAAGACTTAGATGGTGTCAGCGGCGCCTTCTCAAGTTCTGGTCAATACCAAATCATCTTTGGTACCGGTACCGTCAATAAAGTATTTGCTGCGTTTGCACCACTTGCCGGTGTAAAGGTCGATGGAGAGGAACCACTCGACGTTAAAAAGGCTGCATCGCAAAAATTAAATCCGTTCGCCCGTCTTGCCCGCTCGCTCTCGAACGTCTTCGTTCCACTCATTCCGGCAATCGTCGCAGCCGGTCTCTTGATGGGATTACTCGGTATGATTAAGGCTTTCGGTTGGGTTGACGGTGATTCACCGATCGTCCAACTACTGGATATGTTCTCGTCTTCTGCCTTCATCATCCTACCGATCCTGATCGGTTTCTCGGCAGCTCGTGAATTCGGTGCGAACCCGTACCTCGGTGCTGTCATCGGGGGGATCATGACACACCCGTCCCTCTTAAACCCTTGGACGCTCGGTAATAGTGATCCGGAAGTCATGAAGTTCCTCGGAATGAACATCGAGTTGATTGGTTATCAAGGAACGGTCTTCCCGGTTCTCTTAACCGTTTGGGTCATGGCAAAGATTGAACAACAGGTCCGGAAACGGACACCCGAGACGCTTGACTTACTCGTCACACCGTTCGTTACGGTTCTCGTCACTGGATTCTTGGCATTGATCGTCATTGGTCCGATCGGAACGTTACTCGGAAAAGGCATTTCATTCGTACTCGTCTTCTTCTATGAACAGTTCTCAGTCGTCGCCGGTCTTCTCTTCGGTGGACTTTATTCGACAATCGTCATCACAGGGATGCACCATAGTTTCCATGCGATTGAAGCAGGATTACTTGCAGATAAGAGTATCGGAAAGAACTTCCTCTTACCGATTTGGTCGATGGCGAATGTCGCTCAAGGTGGTGCCGGACTTGCCGTTTACTTCTTGACGAAGAACGTTAAACTCAAAGCACTCGCCCTACCGTCTGCGTTCTCAGCATTTCTCGGAATCACAGAACCCGTCATCTATGGCGTCAACTTACGTCTTGGAAAACCATTCATCGGTGGTGCCATTGGTGGTGCGATCGGTGGCGGTTATGTCGTCTTGACACAAGTCGCTGCGAACGCTTATGGATTAACTGGAATTCCGATGATTGCGATCGTCGCGCCACTCGGTGCGTCAAACTTGATCAACTATCTCGTCGGATTCGCCATTGCAGTCGTCACTGCTTTCATCTCGACTGTCGTCTTGATGCGTCTCGATGCACGGAAACAAAAAGAAACGGACGTTGCTGCTTAATCCTTCATGCGACCAAACCGAGTCCTCGGGCTCGGTGGTCGCATTTGTCGGTTCGCAAAGCACTGAAGTTCGCTTTATAATAAAAGAAAAGATCGGAAAGGAGGACGTCAGGCTGATTATTCATAAGATCCTTAATAATAACGCTGTTGTCGTCAAAGAAAATGGACAGGAACGTATCGTCATGGGACCAGGCATCGCATTTGGAAAAAAGAAAAAAGATCCGATTCAAGCGACGAAGATCGAAAAAATGTTCATCCCTTCATTTGAAAATGCAGAACAGTTCAAAGAGATTTTAACAACGACACCACTTGAGATCATTGATTTATCGGAACGCATCATCTCACATGCAGAAGGTGAGCTCCAAACACCGTTTCATGATTATATTCACGTCAGTCTGACGGACCACCTTGCTCATGCCGTACGATTAGCGCGTGAACAACTCGTCGTGCATAATCGATTGGCAGAAGAAATTCGCCTTTTGTACGGACCGGAGTATGCGATTGGCGAATGGGCAGTTCTTGAGATCGAGCGTGCCTTACAGGTCACGCTACCGAAAGAAGAAGCTGCGAACATCGCGCTTCACTTATATAATGCACGCCAAACGCATCCAAATATGGCGACTGCGTTGCAGACGGTGACGTTACTCAATGAACTACGTGAACAGATCGAAGTCTTTTTTGGACAAACAATCGAGACCTCATCGATGACGTATTATCGTTTCTTTACGCACATGAAATTGGTCCTCGCCCGGATTGAACAAGGAGAAACCTTACACGACATGGATGATGTGATTTTATCTGCCGTCAAAACACGTTATGCCGAGGCTTATGCCTGTGCGAGTCAAATGAGCAATTGGTTGACTGTCGAACTCGATACACGTGTACCTGAATCAGAAATCGGCTATATGGCTTTACACATCGAACGGATTCGTCCGGATCTTGAAAGGAGTTCTACGTATGAAAATCTTTAGTTTAGGGGAAGCATTGATTGATTTAATTCCTCTTGATGCTGAAAACATGACGTTTCAAAAAAATCCTGGGGGTGCTCCTGCCAATGTCTCTGTCGGACTCGCTCGATTAGGCGCTGACAGTTATTTTCTTGGAGCTGTCGGTGATGATTCGATGGGACACTTCTTGAAAGATACGTTACATCATTATGGTGTTCGTACCGACCATCTCGTCCACGATTCGACGCAAAAAACAGGACTTGTGCTCGTTACGAACGGTCAGGGTGGCGAGCGGTCGTTTGAGTTCATCAACACGGAGCGCGCGGATATGCAATTCCACGAAACCCATGTCCCGGAGGATTTCACGTCCGTCGATTTATTACACATCGGTTCGATCTCTTTAATCACTGGAGAATCCGTCAACGCGACACGAAAAGCCATCGCACGTGCAAAAGCACACCAGGTACCAGTCTCATATGATCCGAACTTACGAGAGTCGTTATGGCCGAATCTGGACGAAGCGCGGACGACGATTCGATCCGTTCTACCGGATGCACAAATCGTCAAACTTGCTGAGGAAGAATTGACGTTTCTAACTGGGCAAACGAATCTTGATGACGGGGCTGCTGAATTGTTAGCTGAATATCCGATTCGTCTTCTTGCCATCACGCGAGGAAGTGAAGGATCGATTCTCTATACGGATCGTGCGATGACTGTCATCGATGCGATTACGGTCGACGCCATCGATACGACAGGAGCTGGAGATGCCTTCATGTCCGGTTTACTCTACCAGTGTGCATTACGCGATTTTTCGTTTGATTGGTCTGAAGATGAACTTCGCGACATCGGTCGATTCGCAGCGATTTCAGGTGGACTTGCTGCTTCCGTCAAAGGAGCGATGGCTGCTCTGCCAACGCTTGACGAAGTCGCTCATCGCTTGAGTTGAATCGATGACTCAGTAAAAATAAGGATGGAGAGGTTCCGGACCCAGTGTCGAAATCTCTCCATCCTTTTCGTTTGATTAATGAATCGTTGATTCACTAAGCGAATCGATTAAGGTGTATCGATAAATCGTTTGATTTCATCTAATGACTCATCCTGTTGTTCTTTTGGCGTTAATGGGCTACTGTTGTCCCCTTTTTGTCGACCGTACATCCCAAAGTTCGCGTGGTTCCCCTGCTTGATTTCATGGAATACCGCATCTTTTCGAACGTCCTGCTTACTTTTTTCGATATCAGCGACTGGTAAAACACCATCTCGTCCACCGTAGATCGTTAGTGATGGCACATCAATCGAATCAATCGGATAGGACGCGAGGAAAACGATCCCCTTAATTTTTGGATGTTGTTCAACGATCGTCGAAGCTGCGCTTCCACCGAGCGAATGCCCGATCAGATACCATTTTTTGACCTGCGGATATTCCTCGATGATATCGAGTCCTTCGTTTGAGTCAAGCAACGCAATCCGAAACGGTAGCTTCGGGATGACGACGAAGTGCCCGTCTTTCGCTAGTTGCTTACCGTAATAACTGTAGGCTGCTGCATCGACTTTTGCCCCTTGATAAAAGATGAATCCGACATCACTCGTCTTTTTTCCAAATGTCACTTCACGGGGTGTATCTGCCTCCATGTAAGATATTGCTTGGGGAGACGCATCATAATCGAACTGTGCCCAGATCATGAATACAACTATGAGCAGTGCTAACAGCGCAGCAATCGTTCCAATAATTCGTATACTCCATTTTTTCATCTCATTTCCTCCCGTTATCGTTATACCTCTTATTATGTGTTAAATCACATATGAAAACAAATATTAGAATTTTCAGTCATTGTAAGCATCTCTATCGCTTTTTCATGAATTGGTTTAAGATGAAACCAATATTGTTTTTTCGAAAGGAGATTCACGTTTTGCCGCGTACCCTTGTGTCTACGATTCAATGGTTTTTGTTCATTATCTGTACTAACATTGCCCCGCCCCTTGCCATCGCAGCATCGTTTGAACTCTCGGGTGCCGAGACGCTTTCCTTCTTATCTCGTTGTCTATTCGTATTTGCCATCTTAAGTCTCTTTCAAGTCCTACTCGGACATCGTCTACCGATCATGGAAGGTCCTGCTGGAATTTGGTGGGGTGTATTTGCTCTCTATTCGTCGATTGGTGTCACATTGTACGGCAGTTATTCAAACACATTACAGTCGCTTGGATTCTTACTCCTACTCAGCGGTATCATCTGTATCGTCTTGACGATGACGGGTGTCTTACGGCGCTTAGTCCCTCTTTTTACACCGCAAGTCATCGGTGTCTACATGCTGTTGCTGTCGGCACAGCTGTCCGGATCCGTCATGAAAGGATTACTCAATATCGAAGATGGACGAATTCAAGTATTACCTGCCGTCATCTCGATTCTGACGGTCTTGATCTCGCTTTATTTAGAACGAAGCGATCGCTTACGCCAGTATGCTTTATTAATCACGTTACTCGTCGGTTGGAGCATGTTTGCATTGATTGGTCGTGCCGAGATGCCAAGCTTCGATGGTCCACTGTTCACTTTACCGAGCTTGTTGCCGTTTGGCGGTATTCATGTCGACTGGAGCTTATTACCGACAGCTCTCATCATCTCGTTGTTGTTAATGACGAACGTCTTAGCAAACATTAAAGTCATCGAACGGATCATCAGTGCGAAGCGCGGAGAAACCGTCAAAGGACAAGTCGGAACAGCTGGTATCACGGCTGGTATCGGACAACTCTTCGCTGGTCTGTTCGGTACAGTCGGTCCTGTCGCGATTTCCGGAACGGCTGGTTTCATTGCCTCAACAGATAACACGGACCGCAAAGCGTTCGTCTATGCGAACATCACGTGCCTCTTCCTCAGTATCGTGACACCATTCGTCGGGTTGATTGCTAAAATCCCCGTCGCCGTTGGTTATGCGATGGTCGCACCGATTGTTGCCGGGATGGCGATCATCGGCGTCACGGAAGCAGCCCGTGACTTGAATCGTCAAACAGCGATGATCACAGTCGGACTTCCGGTTCTCGTCGGTATCGGTGCGTTGTTACTACCGAAAGGAGCAACAGCCGATTTACCACCGCTCGTGACGACCCTGATGTCAAACGGACTCGTTCTCGGAACATTGGTCGCCTTGCTCGCAGAAGGGTTACGCCATATTCGGACGAATGATTAATAAAAAGACGCTTTCTCGGTTGAGAAAGCGTCTTTTTTCATGCATCAGCGAATACCGCGCATGTATTTTTGAAGTTTTGGTGCGAAAGCGAACAAGAGTAATCCGAAGATGACGGCAACGATACCTGTGATACCGAAGTACAAAATCTCCGTGTCATTCGTATAGTATTTAACGATTTGTGCGTTGACCGCTTGACCCGTTGCGTTCGTCAAGAACCACAGACTCATCGTTTGTGCAGAGAAAGCCGCGGGTGCGAGTTTCGTCGTTGCCGATAGACCGACTGGTGACAAGAAGAGCTCACCGATGACGACGAGGAAGAAGCTCAGTGCAAGCCAGAGTGGACTAACTGACGTCTCCACACCGAACAGGATACCTGGTAGTGTCATGACGATGAATGAAAGTCCGGCAAACAGAAGACCAAACGAGAACTTTTGCATCGTCGTTGGTTGACGATCACCGAGTTTGACCCAGAAGCTCGCAAACACAGGTGCTAATACGATGATGAAGAGCGGATTCAACGATTGGAAGAATGCCGGTTGAATCTCAAATCCTAAGAATGAAAGGTTCGTCCGTTCACTTGCGAAGATGGAGAGGACGTATGAACCTTGTTCTTGGATTGCCCAGAAAATCGCTGCTGCGATGAAGAGCGGAATATACGCAATCAAACGTGAGCGCTCATCATCCGTGATCTTTGGACTACGAAGCATGACTGTGAAGTAAGCGATCGGAATCAAGATCCCGAGAATCGTGACCATTAAAGTAAAGCGAGAAATCGTCAACAGTCCTGTCATCGATGCAACGACACCGAGTACCGCAATCACGACGACAACGATTGATGCGATCGTGATGAAGCGTTTTTTCTCGTCCCCTTTTAATGGGTTCAAGACATACGTACCCGCTTGACCAAGGTTTTTCTTTTTCGTCAAGACGAAGACGACAAGTCCTGCGAACATCCCGATGGCAGCGAGTGCGAAACCAGCATGGTATCCACCGCGGTCAGCCACTTCACCGACGACGAGTGGTGAGAGGAATGCTCCAGCGTTGATCCCCATGTAGAAGATACTAAAACCAGCATCGCGACGGTTATCCGTCTTGCTGTACAAATCACCGACGATATTCGATACGTTCGGTTTTAAGAAACCAGTACCGATGACGATGAGTCCCATCGAGATGAAGAGGGCTGTAATGCCTGCTGGTAAAGCAAGGACGATATGCCCTAGCATGATCAAGATACCACCATAGAAGACGGTCCGTGACGTACCGAGTAAACGGTCAGCTACCCATCCCCCAATGATCCCTGACATGTAGACGAGTGAACCATAAACGGCCATGATTGATGCAGCTGTCGTCTTATCGATACCTAGACCACCGTTGGCAACTGAATCGTACATGTAGAAGATAAGGATGGCACGCATGCCATAGTAGGAGAAACGCTCCCAAAACTCAGTGAAGAAGAGGGTGAATAACCCTTTCGGATTCCCGAAGAATCCTTTTTGCGGAACGGTCTTATAGACCTGATCGCGATCAAACTCTGCCATATGATCGGCTCCTTTCATCAATCCTAAATAAGTGCATAATCCATCATCTTTTCCCGCTTTCCCCAAACGATAAGCGTGACGAAACAGATAGGATACGAATACACTGTTTTGCCTGAATTGTCTCACTTCTTTTTTTATATATGAGACAGCACTTTACCATTCAACCGCAAATCATTTGATGAGTCAAATATTATTTACGTTACAAGAATAACAAAAAGAGCAGTCGACTACTCGACTGCTCAGGATTGCATCTGTTTCGATTCAATGATTGTAATTCCAGGCGGTGCATGTAACGTTTCACGGATCATCGCCGCAGCGACTTGACCAGCTTCGATCGGAGCAATGGCGCTCCGCTTCAACAAGGGCCGTAAGACCGTCGAAATTTTCGCAGCCGCTTGTTCGCCTAAGCGGAATTCATCTCGATCCCCTAGCAACAATGATGGTCTAAAAATCAATAACGCGTCATATCCGAGTACACGTAATCCGTTTTCCGTGTCCCCTTTTACGCGATTGTAGAAGGTTTTGGCATTCGGATGGGCACCGAGCGCCGAAATCAAGGCAAATCGTGTCGCCCCGAGGTCTAACAATTCACGACCCAGTTCAATCGGATATGTGTAGTCAACCAGACGAAATGCCTCTTGCGATCCTGCTTGTTTGATCGTCGTGCCCAGTGCACAATAGACATGGTCGACGACAGGTAGTTCAATTTCTGTCACACGATCAAAATCAATCACCCATTCTTCCAATTTCGGATGAAAACGGCGCATCGGGCGGCGAACGAGAACATGTACCTCGCTATATGCATCTTCTGCCAACAAACGATCGACGAGTTCTTGTCCGACTAGACCAGATGCTCCTAAAATTGCTGCTCTCATACGTTTCTCCCTCCTTCATGCTGTCGACCAATGGGTACGAAATAGGAACGGTTTCCAGTGATCCGTTCTCCGGCACGTACACCGATCGCACTTGGTCTTCCTCCTAAAATAAAGACACCATACATATACGCGACTTCTCCCTCTTCCCGAAGTGAGTACGTCGGTAATTCTTGATACGCTTGATAAACAGCCGGTTGATCACGAAACGTATGCTGTTCATTCTTTAGCATGATATGTCCTTGTCCATCATGGACCGTCACGGTATCTCCTTCACGCCCGAAGATTGGTTTTTTAACGAATGATCTCTGGCTTGAAATGAATGGATCAGCGGATAAGTACGTCGGTAAAAAATAACGCGCAATCGTCATGTGGTCCGTTTCACTCAAGTACGGATGATTGGCTTCATGCAACATCCAGATCAATGCAAGAACCGACTTGGCTTGCATTAAAAAGGCAGACGGTGGATTGATGATTTCGAGTCGCCCCGTCTCGACGAGTTGCAGGAGCAATTGTCCTAAATTTCTTCCGTCCTCATCCCGGTCAAGTAAGGCCATCTCGATCGGAAAGGTTTGACGATATAAAATATCGATTCTTTTACCTGCCTCATCGTACAGACCTTCTTCCGGACGAATCTCTAATGCATGAAGTGGACAGTAGGTCGCATCAACCCAAAATGACTGCAAATACTCAGCCGTCAATCGATCCTCGATGTGGTCACCATGTGAGGTGAAGACGACATGCGGATGCTGTTTCGTCCGATGTGTCGCGGCTTCGATCGCACGACGGACAGTTGCCTTCAGCCATTTGTTTTCCCCATCGTTGACCCGTTCAAAACCTTGTTTTTCCGCTACGACATCATTGACTTCAAATACTTCCTTAATGAAAGTCGGCGTATCCGCGTTCCATTCCATGAGTGAAATACGATCTGCCGTCGCAATGAAATCAAAGCGTCCGATGACGGTCAACGGTCGCATCGTCTCAAGTCGTAAAAAAGCGAGACTTTCAACTGGAAAGCCAAGCTCGAGCAGTGCCTCATCATCCATCGATCGAAGAATCGGAAGTACTTTTTCAAATATCTTGTAAACTTCTTGCGCCGCGATATGCAGTTGGTCGATTCGTTCGTCCGAGATGGGCATGATTTCCGTCACAGCGTACGGTTCCCCGTCCAGCACATCCCAAAAACGATCGATGTCTCCGTAAAAGGTTTGTCGTCTGTTCATCCGCCGAAAAAGCCGGAAGATGAGCCTGTTCCGAATCCCTTTGTCTTCGTGTTATAACTCTTTACTTCTTTTGATTTCGGCGTATACCCTTTCGTTCGCATCGCACTATGCATCAAGGCACGTGATGCGAAATAACTACCACCCCAGTAATAGTATCCTGAATGAGTTGATGAACTATCATCACAGTACCAAACGCCTTCATCATTATCATACTCATAGTCATCACAATCCGGATCATCTGGTCGTTCCGCTCGTGCATCATCCGATCCACACCCACTCAGTGTCGTTCCGATCAACAGTGTTGCAGCTAGTGTCGCTTGTTTCATCCAATTCACCGTCTCAGTCCCCTTTCCTTTTACTCTCGTTATGGATAGTATACGCTTTTTTGGAGAGAAAAGTTTCTTTGTTCTGCCGGAACTTTTTTTCCTTCAATGTGGTAATAGTATCTATAGAATGAAAAGGAGGATTTACGCATGTCACTCGCCTACTACGTTGAAGAAAATGGTGAATTCCATCCGATCTATCAATATGATCGTTATGCGATCGAACCAGAAGAAATCATTGCCCACCAACTCTGCGAATTTCATATCATCGAAGGACATCAATACGAGCTTCGTTCCAATGAGATGGCAGGTGAATATGATCAATTGATCGTCGACCACATTAAAGCATCACCACGTGCGACAGAAGAACGCGTTTATCCACCGCATCAAATTCATATCGAGTTCAGACAGTATTTATCTGACAGCGCGCAACCGCTCTTAAAGACATCAACGGTTCCGAATCACGTCCAAGCGATGCGTTTTTTGATCAAGGACAAGATCGAAGTCGAAGGACACGGTGTGTTTGAGCGTGACAGCTGTGAAATCGATATCGACCGGAATTGTTACGTCGTCTATCTTGCCGATACACTTTGAGATGTAAAATCAGGTCTCTTCATTTCCAAGAGACGTTTTTTTTGGCATACTAGAAAGTAAGAACGAATCAATCGAGGTGAACGAACATGAGTGAACAACCAAAAAAACTATCATTGCAAGAGGCAATGATCGAACGCTTGAAAGCAAAAAAACAAGCACAAACAAAACGTCCGACTGGCTTACAAGGAACACAAACGAAACAATTGACGAGCCAACAGACGAAAAAAGCAAACAACCAGAAAAAACGGACAGGCGTCTAAGTCACAGGAATTCATGAAATAAGGAGTAATTATGAGTATTTTAACGGTATCTAACTTAAGTCACGGATTCGGTGACCGCGCCATTTTCGAAAATGTCTCCTTCCGCCTGTTAAAAGGCGAGCACATCGGTCTCGTCGGTGCGAACGGTGAAGGAAAATCGACGTTCATGAACATCATTACGTCGCAACTTGAGCCGGATGAAGGAAAAGTCGAATGGGCGAAACATGTACGCGTTGGTTATTTGGATCAGCACGCTGTCCTTGAAAAAGGATTAACCATCCGCGATGCACTTAAAGGTGCATTCCAGTACATGTTCGACATCGAACAGGAAATCAATGATTTGTACGGTAAAATGGGTGAAGTCGAGCCAGAAGAACTGGAAAAGATGCTCGAAGAAGTCGGCGTCTTGCAGGACATTCTGACGAATAACGACTTCTATACGATCGATGCAAAAGTCGAAGAAATCGCGCGCGGTCTTGGGCTCGATGAGATCGGACTCGACCGGGATGTACAAGAGCTCAGTGGTGGACAGCGGACGAAAATCCTGCTCGCCAAACTCCTTCTTGAAAAACCGGACATTCTCTTACTTGATGAGCCGACCAACTATCTCGATGTCCAGCATATCGAATGGTTGAAACGCTACTTGAATGAATATGAGAATGCGTTTATCTTGATTTCGCACGACATTCCATTTCTCAATAGCGTCATCAACTTGATTTATCATATGGAAAATCAAGAATTGAATCGTTATGTCGGTGATTACGACAACTTCGTTACGATCCATGAAGCGAAGAAAAAGCAACTCGAGTCTGCGTTCAAGCGTCAACAGCAGGAAATCTCTGAGTTGAAGGACTTCGTTGCCCGGAACAAGGCACGTGTCTCGACACGGAACATGGCGATGTCACGTCAGAAGAAGCTCGATAAGATGGATGTCATCGAACTTGCGCAAGAGCGTCCAAAACCAGAGTTCCACTTCCTCCAAGCACGGACACCAAGTAAATTGATGTTCGAAGCAAAAGGTCTCGTCATCGGTTACGACGAGCCGCTCTCGCGCCCTCTTGATCTAACGATCGAACGTGGGCAGAAGATTGCGTTGCACGGTGCGAACGGGATCGGGAAATCGACGTTGCTCAAGAGTTTGCTCGGTGAAATTCCAGCTGTCTCGGGTGTCGTTGAGCGAGGCGAGAACTTGCATATCGGGTACTTCGAACAAGAAGTTAAAGAGAAAAACTCGAATACGTGTATCGAAGAGATTTGGAATACGTTCCCGTCTCTGACACAACAACAAGTGCGTGCTATGCTCGCGAAGTGTGGTTTGATGACGAAACACATCGAATCGAAAATCGAAGTGCTCAGCGGTGGGGAAAAAGCGAAAGTCCGTCTTTGTAAATTGATGAATACGGAATCGAACATCCTCGTACTCGATGAGCCGACGAACCACTTGGACGTCGAAGCCAAAGAAGAATTAAAACGTGCGTTACAAGAGTACAAAGGAACCGTCCTGTTGATCTCACACGAACCAGAATTCTATGAAGCTGTTGCGACAGACTTATGGAACTGTGAATCATGGACGACAAAAGTATTCTAAGCTACACCATACAAAAGATGGGATGCCCAGAAGGGTATCCCATCTTTTTAGTTCACACACTTAATCATTGCATGATTGTGCATCTTCACGCACACTAAGACTTAGAAAATGATTATGAAGGAGCGTGTTTTTTTTGGAAACGATCACGAAAAAGGCAACACTATCCTATCTCCATGTTCCAAGCGGTGGTTCAGAACAGTTGATTGCCCGTCTCTATTCACCTGAACATACAGCGAATGCTCCACTGATTGTCCTCTTCCACGGATTTCCCGGGAAACAGTTGAACATGGACTGGGCAGTTCAACTTCAAAGTGCAGGGTACCATGTACTCGTCACGTCGTATCGTGGAACGATCGGGAGCCCTGGAACCTTCCGATTCCAACATGTTTTGGAAGACGCGACCGCGACACTACAGTATGTCTGCTCAGAGTCTTTTACTGCCGAACATGGCATCAAGGCGGATCAGATTACCGTCGTTGGTCATAGCATGGGCGGCTTCGCCGGTCTACATGCTTTTGCTGAGACACCAGAGGCTGCACATTATGTCGGAATCTCTCCGTTTAATTTTGGTCTCGTCGGTCAGCTCGTCCTCGAACATCCGGAATACGAAGCTGCGCTATACGGTGTACTCGAACGAGGAGCTGCTTTCCTAAATGGTGCTGTTGCTGACGCGTTACTCGATGAGTTGAAGCACCATCATACGACTTGGAACTTACTGACGCTAAAAGAACGTTTAGCCGATCGCTCGATGTTGCTTATGACGTCAGAACGGGACGAAACATCGATTAAAGCACTCCATCATGACTTATTGCTACCCGACAGTCCGTTCGAGGAAGCAATCGTCGATAGTGATCACAACTATATCGAAAATCGGGACGCTGCCTTTAACGAATGGACGGCTTGGCTCGCCCGACAATGAAAAGAGCGCTCAGCGTACGACTGAGCGCTCTTTTGCTGAAGTTCGAGTCCGTTGCACAGGACGGATCCGCATCCGATAAAGGACGAGCGTAAACATCGTCAGTGTTGAGACAGTGTACCAAATGGTCGTGAATAGGGTTCCGGTATCCGTACCGATGAAAAGCCCATGTGCCGTCATTAATAGCCAAGCAGGTAAGACAAGCCAGTGCGTCAATTTCCAAAGCGTCTTGCCTAACGTTTCCTTCAAGAAATCCGATGTCACGAGAACGAATCCGAATAAGTAAAGACTGATCGTTCCTAGCGCATTCCAGAGTGGTTCATAAGAAGCTTGGCCCGGAATCAGGACCTCAAAAATCGTCAGTGGTGCGTATGAATCGACGATGATGAGTGTCGCATGAAGGACGATTGCGAGCAACCCTGCCCAGCCACTATATAAATGCACGTGATGTAGCCGTGCTTTTTGTTTTTTGAGTGCCGGGTAAGAACCGAGCAATCCCGCTAAGACAGAAATCGTCATGAAGAAGTGCCCACTTAATCCACTCAACCGAATCATCGTCCATGTCGAGAATAACCATTTCATCCAGTCCATATCTCACTCACTCCCTTCTGTTCACTTCGCCATTCCCCAGCAGTATCCAAAATCAATAATCGTCCTTTTGGAAACCAACGAAACAGCTTTTCCTGACGTTCTGTCTCTGTCATCTGAAAGGCAAGCTTCGTCATGACTTCTGCTTCATAGAGTTGTGGCGCAGATGCGGTCACTTGAAGAATCGGACTTTTCGTCGGACGTCCTGTTCGTCCATCTAATAAATGATGATGCGTCTGGTCGTCCGTCTTCCACGATCGATAGACACGGTTCGATGTCGCGACCGCGCCTTGTCGCAATTTCACATCAGCGACGCGTTGTTCGGTCTCGGGATGTGTGATCGTGATATTCCATGGTTCCTCATCCGACCAGACGATGACGTCACCACCCGCTTCAATCAATCCGCGATTCCAGGTTTTTCGTAGTCGTTGCGCTGCGATCATCGCGGCAGCTCCTTTCCCGATACCACCTAGGTCGATAAAACCGCCTCCGACTCTCGTCACGTCACAGCCTTCAATGATGAACGGGGCGATTTCTGGTGGAGCAACCTCTTCATAAACGACAGCTTGTGTGAAGGGAAATGATTGGCGATAGCCATTGGCTTGTTGTTGCGCCAGCAGGAATGGGGAAAAATAACGTTCGGTCTGCTCGAAGTATCGCGTGGCGCGGGCCAGCAAGCGGGCTAACGGTAAGGACACCGATAACGTGTCGCCGATCCGTAAGCGATTCAATCGACTGACTTCGCTTTGCTCATCAAAGCGTGACCACTGCCGATCTACATAATGAAAGAATCGGACAAGTTCCTCCCATTCTGCTTCATCGATCGGCTGATCCGTTACGAATCGCACCTGATTATGCATCGCATACAATTGTCGCTCCATCTTCCTCCTCCTTACCTCGAATGGCTAGACTGACCGTCACTCGATCCACCCGGTTGACTGAAGCCAGATGATTCATCACCTTGCCATTGATCGTCATCGTCTTCTTCGTAATATCCATCATCCCCTTCGTATTCGCCTTCATCATCGCTATACTGATTCCCTTGAGATGGTAGCGTCGTATCGTTCGAATACGTATCGCCTGTCGAAACAGGTGTCGTCGAGGAATCGTTCGAGCTAACACTCAACTGACCAATCGCAAGTCCGATGAAGACGGAACTACTAAGCCCGACGAGCCATTTCGCAAATGGTTTGGGTTTCATCTGTTTCCTCTCCCTTCTTGTTACGTTTACTGTATCGAAAAAAACTGACAACTAACTGACGGCAACTATGGGATAATGAGAAAAAAAGAGGAGCGATGTGCATGCGCGTTTTGGTAGCAGAAGATGATCAGCGTCTTGCGAAGATGTTACGCCTCCATTTGGAGCGGGCAGGATATCAGGTAGATGTTGCGCAGGATGGAGTGGAAGCGCTCCTCCAATGTCAGACGTATCGCTATGACTTACTCGTTCTCGATTGGATGATGCCTCGTAAGAGCGGAGTCGAAGTCGCCGCTACCTTACGGCAAGAACAGTTTGAAGGCGGCATCTTGATGCTGACTGCTCGTGATACGGAAATCGATCTCGTTCATGGTCTCGATAGTGGAGCCGACGACTATCTCGTTAAACCGTTTCAATCGAATGAATTACTGGCACGACTGCGCGCGCTCAGTCGTCGTCAACAAAAGGCATTCGTGTCGACGGTCTCCTTCAACGGACTAGTACTCGATCTATCGTCACAAACAATTTCCTATGAACATCATCCGATTGATTTAACACGACGTGAATTTGAATTCCTTTCCTTACTGTTAAGACGACCTGAACAGGTGATGAGTCGTGAATTGATCATTGAAGTCGTGTGGGGGATTGGGGCGGATATTACGGATAACGCGCTCGATGCGCTCGTCCGACTCGTTCGGAAAAAATTAGATGCGGTCGGAGCTCCTAATTTGATCCGGACAGTTCGCGGATTCGGTTATCGTTTAGGTGATCCGCATGCTTGAATCGATTCGAAAACGACTGACCTTGTTATTCAGCGGTTCGTTCTTTCTTGTACTAGTCCTCATCCTGATTGGTGTGTATGTCACGAACGCTCAATTGCTGAATCGAATGGAATTGAATCAATTGAAGGGCGTATCTGATCGAGATATCTTCGAACGGATCGAGCATGGGGAATATCAATTCATTCGAAATCCGATTTACTTCCAGTTACTCGATGGTTCAGGAAACGAACGCTATGCAAGTCTGCCGCCAGACGTCGAGTCTAAAACACTACGCCGTTTTTTAAGCTCGAATGATACGACGCAACAAGTGGAATGGGATGATCGACACTTCTTACTGTATCAACGAAGTACCGAAGAAGGACGACTACTACTGATGAAGGACATTTCTCCGACCGAAGATACCTTACAACGATTGATTGCCGTTCTTGCGGGGATTGCGGTGCTCGCAACGGTTGTCCTAACACTAGTCGGATACATCCTTGCTGGTCGAGCCGTCATTCCGGTGCAACAAGCATTCGATCGCCAACGTCGTTTTACGTCCGATGCTTCACATGAACTACGGACACCTCTGACAATTGTCTATAGCGGAATTGAATTGCTAGAAGCGGAATCACTTTCGAATGAAGGACGTACGATTCTAGAGGACATTAAAGCAGAAACGGCAGGCATGCAGTATTTGGTCACCGATTTATTATTGCTTGCGCGAGAAGGACAGCCGTCCCCAAAACAGGAAGTTGACCTCAGTTCACTCGTTCAAAAGACTGTCGAACGTTTTCAGCACGCCTACTTGGATCGCGTCATCCACGCCTCGATAATGCCTGACTTACGCATGAAAGGGGATGCCCATCAATTAAACCGCTTATTGACGGTCTTTCTTGAGAATGCTCTTGTCTACAGTGATGATGTCATCGATGTCTCATTAAACGAAACAGCCACAGAACGCCAGTTGACGATACAGGACCGCGGAATCGGTATCGCTTCCGATCAACAAACTAAAATATTCGAGCGCTTTTACCGAGGGGACCATTCACGTCACGGAACAGGAACCGGTCTTGGGTTATCGATTGCTCAATCCATTGTGGAGCAACATGGTGGAACGATTTCCATTGATTCAACATTAGGTGAAGGTACACGGTTCATCATTCATTTCCCAACTCTTTAAAACGATGTCAGTTAACTGTCAGATAAGCAGGGTAAAGTAAGACTAGGATTTACCATACTTATCCAAGGAGGTTTTTGATATGTTGGGAAATGTACCGCTTCATCCGCTTCTTGTCCATGCACCGATTGCACTTTTGTTATTCGCGACGATCTTATTACTCGTCAGCCTGAAATGGACGCAATTCAAACTGTTTGCCCTTTTTACGTTGGTCGTCGGTCTGATTTCTGGAGTTGCCGCCTATTTGTCTGGAGACGGGGCAGAAGAGTATGCGGAAGCGAATTTAAGTAGCGTCACCCATGCTGCCATCGAAAATCATGAGCATTTCGCGTTATTCAGCCTTGTTGCCTTTGGTGTCTCGCTGTTATTTCTTTTGTTGGGTTACCGCTCGAACAAAAAAATGTTTTTATTACTCAGTTTCGTCGTTGCCATCGTCGGTAGCGGACTACTTGCTTATACTGGTCATCTCGGTGGTCAAATGGTCTATGCCAAATAAAACAAGAGCCGGTCTATTTTCTCTTTTGATCAGAGAAGTAGACCGGCTCTTTTATATTGTTGCGATTTATTTACGATGTGCACGTCCCGGGCGACGGTTATTCGAACGACGCGTGTTTCCGCGTCCTTCTGTCGTCTTCCGTGATCCTTTACTTTGATCGTGTTGTGCGCGAATCGCTTCTTCAGACAATTCGACGACAATCGGCGTGACCGAGATGTTCAATTCCCGCTCCATATCACGGAACGTCCGACCATCTTTTGGCGTCACGATGGAAACGGCAATTCCGTCGTTCCCAGCACGTCCTGTCCGACCGATTCGGTGAACGTAGCTTTCCGCATCGTCCGGTAAATCATAGTTAAAGACGTGTGTCACACCTGTCACATCAAGTCCACGAGAAGCAACATCTGTTGCGATCAGGAATTGTGTTTTTCCTTGATAGAACTTCGCCATCGCTTTTTCCCGTTTCCCTTGCGTTAGTCCACCGTGCAATTCATCCGTCGGATACCCTTGCATCTGCAGTTCTTCGTTCAATTTACTGACGCGACGTTGTGTACGGCAGAAAATGATTGCTGCGTACGGACGCATCTCGTCAAGCATCGTCCGCAGTGTCGCTTGTTTGCGGCGATCCGTCGTCTCGACGACGAACTGTTCGATTGCTTCAACAGTAATACTTTCCGCTTCCACCTGTACTTCGACTGGATTACGCAAATACGTTTTCGCCAGTTCCTCTACTTTCGGTGGCATCGTTGCGGATAACATGACGAATTGACGATCGACCGGTGCTGCTTCGATGATGTCTTCGATTTCTGGCAAGAAACCGATTTGTAGCATTTGGTCCGCCTCATCCAAGACAAGCGTCCGTAATTCACTTAAATCAAGTGTGCCGCGACCGACGTGGTCAAGAATCCGTCCTGGTGTTCCGATGATGATTTGTGGCATCCGACCGAGACGTTGAATCTGTTTAAAGACGTCTTGTCCGCCATATACAGCAAGCGCACGGTACTGTTCCGTATTCCGAATCAGTTTATGCGTCTCATCGGCAATTTGACGCGCAAGTTCGCGTGTCGGTGCGACGATCAATGCTTGAACCGTTTGTGATTCGACATCAATTTGCTCAAGGATTGGTAAGAGAAATGCTAACGTCTTCCCTGTTCCCGTTTGCGCCTGACCAATCAAGTCGCGTCCGTCAAGTAATGACGGAATCGCCTGTTCTTGAATCGGTGTTGGCTCCTTGATGCCTTGTTTTTGTAATTTTTTTATCCACAGGTCACTGATGTGTAATGTTTCAAATGTTGACATGATATATCCTCCTAAAAATTATCCACAGAAAAAAGCTGTGGATAACCTGCTTCGCATAGACAAAAACAGTTATCCACAGCCGTGCTCTATTCAGTATACACAATTTACGCGTTTGTTGCTTCCTGTTTTAGTTTCCAGTCGAGTACGAATGTACCAAACGGGATGAATGATGCGATGAACGCAATCCCTGCCTTAACGATCGACCAATCATATTTGAATTTAACGACTGCAAGCCAAAGTGCATACATGACGAACAAGACACCGTGAAGTGCACCCACGACCGAAACAGCTTGCGGAATATCTGCCATATACTTCAACGGCATCGCAATCAACAGTAAGACTAAAAACGAAATTCCTTCTAGTATCGCAATCATTCGGAATTGCCCAAGCGTAGTTCTTAACATCCCGTCACTCCTTTTTCTTGATTCCTGTACTTAGTATACGGGATGGACGATCCTTCTGTGACCTGTGTCACAGGATTGTCAGATTTCGAGTGGACGTAACCGCGCTTCGATGGCAGCTCGCTTTGGTTCAAGAAACGGTGGTAACGCAAGCGTCTCCCCTAACGTTTCAACCGACTCATCCGTCGCGAATCCCGGTGTATCCGTCGAGAGTTCAAATAAGATATGGTTCGGTTCCCGGAAGTAAAGAGCTTGGAAATAGTGACGATCGACTTTACCAGAGTTCGGTAAGTGATAGGCATTCAGGCGTTCGACCCACTTTTCATATTCATCACTGTTCGGCACTCGGAACGCGACGTGATGGACGCCACCACGACCAAGACGTTCTCGATCGAGATCTGGACGTGCCTCGATATGAACCTCTGCTCCTATACCACCTTCTCCCGTTGCATAGACTTCAATCGGTGCAAATTCACCTGCTAAAGATGGATAAGAACCTACTTTTCGGAATCCCATGACTTCCGTCAGTACACGGATCGTCAACGTTGGATCGTTGACCGTCAATGTGACGGCTCCTAGTCCAACGATCGCATGCTCCGATGGAATCTCTTCTTGTGGCCATGGTACACCACCTGCGACACCTACCTCACCATCTTCCGCGACGAGAATCAAACGTGTTCCTTCCTGATCACGAAAAGCGAGTGTTCGACGCCCTGCTCGCTCGACGATTTCATCGTGATCCACACCTTTCGCTTCAAAACGTTGTTTCCAAAAATGAAGTGCAGCCGTTGTTTTGACACGAAGCGATGTCGAAGAGATACTCGATGCCCCCGGTACGCCCGTTCCAAGATGCGGAATATCAAAAAACGTCAAGTCCGTTCCTGGATTCCCTTCCGCGTCCCCATAAAACAAATGATACGATGTCGTGTCATCTTGATTGACAGTCTTTTTGATCAGACGCATGCCAAGTATTTGTGTGTAGAATTGATAATTGCGTTCCGCCATGCCTGTTAAAATTGATACATGATGAATTCCGAGTAATTCCATCTTCCTCACTCCTTGTCAATGATTTGGTAATTGGAGTATATCTCACATTTATCTTGAATTCAAGATATTAGTCTAATAAAAAACCGCCCCTCCGAAAAGGGACGATTGAATAGTTGAAATTAAAGTTTTACGACGTTAGCAGCTTGTGCTCCACGTGCGCCTTCAGTGATTTCGAACTCAACTTCTTGACCTTCGTCAAGAGTTTTGAAGCCTTCACCAGTGATTGCTGAGAAATGTACGAATACGTCTTCTCCGCCTTCAACTTCGATGAAACCGAAACCTTTTTCTGCGTTAAACCATTTTACTTTACCTGTGTTCATGGGAACAACCTCCAAAAATAAATTACTTAATACATATGCTGGGCATATGAAAAGAATTCATTATTGTCCCGAAATACATGGAGCAACGAAAAGATTGTTCGTGACACGATGTGAATCCGTAATGACAATAACAATATTAAGCTAACGTAAGTATAGAATGGATGCGCTTTAAAAGTCAAGTTGTCAGACCAATGTTTTTTCCAATTGATTCCACTTCTTCTACATAACTAAAATAAAAAACAGGTTCAGCCGAAACTGAACCTGTTCTTCTGTTTTAACGGTGGATCCAGACTGCTCCAGCAGAGTTATCTTTCGCTTCACCGATGACTTGAATCTTCAGCCCGTTGTTCGGAAGCAATTTCCCTGCGTCCGGAATCAACTGGTTGATGTACGATTTCGAATCATCAAACTTCGTCACACCTGGTAGACCTTTGTAGTCGTATGTTCCACGTGATGGCGAATCGATGAGCCATGCAGGTGCCTTATCGTAGCTGAAAGCAGCATCTGCGATCTGGTAACGTGTGCTTCCTGTCGTGACCGGTTTACCGTTGAGTGTTCCAACGATTGCTTCAGGGTGCGAGTCGACAACTCCAAGGAATCCTTCACCTGGGTGTACGCCAACCCAGTTATTGTCAAAGCTCGAGTCACCGTACCAGACGACAAGACCTGTGTTGTACTTGACGCCACGTGCATGCTCGAGTGCTTTATCCGAGCCTGCATAGTTACGCCATTCGAGGTAGTATGCGTTATCAGCATAAGAGAAACCATTTGAAGCGATGAAACCATTCAATGTGAATTTCGGAGTGCCTTCTGCATCATCTTCGAAGACGACTTTACCGTCAACTGTCAACTTCGCGTTATCAAGTGCGAATCCGTCAAGTGCGAGACCCGCATCACCGACATATTCGAACTTCAACGTGACTTTTTTACCAGCAAATTCGCTCAGATCATACGATTTATCAACCCATGCACCTTTTGTCGAATCAGCGCGCTGATCGCCATCTGTATCTTCATCACCGATTTTGTCGATGATTTTTGATTGACCACCGGCAGTTGCCGTGACAGTCAAGAAGTCATAGTTGTATTCAACGTCATATAGTGTCTTGAAGTCGAATTTCGCTTCTTTTGCATTCGTTAAATCGAATTCTGGTGATGTCATCGACGTTTTCAAATCATTTCCTTTTGTACTGTAGTAATATTTTTGACCGAACGCCGGCGCGATACCTTTCACCGGTTTTTTCGGTAAGTTAACCTTGATGATTCCTGGATTTTTTGATTTCGTTACGCTTTGGTCGAGGTACGATGCCGTCCCTGCCTTAGTGAGTGAATCAAAATCAATCTGTTGGATGTTCGCCCAGTTTCCACCCATCACATTTTGGAAGAACTCTTTGTTTTGTGGTGAGAAACTTGTTGGCTCTGTTCCAGCGATGTTACCATTCCAGCTACCACCACTCATGATCGACCAAGACGCAACTGGCTCACCTTGACCTGTGTACTGTGTATCGTACTCATCAGGAAGTCCAAGATCATGACCAAATTCGTGCGCGAAGACACCAACTGCGCCATCTTCTGGTTGGACTGTGTAATCAAATGCAGCCATCTTGCCGTCCCAATAATCGACGCTTGCTGTCGTGTTTTCTACAGGATGAACACCATCTAGCGTCCAGCGGTGCGACCAGATCGCGTCGTCACCAAGTTTACCGCCGCCTGCTTCTTGTCCTGTACCAGCATGAATGATCATCAAGTGATCGACGAGACCGTCTGGCTCATTCAAGTTGCCGTCTCCATCCATATCGTACTGGTCAAACTTATCGTAATCTGCTAAGTTGATGCCAGCTTTAACAGCTGCAGCTAACGAATCTTTAACGAGACCACGTGGTCCTTTTGCTCCAGGAAGGTTATCGTTCCCGCCTTTTGGATCATCAGAACCATAATCTTTTGCTGTTCCAGGAACTGTTAACCAATTCGATACCGTACCATCGACTGAATAACTACCACCTGATTGTTCTTCATAATATTGCTTGAACGTCTTTACTTTGTCTCCGTTGAAGAGCTTGAATTCTTTATCACCAAACATTAAATCTTGATAATGTTTTTGGTTGAAGTCATCTGAATACATATATCCAGGCTCTTGAACGACGTTGTTATGCTTGAAGTCGCTGTACTCGACGAGGAGGACAAGGACTTTATCCGTCCGTGTTGCGCCGTTATAGGCTGCCTGTTTTGCTTTATCCACTTTGACGAAGCCATTCGGATTGCCTTTTTTGTAGTTCCCGTGTTTTTTCTTCAATTGTTTAGCAAGTTGTTCTTTTTGTTTTGTTAAGAAGTCCTTTGTTTTCTTATCGAATGCGGCTTCTTTACTGGATTCATGATCGTGATCATGATCAGCGGCCGGTTTTCCGTTCGCCTTTTTGTCCAGATACTTTTGAACGGCTTGTTGTTTCGCTTCTGCTGAAGCTGCTTTTGAGATGACCCCACGTTTTTCAAGCACTTTTGCTAATCGATCCTGATCGACCGTGTTCAAGTCCATCGGTGCACCAGGTGCTACTTTTTCTGCTGCTTGTACAGACGTTACCTGCCCACCAGGTAAGACCGGACCAACAGCAAACGCAGCTGCCGTAATTCCAGACAGAACGGCTAGGCTAAGCTGTTTCTTTTTTCCCACGTGAATTGACCCCCTATGTAGTAGTGAAAAGCATGTGATTACTATACTTTTCTGAATATTCAAATCATAGATTATTTTATTTCGTTAATCAATTGCTTTTAAGACAATTAGTGCTTTCTAACCATACCTATTTTTAGGTAGTAATTTTAAATGATTTTCCAAGGATTCTTTCACCTCTTTTTCAAAAAAATACGCTTCTCTCATTTTAGAAAACGGTACGCTGAAGGCACTCTGATTACCATAAGGAGGATCCAATGAGCGCTTTACGACATTTTGAACGTCATTTACTTAGAAACTACCTGATTGGTTCATTCGTCGCTGTCTTCGGCGTCGGTTGCCTATTTATTTTCGAGACGCTTACCTTCACCGGAATAGAACAATTGATTTTAATCGGTATCATGGCTATGTCCGTCAGTCTGATGTTTTCACTGGAATACATGCTCTACTCCCGACATGTCGCTTCCTTACGTCGCTTTTTCGAAAACGATATTCCTTCGCTCGTCTCGTTTCAAGAAGCCTATCAAACGACACATCGTTTTCCGGTACTGACTGTACAGCGCATCATGGGACCACACTTTTTAGGTCTTTCCGTTCCTGCTTCACTTCTGACAGCCCTGGCGATCTCTCAAGGGTGGTTACAGATGCCGTACTATTTAATTGGTCTTGCTTGTTTTGGTGCGGTCCTCGTCGCCATCCTTCATGCTTTGATTGAGTTTTTTCTTACTTATCGTGTTACCGAACGTATGCTACTCACTTTAGAAAACTATGCGGTTGAACACGGATTTGATTTTCCTAAAAAAACGACGGTCGTCACACTAAAGCAAAAAATGCTCATCAGTACACTGATCATCGGTGTTTTTCCCGTCATGCTGTTCGTTCTCGCTTCAGCTGTCCAGTTAACGGAAAATGAGAGCCTTCGCTCTTACTGGAGTTGGGCGACACTCATTTTAATCGTCATCTTATCCGTTGCGACGTTTTGTAGTCTTCTTCTCTATGAAAACATCCGTAAACCAATCGCTACCCTGCAACAAGGGATTCAAGATGTCGAAAGCAATCGACTCGTCTCGTTACCGAATCCGTATTCGGACGAGTTCTCCCACCTCGTTTCTGGTTTCAACTTGATGATGGAAGGTATCAAAAAGCGTGATGCGGAAAACGAACAGTTACTCGATAGTTTGTTCACCTTATTCGCTGCGACACTAGATGCCCGCGATCCTTACACAGCCGGTCATTCCGTTCGTGTCGCTGCCTATTCAGTCGAAATTGCTACCGCTGCTAATCTTCCCAATGAACAAATCGAATTGTTACGTAAATCCGCACTGTTACATGACATTGGAAAAATTGGGATTCGAGACGATGTGTTATTGAAAGAAGGACGTCTTACCGATGAAGAATTTCAAATCATCCAGCAACATCCAGTCATTGGCGTGCACATTCTATCGCAAGTTCAGCTTCCAAAGACGTTACAACCGATTCTTCCTGGGGTAAAGTACCATCACGAACGCTACGACGGAAAGGGGTATCCGGAAGGTCTTATAGGAGAGGACATCCCACTCTTTGGTCGGATCATGGCGATTGCTGATGCCTATGATGCAATGACATCCGATCGTCCCTACCGTAAGGGAATGCCCGTGGAAAAAGCTTTATCTATCTTAGAAGAAGGCATGGGTACACAATGGGACGCTACCTTTACGCGTCTATTTCTAGATTTGAAGCGTTCGCCCGTCGAGGACGTGTCATAAGAAGGAAGGGAGTTTCTGATGCATCCAAAAATCGTTGAACGCCATGAATTTTATTTTGTTGGACTTGGACTGACTTGCGAAGAAAATGAACTGCATACGCTGATGCCGGAACTCTGGCGTGAATTTTCAAGACGTTCGCATGAGATTCCTGCGAAGCCGGATAGTTATCCGCTCGACATCTCCCTTGAACGAAACGGAACAAAATATTCGCAATGTGTCGGGTATCCTGTTGCATCACTTGATGGAATTCCAAAAGGAATGAAGGGTCACCGGATTCCTGCTGCGCGTTATGTCTTCTGGAAGCATGAAGGACCGGATATCGAAATTTGGAAATCGTTCGAGAAAATCCAACGCTTCGCTTCAAAACAAGGAATTGAGCTTGATCCACATGATTTTAAAATTGATGAGACCCGAGATGACGTCCACCATCTCTACCAACGCATTCGCTGAACCATTCTCTTGAATGGTTCTTTTTTTGTCTTGAAATATCTTTTACACTTAATAATTCAGTCCAGGTACTACGGACTATATTCAGAAAATTCTATTTAATTCGAATGACTTATTCTCGCTTCTCTGATTCTTTGGCATAGTTAGACTCAACCCAAACAAGGAGGCGATTTATTTTGAAAAAGTTTCTCGCTACATCGCTTGTCGCAAGTGTACTTGTTGTTCCTACGGTAGTAGGTGCAGAAGGTCTTCAGTCTGGTAAGCTCACGAAAGCTTCGTCAGAACCAGCTGCAACGATTGTTAAAGATTTTGTGAACAAAAAAGGTGACTTTGCTGTTCAGAACGTCGAAAAAGACGGATCTTCACAGATCGTACGTCTCCAACAAGAAGTGGATGGCGTCCCTGTCTTTGGTAGTGTCGTCGTCGGGAACGTCGCGAAAGACGGTACTTTGAAAGCAGTCGTAAACGATGCGATCAACGTCAAAGGAAAACCAGGTCTCGCGAAAAAAGCAACGCTCTCTGAAAAGAAAGCGATCAAACTTTATCAAAAAGCAATCAAGGCTTCTGAATTCGAAGTCGCTCCAAAAGCAGAACTCGTCATCTATCCAGTAAAAGATGATGCTGTCTATGCATACAAAGTCACATCGACGGTCCTCGCGGGCAAAGAGCCATCACGTTGGACATACTTCATCGATGCGAACTCAGGTAAAGTACTTAACAAGTTCGACCAACTCGCTCACGCAACAGGTACGACAGTACTTGGCACAAGCGCAACGTTCAACACGACATTGAGCGGTTCAACGTACTATCTCCAAGATACGACTCGTGGTAAAGGTGTCTACACATACGACGCGAAAAACCGGACATCACTCCCAGGAACACTCTGGGCAGATGCAGATAACGTCTTCAACGCGACATATGACCGCGCTGCTGTCAGTGCACACGTCAACGCTGCAAAAACATATGATTTCTATAAAAACACATATGGTCGTAACAGCTTTGATAATGCTGGTGCCCGCTTGAACTCAACGGTCCACTATTCAACGAACTACAACAACGCATTCTGGGATGGAACGAAGATGGTCTATGGTGACGGAGATGGCACGACATTCGTTGCACTCTCAGGCGCACTTGACGTCGTCGCTCACGAATTGACGCACGCTGTCACAGAATACACAGCTGGTCTCGTATACCAAAATGAATCAGGTGCGATCAACGAAGCCGTTTCAGATATCATGGGTACAGTAGCTGAATATACAGTCGGATCGAACTTCGACTGGCTCGTAGGAGAAGACATCTACACACCTGGAGTCAGCGGTGACGCACTCCGTTCGATGTCTAACCCAGCTGCTTACGGTGATCCAGATCACTACTCTAAACGTTACACAGGTACACAAGATAACGGTGGTGTCCACATCAACTCTGGTATCATCAACAAAGCCGCTTACCTCCTCGGTAACGGTGGAACGTTCTACAACGTATCTGTCACAGGAATCGGTGTACCAAAACTCGGTGCGATTTACTACCGTGCTCTTAACACGTACTTGACTCCGAACTCGAACTTCAGCTCACTCCGTGCAGCAGTCGTTCAATCGGCAAAAGATCTTTACGGTTCAACAAGTGCAGAAGCAACAGCTGCAGCGAAATCATTTGATGCAGTAGGCGTCTACTAAGAAAATCTCCTCCCAAAGGATTTTCATATTTCCTCCCGAGTGTCGGACTCGGGAGGTTTTTTTGCGCAAAAAAAAACGGATTCGCTTGAAGCGAATCCGCCGTTCATTCATTCTTGTCCAGGATCACGCGCAAGACGTAGACGCATCTTTCCGTTATCCGGGAACACTTTTAGTTGTAAGGATTCTCCCTCGTACCACGTACCATAGCTCGTATCGACGACGGGTTCACCCAATGTCGATAACCCACCAGTCGAAGCATTCGTCCAGTCGATTGCTTCAATGATTCCATCCGAGACGACGAGCAGATATCCAGCATTCGAGAAGTAGTACGTATTGACGGCATCTTGTTGTGTATTACCAACAGCACCATACTTCGCTTCGAATTCAGCAATCGGTTTTCCGAGATACTGCTCCGGCTTGTCGATCGGTTGATTGGCGACTGCTTGCGAAAGCGCCGCAAGAACGGCTTCGTCTGATGTCCCTTTTGGTGCTTCCAAACGAACATCACTTTCCGGTAAGTACCCTTCGATGCTGTCATTGAGTTTGAGATGGACCATACCGTCCTTCGCATCTAACACCTCATAAACGTCACCTAAATCTGCTTTGTAGATGACACTACTACGACTCGCATCGCTATAGACGTTCGCGAACGGACGTGTTACCCAAGCCGCTTGCGCATACTCTGCTGCTTTTTTCTTTGCTTTCTTCTTTTCTTTTTTCGCTTCTTTTTTATCATCCGTTGTTGCTGTTTTCTTCTTCGACTCTTCGTTTTGTGTTGCTTGATCGGTCGTTTTCGGCTTCTCGAGCGTCGATGTTGCTTGAGAGGCGTCGTTGTTCGTCAACATATATAACCAACCACCGACGATGAAGAGTGTTGCTAAAATACCTCCGAAAGCAATCCCTCGACGATTGCGTTTTTGTTTCCGTCTTTCTTGTCGGGACTGTCGTTCTTGTTCTTGTTGGTGTTCACTCATGTATGGTTCCTCCTGAAAAAGTCGACACAGTTTTCCCCACTATACCACCAATGTTTACTCGAAATATTTAAATTTCGATGACAGTTCGACCACGATGACGTGAAGTCAGCAAGGCTTCTGCAATTTCAGATAAATCGTTTAGTGTTTTGATATCGACTTCTGACGCAAGATCGACCTTCCAGTCACCCGCTAAACGTTGCCATAGCTCTTCGCGATAAGCGATTGATGTTTGCACCGCATCGATTCCGATCAAGCGGACACCACGTAGGATGAAGGGATAAACTGTCAACGTCATCTCTGCCCCACCGACGTTCCCACACGTCGTCACAACACCACCATATTGCACGAAGCGAATGACGGACGCGAGCAATGGTCCCCCGACCGTATCAATAACACCGGCATAAAGCCCCTTTTTTAGAGGACGATCGGTTTCTTCTAGGAATGTCGTGCGGTCTAGTACCTCAGCCACTCCCTTTTTGAGCAATCGTTCTTGTTCTACTCGTTTTCCAGTCACGGCATGTACCGTGTACCCTAAGCGAATGAGTAAAGCGATTGCAATCGTACCAACGCCTCCCGTCGCTCCAGTCACGAGGATCGGTCCTGCATCCTTCGAGACGATTCGTAACAATTCATCGACTGATTGTGCTGCCGTCAATCCGGCTGTTCCATATTGCATCGCTTCTAATGGACGAATGGATTCTGGAAGTAGCGTCACCCAATCTGCTGGTACGCGTATGTATTCTTGAAATCCGCCTGAAGTGTTCATCCCGAAATCAAAGCCATTGACGACGACGGCTTGACCAGGTTGAAACCGTGCATCTGTCGTTTGTTCGATATATCCTGCTGCGTCAACGCCTGGTGTATGCGGATAGGATTTCGTCACCCCACGATTACCCGACATCGATAAAGCATCCTTATAGTTGACGCATGAGTGCGTGACACGAATCAGAATATCTCCTTCTGGTAAATCATCGACGTGCTTTGTCTCGATATTCCCCTCGTATGATCCATCGACTTCTCGAACGACGAATGCTGAAAAAGTGTGTTCCATGATCTCTCTCCTTTCGCTTGTGCTTCTCTATACCCTGTTGTTTCCATCGACACACTAAAAACCCCTGCCGTTTCTCAAAGAAGCGACAGGGAGCGGGGACGGAAAAATAACATCAGGATTCCATAGGTGGTCAAAGGTAACAGGTCAATCTGTCAACGGTTCGTGGTCATCGGTTTGCCATCGCCATTTCTTCTCCACAAAGGAAAATTGAGGTCCGTCCCCTATCCTTGACGGGGAGTCTCACCGCGCCAAGGAAGTTACATATAACGTCCACCATCAAAGTCAATCGTCGTCTGATAGTTTGCCGCATTGATTGCATTCGATACTTTGTGTGCTCGTCGTTCCACTTCCTCCGCTTTTAAACGATAGGCATCTGGATCAAACAAGGCATGACGAATGATCGTCGTCCCTTCGAACCCGTATTGGAACTCGCGTTTTGGTCGACTTGCGAGCATCTGATAGTTTTGTGCCTTTGCCCGTAATTGGGTAGCCCACTCGATCGCTTCGACGAGTGGTATGTCTCCTTCATCCGTCTCAATTACGGTGTTTAAATTCGCTGCATAAACGAGACGATCCAAGACCCGCATGTCATGACGTACGATGTCCATGGCGGCTTCGACATCGGTTAAGGTTCGACCTTGTTGCGCGGGGAGTGCTTCTCCCTTTTCTAAATCAATGAAAGCGACGCGCTCCATCTCTTCAATCAACTGATCAAGCTGTTTCCTCAGGATACTCTTTAATTTCACAGCATCTGCTAGGTACATCATCATCTCCCCTTTCCTGTTCCATTTACGTCATCTAATTCAAAAAGTTTCAATTGAACTGGTGGACGAAGGCTCCGAATTCTCCCTGGATCGTTTGTTTATCCATCTCCGATAACGTAGTAGCTTTTTCTGTGTACCGTTCTAAGAGATAGGTTTTTATTAAGAGATGGGAAGGTTGAAATCCGATCCGCAGGAACCATTCCTGAAACGTCTCTGTATCATGCCGCTGTAAACGGACCGGTAGGATCTGATTGAACTGGATGAGCTGTTTGCGAATCCAGGCATCTGGTAAATCAATTTGTTTCTCGATCGAAACATAATCGTTGTGTATAGGCTGCAACGGGATATCCGTTCTTATCAAGTCTTCATCTTGTTTCTTGGTCTTTCGACGTTTCCGCCAAACGATATAGCTTATGATGACTAGAGGGAGAACAAGCAGACTCATCAGTAACATCGATGAGGACGATCCCCCTTTTCCGTTCATACCTCGCTTAGCATTTTTAACCCCTACAACGATCACCTTACTCTTTTTCGGTTTAAGGTCTTTCTGCTTCTTCGGCTTTTCCTTCGTATCCCAAACGCGCAAATCTTCATCATTCTTTATCTTCTTTTTAGGTAACCACGAAAGAAACGGAATGTTTAACAATTTGCCATTTTTCTTGCAGTTTGGTTTACATGATCTATTCATTTCGATTCCAGACGGCTGAACCGCTTTTGGCTTCATTGCTTGAACAGCCGCTTCTGTCAGTGGCTTACCGATCCCTAATAGCAACAAAATCAATCCGATACCAATTACGAGTCGTTTGCGAAGTGACATCAGAAGACCCCCTCTTTTAAAATCCATTATAATCCATTTAAAAAATTTTTGTGTATTTTAATGGATGTATTAAAACGAGGAATGTTTGTGTAAGGAGAGGGGAAAAGGTAGACAGACCTATTCAGAGAGGGGAACTATTTCATGTTAAAACTCGATCACACGCATGATCCGTATCAAAATGCGGCGTTGATTCAGGAATACGTTGAAACGTCAACCAACGAACAAGCAGTTCGACAAGCGGAACAACTGCTACACGATAGTCCATTCGTCGCACCAAGACGCAATCCTCACCTCAGTCGAACGCTTCGTTCGATGATTTCGCCATTATTTTTGACGAATCGTGATAAACATATTCTACCGCTAACACCTGCTTTCGTGACACCACGCGATGAGATTCGACCGAGTTGGTTCGGTCGTCTCAATCATGAGTTCGAGCGTTTGATCAGCGATGTCGAAACCGTCGATGTCTCGAACTACGGTGCAATCGGTGATGGACAGACGGATGATACACAAGCGTTCATCGACGCACTCGGTGATGGACATCGACAAGTCCATGTCCCACCCGGTACGTACGTCGTTCGGGGGATTCGTTTGCCTAGTTACACGATTTTAACGGGAGCCGGTAAAGGGAAAACGATTATAAAGATGCACGATGAGGCACCAAAAGGACGACGTCTCGTGACGAATCAAAATTATCTTCTCGGTAATCATCATCTCCTCGTCGAGAAAATGACGCTCGATTGGAACATTAAACGCATCGGTGACGCGAAAAAAAGTAGCACATGGGGGAACCACTCCAGTTGTCTCACATATGCGCATGTCACCTATGGATGGGTCTTTGATGTCGAGGCCGTCAACCCGGGACTTCACTGTTTTGATATCTCGACACCGTATTACAATTACAACGGAGACGGAGCCCGCGCGAACTTAAGTAGTTCGTTCATCTGGTTCGATGGATTGACTGGTTACGGATTCGGAGATGACGGGATCACGACGCATCATAGCGATCACCTCTTCATCTCGAACTGTTTCATGCATGACCCAAGTGGACGTGCCCATGCAGAAGGCTTCTCCAATTCAAACGGAATCGAAGTCGATGATGGATCACGCGACGTCTGGTTGTTCAATAACGCAACAAGTCGTTGTTTCGGTGGACTTGAAATTAAGGCACATGCAACCTCTTCTGCTGCCTCAACCGTCAAAATCGTCGGACACCTATCGATTGATGATCATCGCGCCTTTAACTTCCGACATATCGGTCACCATCAAGCGACTGATCCGACGTCTCAGACGGCTTATAATATCATCGCAACGCGTTTGATCGCTCAGACCCCTAAATACACGGAACTCTATGCGAATTCAAAACCGCGTGCGCTCGTCGTTTCCGCTTACCGTAATGTCGTCATACATGATTTTACGGTGCTCGGTGATCCGTATTATGACTATCAAGAACAACCGATGATCGGGATTCAATATAAGGCACGGAACGTCACGATCAGTCAGTTGAAGATGAGCGGATTCCGACAAGCGAAAACGGACATCCAAATCTTTGGGGGAGAAAACGGGGCTGAAGACGTACGCCTTCGTGATATCCGCATTGAGGATTCCGCCAAACACGGGATTACGATCGGTCCAGACATCACGCGTGTCAAGCTAACGAACGTGGCATTAAAAGGAGACGGAACAGTTGGCTTAAACGCTAAATCGGAACCGGAAATGGAACGGTTCATCGCGACCGGATTCAAAGTACCGATTCGCGCCAAGTCGACACAAGTATGAACAAAATGACGAGGCCGACTCAAAAAAAGAATGACGCGTCTTTTCACGCCCTTTCCTCAGGCGAGACACAAGCCAGTTTTCCTGCTTCGTTGAAGCAGGAAAACTGGTCTTGTTTGTCTCTGACAGCGCGATGCGCTTTTTCCTGTAGGAGTGGCGTGTGACGCGCCATTCTTTTTGTTACGAGATAAGGGAGGCAGATCATCATTCTGCCACTCGTATCTTTGGGAAAATCGACTTTTGAGTCAGCTCCGTCATTTTTCATTGGGATCGAATATACGCGAGAACACGTGTATCAATCGCACGATCCGCTTGTTCGCGCATCTCGAAGTTTTCCGTATGCAGATATGTCCGGAACGCGTCTTCGAAATCACCGCGATAGCCAAGCGCTAATAATTTATCCATCAACTCTGACTCTAAGGCATCATCGATCGGCTTGATTTCTTCCGGCTTACTCGGTTGCAGATACAGTGTATGCAGTTGATAGATGCGTTCGAGCTCTTCAATCGGACTCGGGTGATCGTCAACGCGTAAATCAATATAGCGGTCGTTGAATCCACCGTATCCGCCACCCTCCTTGACGACGAGAAGTGCCGCTGACTGCATTCCGCGTGAGTCCCCGCCTGCTGCTTGACCAGCTGCTAACGCACGCAACAAACGTTCTGCAAGCGGACCTTGCGTCGATTCAAAGACGCGTGCCATCTCTTTCACCGTATTGCCGTCTACAAGAATATTCCCTTGTGCTGCAAAGTGTTTACCGGCAATCCCACCTGCCCAGTCGTTACATCCCTCACCCGTGAATGTTGCACTCTTGCCATTCGCATCGATGATCCCGACCTGGCGATCCTCTCGTCCTTCATCTACTTCCGTCAATCGACGTAACACCTCGTCCGCTGAAGCGCCTTGTTCGATCATCCGCAATCCTTCAGGACCATACGTCGTGTTTGCAAACGACTGTGTCGCTACCGCACCCACTCCTGCCTTCGCAAATGGTACGGCACTCCCGACCGCTAAAAACTTCGACTGTACGGCAACACCCCACGCTTGTTCTTTTTCACAATACCCAACGATTGAATATGTCACTTCAGTTCCCCCTTTAGTCATTACCTAATTCCGTTCGTGATAACGCTTCCCGATTCCTGCAACTGAAAAACCTTCCGGACAGATGTCCGAAAGGTCGACTTCATTGAATACCAAGCGTTACGGCAAGTAATAAGGCAGCACATGCCAAGGCAATCCAAATCGCGAAGAGTTTCCAGACGAAGCGTAACCATTGCTCATACGGAATGCCTGCGATTGCGAGAAATGCCATCAAATGCGCACTCGTCGGGAAAATCATGTTCGTCAGTCCATCTCCATATTGGAATGCTAAGACAGCCACTTGACGCTCGATCCCGAGTAAATCCGACAATGGTGCCATGATGGGCATCGTCGTCGCCGCTTGTCCACTCCCCGATGGAATAAAGAAGTTTGTAATCAATTGCACGGCGTACATCCCGATGACGGCAAAGAACGTCGGTAAATGTCCTACGGCATTCGATAAGCCGTAAATGACCGTATCGATAACACGTCCTTCTTCGAGAATGACGACGATTGCTCGAGCAAATCCAACAATCAAGGCACCGAACGTCACGGCTTTTGCGCCGTCAATCAAACTCTCGAACGTACCGTTCACACCAAGCGTAACGATTCCCGCAATCATCCCGATGATCAAGAAGGATGCGGTTAATTCCGTCAAATACCAGCCCCACTCAAAGATTCCGATCACATTGAGCGTAATGCCACCGATTAAAACCAGTAAAACAAAGGCATGACGTTTCGAAAAGCTTGAAATCGTCGTCGCTGCTTCTTCCGAACGACGTTGTTCGAGATCATAAACAAGACTGCGCGCCGGATCATGTTTAACTTTCCCTGCGTAGTTCATCACATAAAGAATCGTCACCGCTAAAAATACGATATAAACAGCCGTTCGATAACCGAGACCACTAAAGAGCGGTACTTCCGCAATTGATTGAGCGACACCTACCGTAAACGGATTCAACATTCCGCCGGCAAAACCAACCGCCGCCCCTAGACTGACGATCGCGGCTCCTGTCATCGCATCATATCCAAGGGCACGCGCTAACATGATCCCAATCGGCACGAAGATGATTGTTTCCTCTGCCATACCAATCGTCGCCCCGGCAATCGAAAAGACGAACATCGTCATCGGAATCATGATGTGTCCTTTTTGACCGAATCGGCGAATCAATTGATTGATTCCTGCTTCAATGGCGCCGGTTTGACGAATGATGCCGAAGACACCACCAACAAGAAAGATATAGAAGATGATCGCAGCACCCGCTTCCATGCCTTGCGGGATTGCTTCAAATAAACCAAAGAGATTGACAGGTGCAGACTCTACCGCGCGATATGTGCCATCGATGACGACGGTTTGTCCGTCTTGTTTTTCACGGTCGAATTGCCCTGCTGGAAGTGTATACGTCAAGATGACTGAGATGATGAGAATCGCCATGATGATGGCATATGTATGAGGCATCTTGAAGAATGATCGCTTCGACTCTGGTGCATTCGTTCGTTCATTCATGATAAAAGCCTCCTTTTTGTGTCATTATAAGAATAATGCCCTAATCAGGGAAAAACTAACAGTTTCAATGAAATGTCATATGATTGTAAAAGAAAAGTGGAATACTTCTAACTTAAATAAAGGCTTTAACCGATTATGTCGCATAAAACAAAAAAGAAGGTATTCTAGGTCACGAACCCAGAATACCTTCCTTATGTGTTACGTCAATCTCTTATGATTATGCTTGGAACGATTGAACGTCTAATGGTTTAGCAAGAGCTGTTTGTGCAAACGCAACGAATTGTCCGAAATGAGCACTCGTGTTGTGTGCTTCGATTGCAGCTTGGTCTTCCCATTTTTCAATCATCATGAAGACATTTTCGTCTTCTGTGCTTTGGAACAAGTCGTAGCCAATGTTTCCAGCTTCAGCACGTGATGCTTCTACTAACGTTTTTGTTGCTGCTAAAAACTCTTCTCGTTTTGCTGGTTGTACTTCTAATTTTGCTTCGATGGCGATCATCAGAAAGCCTCCTTTGTAATTTCGTTAACTTAAGCATCTTAGCACCTCCGAATTCGTTACGCCATAAAGATGCTCGGACGATTGATGATATTTAATTACGGGTAATTACAGATGTAATTATTACTTTGTGCCACATCAGAGAAAGGAGCAACGAAGATGCGCGTTGAGGTATTTTATTTTGAGGATGACGGGCACATTCCGAACAATCCGACATTCCCGGTGTTGATTTATCGGCACGCATTTGCAGAGCCATCACACATCGAACAGACCTTCCATGCACATGATTGGCGTAACAGCTGGGTGGATGGCATTTTTGACTTTCATCATTATCATAGTATCGCCCATGAAGTGATCGGGATTCTTGAAGGGCATGCAACTGTTCAGCTGGGTGGTCCGCTTGGTAAGACCTTCACTTTGACGAGTGGAGATGTTCTTCTACTCCCTGCCGGTACAGGACATAAAGCACTTGATACAAGTCGACACTTTCGAGTAATCGGTGCCTATCCGGACGGTCAAGATTATGACACGCTGACAGGTCAAACAAGTGAACGCCCGGAAAATCTTCAACGTATTCGTCAGGTGATGCGTCCAACTCAAGATCCTGTATTCGGTGATCACGGTCCCTTGTTTGAGCATTGGTGACGTCTCTTTCTCTGGAAGAAGACGTTTTTGTTCAGAGTTCGCGTGGTAAACCCTACTATTGTCTCTCTACTAAAGGAGGAAGAACGATGAACGCAACAGAAAAGACGTTGATACTTGCTGCATTAAAGCAAAAAACGGTGACGTTTCCCGATCAGACGCATGTTCGGGCACTCGGACAAGGCACATGGCGGATGGGAGAAGAGTCGGAGAAGCACGAGGCAGAAATCGAAGCACTCCGTGTCGGTCTCGATAGTGGAATGGAACTCATCGACACGGCAGAGATGTACGGGGAAGGTGCTTCTGAAGAATTGATTCGCGACGCGATTGCAGATCGACGAGAGGAAGTCTTTCTCGTCTCGAAAGTGTATCCGCATCACGCTGGTGGAGAAGCGTTAAAGAAAGCTTGTTCCGAAACGCTTGAACGTCTCGGTACGGATTATCTTGATCTCTATCTTCTTCACTGGCGTGGTGACATTCCACTCAAAGAAACGGTCGAAGGACTGGAAGCTTTAAAACAAGAAAGCAAGATTCGCCGTTGGGGTGTGTCCAATTTTGACGTATCAGACATGAAAGAACTGTTGGCACTACCAAGTGGTGATCAATGCGCTGTCAATCAGGTACTTTATCACCTTGGATCACGGGGAATCGAGTACGAACTATTACCGTTACTACGTGAGCATGGTATACCAGTGATGGCGTATTGCCCACTAGCAGAAGGTGGTTCATTACGTGATCAACTTCTGAATCATCCGACCGTCGAGGAACTCGCCGAGACACATGGCGTTGAACCGGCACAGATTCTACTCGCATGGGCGATTCGTGAAGGTGACGTCATCGCGATTCCTAAGGCTGGTCAGGCACATCATGTCGAAGCCAATGGTCGCGCTGCGCTTCTGAATTTAACAGAGGAAGAGCTCGCTGCACTTGATCAAGCGTTCCCAGCACCAACGAAAAAAGAACCACTCGATATCGTTTAAGGAGGTCATTTTCATGACAAAACATGTTCAACTCGGTCAATCTAACTTATTCGTTCACCCCATCGGTCTCGGTACGAATGCTGTCGGTGGACACAACTTATATCCGAATCTCGATGAGCAAGCCGGACGCGATCTCGTTCGTGTCGCTTTGAAGCAAGGAATCAATTTCCTCGATACCGCTTTCATCTACGGACCAGAACGTTCGGAGGAACTCGTTGGTGAGGTCTGGAAAGACACAGTCGCTCGAGAAGATGTCGTCCTCGCGACGAAAGGTGCGCATCAGTTCGTTGACGGAAACGTCGTCATGAACAATTCACCAGACTTTCTCCGTCAATCGGTCGAAGAGAGTTTAAAACGTCTTCAGACAGACTATATCGATTTGTATTACATTCATTTTCCGGATGAATCAACACCAAAGGATGAAGCTGTCGCAGCACTCGCTGAACTGAAAAAAGAAGGAAAAATTCGCGCAATCGGTGTCTCGAATTTCTCACTCGAACAACTGAAGGAAGCGAACAAAGACGGACATGTCGACGTCTATCAAGGGGAATACAACCTATTCAAACGGGATGCGGAAAAAGAATTACTCCCGTATATCGTTGAGAACGGTATGTCGTTCGTCCCGTACTTCCCACTCGCTGCTGGATTATTGGCAGGGAAATATACAAAAGAGACAACGTTTGATGATTTACGAAAAAACGATCCTTTGTTCCAAAAAGATGTCTTCGAAGAAAACCTCGCAAAAGTCGATCAACTGCGTCCGATCGCAGAAGCACATAATGCGGAAGTCGCACACGTCGTACTCGCGTGGTATTTAGCACAGGACGGTATCGATGCCATCATCCCTGGTGCGAAACGACCAGATCAGGTGACGGATACGTTGCGTACGTTAGATGTTCAGTTGTCACAAGAGGATATCGAAAAAATCGACCAGATTTTTAGCTGATTGTTCTTTTCGTATGTACATGAGCAGAATAGGCGAAAAATCATGCTGAACTTCGTATGATGGAGGCATGGAGGCGATTGATCATGAAGCACCATTTTCATTTAACCGCAGACTGGCCGGGCAATCGCAATGATGTTGGTCAGATCGAGACGGGTGAACTAAAAACAAAAATTTCAATTCCGGACGCCATGGATGGCCCAGGGGTTGGTACGAATCCAGATGAGATGTTACTTGGGGCAGCTGCTACGTGCTATATCATCACGCTTGCCGCAATGCTTGAGCGTAGTCACATTCCAAAAGTCTCGTTAACGATGGAGTCTGAAGGCATCGTTGATGTCACGAACGGTGTCTTCACGTACGACGCGATCATACATCGTCCGAAACTTTTATTGCCAGCCGATCTGTCGGATCGTGATCTGGAGAAGGCGCAACGTCTTGCTGAAAAAGCGGAAGGTTCGTGTATGATTACGCGGGCACTAGCTGGTAATGTCAAAGTATCGCTTGAGGCTGTTGTGGAGCGAATTTCAAATTAATAAACAAAAATCATCGTTTAACTTTTTAGTAAAACGATGATTTTTTTACTTTATTTATCTATTTATTGGTATATTATTGATGATTTACTCGTTATAAATACCATTTACTATCATTCGGAGGATAACCATGTCTTATTATGAAACACTACGTTCTTCAACTGAAACTAACTCACAATCTGATACAACAAGTGTCTCTGTACCAGCACATGACTACACAACAGAATTACTTACACATCTTAATCAAGTACTATATCAATCTTTAGACCATTTACAAAAACAAGATAAACCTGATCAAATGGTTGAAACGGTCAATGAATGGCTCCTTCATTTAAATCAACCTCCGATCGACTCGCCGCTTCATCGTGAACTCACTACTAACACAACTCATGCTTTACCTACACAATATAAAAATTCTTTGCGTGCTTGGGAGCTCATTGCTCCTGGCCAACTTGAACAAGAACAGTTGTTGCATCACATCAATCAAGAATTGTGGACAGCATCTGCTGCTGATTGGATGGTAAGTTTTACACGACATTCTGGAATCCAGACGCTTGTCCCAGCTTTAAAAGAAGCAGAAGCTCAAAACAAACCAATTCGTATTTTGACTTCATTCTATATGAATATTACAGAAGCGAAGGCTATCCGACAGTTGATGGAATTCAGCAATATCGAAGTAAAAATTTATGAACCGATTAAAAAAAATCATGCGTTTCATCCGAAAGCCTATTTATTTTCACGTCCTGATCAGTTGGATAGTGCTATTGTTGGATCTTCTAATTTATCAAAATCAGCTTTAACGCACGGCATGGAATGGAATATTCGTATACCTTCTACACCCGTCACAACATTAGTCACTCAAGCGAAAAACTTGTTTGAACAGCTTTGGAACAGCCACGAAGCGACTATATGTACAGAAGAATTATTAGTTCAATACGAACAGTACCAACAAGAAACACCACCTATAAGATCATTTTCTATCCGCGATACAGTTGCCGAACCCGCTGTCGATTACACCGTTATTGAACCAAACCTCATGCAGATTCCAGCTTTAGAAGAACTGAATCGTTTGCGTGAGCGAAAAGAAACAAAAGCAATGGTCATTGCGGCAACAGGAACAGGGAAAACGTATTTAGCAGCATTTGATGTCCGTCAAGCTCAGGCTAAAAAAGTATTATTTGTTGCACATCGTGGAAAGCTACTATCACAAGCTGAGCATACATTTAGGCAAGTTTTTTCAAATGAAAGTTATACATTTGGTAGATATTCAGGATCACAACAAATTCAAGATGCACAATTTACCTTCGCTACCGTTCAAACACTTTCAAAAGAGGTTCATCTTAATCAATTTTTACAGGATACGTTTGACTACATCATTATTGATGAATTCCATCACGCTTCATCTGCTTCTTACCAAAACATTCTTAACTACTTTACGCCGAAATTTTTGCTTGGCGTAACGGCAACACCAGAACGAATGGATGGTCAAAATATCTTCCAGCTTGTTGACTATAATGTCGCTTACGAAGTTCGTCTGTATGATGCCTTAGCACAAGATTTACTTTCACCATTCCATTATTTTGGTATTCAAGATGATGAATCGATTGATTATTCTCTTATTCCTCAACAAAACGGCTTTTATGTAGAACAAGATCTTGTTGTTGCACTCGAACGCTCAACACGAACAGATTATATTGTTGAAATGATTCGTAAATTTGGGTTCAGTGGTAATCAGGCTGTTGGATTAGGATTCTGCGTCAATATCAATCATGCAGAGTTTATGGAGCAAGAATTTAAACGACATCAAATTGAAGCAATGGCTGTTACAAGTAAACAGTCTGAAGAAGAACGCGAAGAAGCCATTCGCCGACTAGAGGACGATCAAGATCCACTACAATATATTTTTACAGTTGACTTGTTTAACGAAGGAGTCGATATTCCAAAAGTCAATCTCATGCTATTTTTACGTCCTACGGAGTCTCCTACTATTTTTATTCAACAATTGGGGAGAGGCTTACGTAAACATAGCTCAAAAGAATTTGTTACGATTTTAGATTTTATCGGAAATAGTCAAAAGGCTTTTGTTGCACCGCTTGTGTTGTCTGGTCAACAATCGTTTCATTCTATTGATCGTTATAAAATTGCTACTGCTGTAAAACAGCATTTTCCGATTTTACCGGAAGGATCTTTAGCCATTCTAGACTCAATTACAGAAAGATTTATTATTGAACAAATGAAAAAAATAGAGTTTTCAGCTAGCAAACAGCTCCGTGAAAGTTATCAACGGCTGACACGTATGATCGGAAATCTTCCGAGTTTAAATGATTTAGTTACGCATAAAGACGCACCAGCTATTGAAAGTATTGTTCAGCAATGGAGAAGTACATTACGTCTTAAGCAACTTGAAAAACATGCTACCGATGAAGAACTACGTTTATTGCTCGATGACACGACACGCAAAATTGTTGAACAGCTCGAAGGACTATTCCCAATTCGTGAGCCCTTCAGCTTACTGATTTTAAAACATTTACTGCATCATCCTTCTGCTTCAGTACAAGATATTGAACAAGAAGTTTTCAAAGAATTCGCCTTATCGACGAATCATTCTTTTTCAAAACGACCTATCATTCATCATCTTTTTAAACGCTGGTCTACTGCGTTTAAAAATGACCGTATTCAATTGCTAGATGCTGTATCAGAAGAGCGCTATCGCTTTTCAAATACAGTCGTTCAAGCACTTCAACAATCAACTGAATTACGTTCATATATGATGCATTTTATCCAAGCAGGTCTACTTGCATTTCATCAACTACCAGATCGAATTAACTGGTTGATCGAAGACCAGGCGTTTCTATTACATCAAACATACAATCGTTCTGTTATCCAACGTCTTCTTTGTTCACCAAGTCAGGAAGGTTCTTGGCGTGAAGGCGTAGCTCAAGCTGGTGACGATTATATTTTATTCGTGAATTTACACAAAGATGAAGCCATTGATGAGCAACTAAAATATAATGATTATTTCTTAGATCAATATCGTTTCCACTGGCAGTCTCAAAGTAATGCAACTGCTACAGGTAAAGCCGGTACTTTATATCAAAACCATGAGAGCGAAGGAATTCGTATTCATTTGTTTATGCGGAAAGCAGATAAAGAACAAGGAAAAACGCTACCGTTCACATACTTTGGCCAGTTAAAGCATCTTCAAAGTACAGGTTCTAAACCGATTAGTGTGACTTGGTCACTTCATTCTCCATTATCAATTGAACTGTTTAAAGAGTGGCAAACTCTTTCTTAATGTACTCAACTGCAGGAATATCGGCAGGAGCCCATTCAAGCTGATCAAGGTCTGAAACAGATACCCAGCGAAGCTCTGCATGTTCTACAGCAATCGGTTCTCCTGTTACGATTTCAGCTTCAAACGTATGCAATGTAACAATAATAGCATCGTACTCGTACGTCGTTTTTTCGATTGGCTGTTTAACCTTAATGTTACATTTTAATTCTTCATTGATTTCGCGAACTAACGACTGTGAAGGCGTTTCATGTAGCTCAATTTTTCCACCAGGAAACTCCCATAAGTTGGGCAATGACATTTGGCTACTACGAAGTGCACACAATATTTCATTATGATCGTTGCGAATGACAGCCCCTACGACTTGAACATGTTTTTTCATTTTTATGTTTCACTCCAAATCATTATAGATTTTTCAGTTCTTTGCTTATCATAACAAAAACCGTTATTCCTTTGACTTATACAAAGAATAGCGGTTTTATTTATATCCAGTTATCCACATGTGGATAACCCCATTTATGGTATACTTATGGCACTTATCCACAAGTAGAAATGAGGAAACTAACATGCCCCGTGAACTTTATCCAGTTGTCGTCAAACCAGAATGGATTGAATCGATTCAAAGCGGGTATCCCGCGTTACGCAAGGAAATGTTCGAAGCTTTGCACCATGTCAAAGAGGCAGGCGCACTACTTCACCTGATGACAGAACATAAAGAATACCTCGCGACCGGTTATTTTGGCAAGCAGGAAAAAGGTGTCGGTTGGACTCTCTCAATGGACGAGCAAGAAGCGATTGATGTCGCCTTCTTCAAACAACTTTTTGAAAAAGCGTTAGACAAACGAAATGAATTTTTTGAAGAGTATTCAGAAGCCTTCCGTATCTTTAACGGTGCAGGGGATGGTATTGGTGGTTTGACGATCGACTGTTATGATCATCATTACCTCATTACATTCGAAAATGAAGGCATCTATACATTCCGCCCACTAATTCTTGAGGCTCTTGAATCACTACTGAATTATAGAAGCATTTATGAAAAACGAGATTTCCTCGTCGATCTTCAACCGGTCAAAGGCGACGACTTTTTGAAAGGGGAACGAGGTGATTTTCCTGAAGTCGCACAAGAATATGGTGTGTTGTATGAATATGACTTAGATGCTGGCATGCGGACTGGTTTTGACATTGCCCAACGTGAACTTCGCCGAATCCTTCTCGATTCCGTCGAACGAAAGACCGTACTTAACCTCTTTTCCGATACAGGAACGTTAACGGTAGCTGCCCTTTATGGTGAAGCTGCCCGAACGACAAGCGTTGATTTCTCGACACGTAGTCGAAATAAGACAAAAGATAATCTGATGTTGAACAGTTTTACTCCCGAAAAACAGAAGATTTTAGTTCAGGATGCGTTCGACTATATCGAACAAGCAGATAAGAAGACTCGTTTTGACGTCGTCTTGTTCCATCCGCCCGTACAAGTCAATACACGGACACGTCAGTTTCGAACGGAACAGGATCTCGCCCTTTGGATCCAAAAAGTCATTCACCTGACGAATCGCGGAGGATTGCTTGCGATTACGACAGATAGTCCTGCTCTTGATGCGTCACAATTGAAAAAAGCTGTCGAGCAAGCATTCAACAAGTTGCGTCAAAAATTCGAAGTCGTGTGGGAGCAACCGGAGCAGAAAGATTTCCCGACTCCTCCTTCCATGCCACAACTCGCTCCAAAAAGCATTCTTGTTCGCCGTAAATAATCTGTTATCTAAAAAATCCGCTACCGAATTTTTCAGTAGCGGATTTTTTATATTTTTAACAGGAAATGTAAAATGAATGGAGAATCATTTTTTAGGGGTTGGATATACACTCACCTTACCAAAGTGTGATGTTTGATCAAATCGTTGATAGAGATCGTTTAACGCATCGCGTTCATACGGAATCTGCTCTTCAATCCGAATCTCGATTGCGCCTTCTTCCACTAAATGAACGAGTTCTGATAAGTGACGTTGCTGTTGTTTCATCTCATCTACTTTTCCTTTCAGTAACGGAAGCGCGACGAAAACAGCTTCAAGGGACAAGGCTTTACTATGCATCATCGTTAAATCTTGTGTCGTCCGTGTCGCGATCGAAATGATGCGTCCCCGCTCTTTTGCGAGTATGAACGATTCTTGTAAATGGTCACCACCGACTGTATCAATGATGACATCGAATCCGTCCAGATCAAGTCGGTTTAATAACGCTTCAGCTGATTCTTCCTTATACCGATGAACGCGAATCCCTTTCGCTTCTAGCCAAGCTGCCTTCTTGTCAGAAGAGGCGCTCGCTGTGACGTCGCATCCATAATGACGAGCAAGTTGTACGGTAAGATGTCCTACTCCACCCGTTCCACCTGCTACATATACATGAATGCCTGGAGTAATCGCGATTCGCTCTTTTAATATTTCCATCGCGGTCAACCCAATCACCGGTAAACAACCAGCAACCTCAGCCGAGACCCCTTCCGGTCGTAAGACTGCCATCTGTTCAGGCACAAGCATTTCTTCTGCTAGCGCACCGGCACGTGTTCCAAGTCCACCGCCGAATGCGACGATGCGATCGCCGATAGAAAAAGACGTCACACCATCCCCAATCCCAATGACTTTCCCCGTTACATCCCCCTGGAGAATTCCAGTCGTCGAAGCCGCCGCCACATGTCCGAAGAACATCTTCGTATCAAGTGGATTGATGCTCGACCCCTCGATTTGAACCCGTAATTCGTGTTTCCCCGCTTTTTCAGGTGTGACGTCCTTTTCTGTAAGTGATGCGTCTTTTCCATACTGATCGACTACGAATGCTCTCATGAAAAATTCCCCCTTTTCCATTATTAGTCTATCATGATTCAGAATTCTCTCACATTAGTCGTTCATGCTATGATGAAGGTATCTTATGACGAGAAGGGACGTTTTTGATTTGAAACAAGAATTGATTGATCGTCTAACTACATACGTGAAAGTCGATACACAGTCGAATTATGAGAGTACGACTGTTCCAACAACTGAAGGGCAATGGACACTAGCTCGTTTGCTCATAGAAGAATTAAAGACCATTGGCATGGAAGAGGTCACGGTCGATGACAATGGTTATGTCATGGCGACGTTACCCGCTAATACAGATGCAGACATTCCGACAATTGGTTTTCTTGCTCACCTGGATACAGCAACGGACTTTACAGGTACGAATGTTCGTCCGCAACTCGTGGAAGCGTATGATGGAAATCCGATCACGTTAAGTGAAGTACCGTCCGTCATCCTGTCGCCAACTGATTTTCCGGCACTACACAACTATGTTGGTCATACCTTAATGACAACGGATGGTACGACATTACTCGGTGCCGATAATAAAGCCGGAATCGCAGAAATCATGACAGCCATGCATCATCTGATTTCACATCCAGAAATCAAGCATGGTCGCATTCGTGTTGCCTTTACGCCAGACGAAGAAATCGGTCGTGGACCACATCACTTCAATGTCGAAGCATTCGATGCCACGTATGCTTATACGGTTGACGGCGGTCCGCTGGGTGAACTCGAATACGAAAGCTTTAATGCGGCTGCAGCCAAAATCGTCTTCCACGGAACAAATGTCCATCCGGGAACAGCAAAAGATAAGATGGTCAATTCGCAGAAACATGCGATGGCATTCCACGATCGTCTTCCTGGAGAAGAGTCTCCTGAATTCACGGATGGTTTCGAAGGTTTCTTTCACCTGATTTCGTTTGACGGTTCTGTCGAAAAAACGACGCTCGACTACATCATTCGTGATTTCGATCGTGAGGCGTTCGAAGGACGGAAACACTTCTTATCTGCCCTTGTCGATGAGTGGAACAAAAAGTATGGCGCCGGCAGTGTCGAAATCGATTTACACGATCAATACTACAACATGCGTGAAAAAATCGAACCCCACATGCACATCGTCGATATCGCTCATGCAGCGATGGAGTCGCTTGATATCACACCGATCATTAAACCGATTCGTGGTGGAACGGATGGATCTCAACTTTCATACATGGGTCTTCCAACACCGAACATCTTTACCGGTGGCGAGAACTACCATGGCAAGTTTGAATTCATTTCGGTCGATAATATGGTCAAAGCAACACAAGTGATCATTGCCATCGCTCAAGGATTTGAACAAGCTTCGCGCTAATCAAAAAGCAGATTCTCAGCGCTGAGAATCTGCTTTTTTTCATGTCTGGCGTTGTTGTTTTTTCAAACGATAGATGTAACCAATCAGCAAAAAGATAATCAACGTCGAGGCAATCATGAGTTCCTTCGACCATTCACCGACGAAGGAGTTGGAATTTTCCTCAATCTCTCGCTCAGGCATCTGTTCTTTCATCTGGTCTGCTTGGCGCTTCGTGATTTTAAAGCTGTCTTTCCACTTCCACGTCTTTTCTTTTCCTTCAACACGGATCTTAATTTGATACGTACCTGGTTCTAAGATTCCTGTCGTTTCAATCGGTGTTCGCATATAAATCGACGGAGCAAATCGAACTTCCATCTCTTTACGAACAACGACTTTTTTGCCTTGCATGACGACGGCTTCGAACTTCATAGGCTGACTGATCGTCGGTACCTGATTGGCTAGCTTAACAAAGACGGTCGGTCTAGAAAAAGACGATTTTGCTTCTACCCCTTCGTACGTAATCTCAGGCGCCAGTTCTTTAATCGAAGATCGGACTTTCAAACCGATGATGTAAGAGTGACGATTTTGAATACCGATTGTATTTTTTTCAGCTGTTTCTTTTTCTGGTTTCTTTTCGACCCGAACACCCGCCAACAAGGTACCGTCTAAATCGTTCACAATCTCAAGTGGTAAAGAAACGACTTTCGATTCGCCGCCCTTGATGAACGTCGATGTCGCGTTCGGTTGAATGAGATCCGTCAACGAAGTCGGAGCTAACGGGACCGGTTTCTTTTGATCGTAAACGATCAAACCATTATCGTTCGTCGTTGCATTCCGGATTGATGTCAAAAACGTATGATCATCAGGTCCATGATTGAAAATTCGAACTTGAATGTTCGTCTTTTGTTTTGCCGTCATACGTAAGTCAAAGTACGAGACACCAGAATCGACTTGGTAGGCATTCGGAACGGCTTCAATCGAAAAATTGACGCGATCTTCTGCAAAACTAGTCGAAGGTATGACGCAGAATAACAATCCATAAAGTAGTATAGCAAGACAACTAGCTCCCCATCGTTTCATCTTTGTCTTCACCTGCTTTCAAGTCAATTCACGACATCCGTAAGCGTCCAGTCGAGTGTTGCGGTGTGTGTGCCTTGCACTTGAGAATTGATTGGTACATTGAGTTTGATGTAATCGTTATCGGTTCCGTTACCCTTCCAGTAAATTTGCCAAGTTGAGAACGTTCCTTCTGGGGATGTTAGTATCGTTTGCGCATCTCCTGCATTTCCTGGTGTCAATGTTATATCTTGTGTCGTAGGTGCCGCGAATCCTGATACATTCACTAATGTTTGAACAGTACCGGCATCAATGGATAACGTCGAACCTATTAACGAGGGCTTTCCACCTTCATCTATAAAGTCTCCCAACTTCACGGTTACTTCCCATTCTGTCCGATTAACCCGTCGATCCGTTACTTGGAGAAATGGTTTTTGATCGGTCGCCTTAAACTCTGCTTTATTGGAAAGCAATTCGTTTGATCCAAAATCAAAGTTAGGCGCATAATCGAGTGTCAATGGTCCTGTATTTCCTGTAGGTTTATTTCCGCCGTTTTTGTCTGGTTCATATGGATTGTTCGGGTCCCGATCATCTGGATCCACGATGACCGGTGCTTCATTCGTCGTGAACGTAATTTTTGCCGTCGACTCGCCCGTAGAAGTCGCCGCCCATGCAGTGGTTGTTCCTAAAACCAAAGCTGTACTCATCAATACCGTCGAAACAGCGAAACGTTTCTTCATTTCTGTTCTCTCCTTTTCATGGTGCATTGATTAAACTCCATTGAATGCCTGCGCTATACGATGAAGGTTTTGGATATTTGCCAGTTAAGTCGAGAATGATCCCTTCGTTTTCTGCGTAGGTTAACGGTGTCTGATTCGAGCTTGCCGACATCGTCCCTGTTGCGATTTCAATAGCAGTCGTTTGTAACAATTGGGTTTTCGAAGTGGTCTTAAAATAAAGAACATCGCTCAACACGTCATTGTCTGTACTCGTCAAAGGACGACTGAGACTTGCTTGTAACTTCCAGTTGTAACCTGTTGCATTTTCGTGCGAAATAGAAATCGTCATTGGGGACAAGCGAGGGATGATTTTCTCACGTCCTGTCAACTCATGACTTCCGAAATCTAGCGTATCCGGAACACTTAAGTTGAATGTAGGTCCGATTCCAAGTGTTGCTGTAGCCGTACCACTACTTAAAACATTCAAATCAACTAACCCATCTGCTAAAACACTCCGGAACGTATAGACTTTATCGACTCCGACTGGTAGATTTCCGACTTTGAAAGATAAGGTGAATCGATCGCTACTTAGAAGAGATAGCTTTAATAAAGAGCTAACATCAGCATAGATTTGGTTATTCGTTCGATCGATTATTGCTGTCGCATCCCTGGTTTGCGATCCAATTCCAAGTAATCCACTATAGCGATATTGCAGTTTGACGGAACTCGTTTCAATACTTTGCATCACTTCTGGTGGTAGTCGAAAAATAATATATCCACTTGATAAATTTAAGCTCAACAATCCAGAAACAGTATTTTCTAGTGTGATCGTTTTAGTCGTTCCATTATAGGAAGCATCTAAGCTTGATGTTCCGAGCAGTGCTACTCCAGCAAGCATCGGTACAACCGCTTGTTGCTTCTCTTGTCTTGGTTTAGGTGACGTTAGGACAGGAGTTTCGATTTCGTTCGGTGATTCTGCTTTACCAGAATCAGGTTGGTCGGGAATTTTGTTTTCCTCTTCATCAGTAGGTGCTGTCTCAGGTGTCAGTGGATCTTCATTCTCGGTTGGAGATGTCTCTGATGTTGATGGGTCTTCACTCTCGGTTGGAGGTGTCTCGGGTGTTAGTGGGTCTTCGTTCTCGGTTGGAGGTGTCTCGGGTGTTAGTGGGTCTTCGTTCTCGGTTGGGGGTGTCTCGGGTGTTAGTGGGTCTTCGCTCTCGGTTGGGGGTGTCTCGGGTGTTGGTGGGTCTTCGCTCTCGGTTGGAGGTGTCTCGGGTGTTGATGGATTTTCGCTCTCGGTTGGAGGTGTCTCGGGTGTTGGTGGGTCTTCGCTCTCGGTTGGAGCTGTCTCGGGTGTTGGTGGGTCTTCACTCTCGGTTGGGGGTGTCTCGGGTGTTGGTAGGACCTCACTCTCGGTTGATGGCGTCTCCTCTACTTCTACGAGCTCTTCGCATTGTTCGATTTCCTCTTTTTCCAACAAGTCCTTTTTCTTTGGATCATTCAACGTCTCTTCACAAAACGATGACGTCAAAGGGTCTGGAATTTCGAATTCCTCAGTCGTCGCATGACTGTGCGGAATCGGAAAGCTTGTTGCCAGTAAGATCATTAAGATGATAAAAAGATTCGGTGATCGATTTCGATACAATAAAATTCCTCCTTCAATTGGAACAATTCATTGACCTAGTTAATCTAAATGACTTTTCTTTACACCTTTTTCCTTATAAAAAAGGTAATTAAACCATTAATTTGGGATTTAAAAGATATAAAATGTATCATTTTTTATTGGTATATTAAAATTTAATACCATAAGAGCATTAGTACAATTATTTTATTATGATGAAATAAAAAAATGTGCTTGTCTCCAAGCACATCGAGATTTAATTCTTTTCTTCTGTTGTAGCATCTGGAAGCGGTAATTGAACCATACTACCCGACCCACTGACGAGTGGTGACTTCCCGTCCCACTTCTTAACGGCTTCGTATTGAATCATTTCTTCCGTCAATGTCTTCTGTAGTTCTTTTTGAGCTTTTGCCAATCCTTGCGCTTCGATCAAACGGGCATCTGCTGCTCCTTTCGCTTCTACGCGAAGACGTTCTGCTTCTGCTTTAGCGATTTCAAGATCCGTTTTCTTTTTATCGAGTTCCTGCGACGCTTTGACACGCGCATCGATTGCTTCCTGTGTCTTTTCATCTGGTTTCGGCGCACCGAGTGCGACATCTTCGATGATGAAACCGATATCCTTGACGTCTTCTGCAAACTGCGTCTGAATGCTCGTCGAGACATTCCCTGATTTTTCACCGAACAGTTCAAGGACGGTGACTTTCGAGATTTGCTCACGCGATGCATCATAAAGTCGTTGTTTTAAATAACCTTTTGCAATCTCATCGATTTCGATTGGTCCGAACTTGTTGAAGACTTTCGTCACCTTATCCGGTGAGACGGAGAAGCTGTATGTAAAGTCAACGACGATGTTCTTTCCATCCTTGGTTGCAAGTGTCATGTTCTCAAGCGCTTTTGTCTGTGTTCGAATCGGATACTCCGTCACCCGTGTGATCGGTGAAACGACATGCCAACCTTGTGATAACGTCTCATCTTTGACACCGCTTGACGGTGTATAGACAACACCAACTTGTCCAGGTTCGATTTGTTCAACGATGAACGGCGTTGTTGCAAGCAACGCTAGTACGAGCACACCAGCGATGATCATCGACGGGCGAATTTTTTTCTTCGGTTTGATTTCTCTCATTCTGAATCTCCTTTATCGATCTTTTCTTGGATATAGCGGTAGAGTTCCATGCCAAGCAAAACGATGAGGGCGAAAAACAATAATGTGAAAAAGATGGCCATCTAACCCCTCCTCTAACGAATTCCTTACTTTCTTCTACGTATCTATCTGGAAAATGTTTCATTTTTTTAAATGTCCGGTTGCTTATTTTTAATTTCTGTCCTAATATGGAGGGAACTTTGCCTGCTCTACGACAGATCACGATTTGTGGTACACTCGAATGAGCACATCACTTACTAGAAACGAGGGTTCATCTCTATATGATTACAGTACAAAACGTCGGTCTTCGCTTTGCAGACCGAAAATTATTCGAAGACGTCAACATCAAGTTCACACCAGGTAACTGTTACGGTTTGATCGGTGCAAACGGCGCCGGTAAATCGACATTCTTGAAAATTCTCGCTGGTGACATCGAAGCACAACAAGGCGATGTCATCATCACACCAGGCGAACGTTTAGGCGTTCTCCGTCAGAACCATTACGAATACGAAGAATTCCAAGTCATCGAAACGGTCATGATGGGACACAAACGTCTCTATGAAGTCATGAAAGAAAAAGATGCGATTTATATGAAAGAAGATTTCTCGGACGAAGACGGTATGCGCGCTGCTGAACTCGAAGGTGAATTCGCTGAGATGAACGGTTGGGAAGCAGAGTCGGAAGCCGCAATGCTTCTTCAAGGACTCGGTATCAAGGAAGACCTTCACTCGAAAACGATGGCTGAGCTGACAGGATCGGAAAAGGTCAAAGTCTTGCTTGCACAAGCGTTGTTCGGCAAACCAGACATTCTCTTACTCGATGAGCCAACGAACGGACTTGATTTGAAAGCTGTCAAATGGCTCGAAGAATTCTTGATTGGATTCGAAAACACGGTCATCGTCATTTCCCACGACCGTCACTTCTTGAACAACGTCTGTACGCACATGGCGGATCTCGATTACGGTAAGATTCAATTGTATATCGGAAACTACGATTTCTGGTACGAGTCAAGTCAGCTTGCTTCGCGTATGGCAAGTGACCAAAACAAGAAAAAAGAAGAGAAGATCAAAGAACTTCAAGCCTTCATCGCGCGTTTCAGCTCAAACGCTTCAAAAGCGAAACAAGCGACGTCGCGGAAGAAATTGCTTGATAAAATCACACTCGACGACATTCGTCCATCGTCACGCCGTTATCCGTTCGTCGGTTTTACACCGGAACGCGAAATCGGAAATGATCTCTTGATGGTCGACGGTATCTCGAAGACGATCGATGGCGTCAAAGTCCTTGATAACGTCCGCTTCTCGTTGAACAAAACGGATAAAGTCGCGTTCATCAGTCAGAGCGATATCGCAATCACGACTCTCTTCAAAATCCTTATGGGTGAGATGGAACCGGATAGCGGTACGTTCAAATGGGGCGTCACGACTTCGCAGTCGTACTTGCCAAAAGATAACTCGGAATTCTTCGAAGGCTCGGATAAGACGATCCTCGATTGGCTCCGTCAGTATTCGCCGGCAGATGAGAGCGATACGTTCCTCCGTGGATTCCTCGGACGGATGCTCTTCTCAGGAGAAGAAGTCATGAAAAAAGCCTCTGTCTTATCTGGGGGCGAAAAAGTCCGTTGTATGCTTTCAAAAGCAATGCTCAGCGGCGCTAACGTTCTCGTCCTCGACGATCCAACGAACCACTTGGATCTCGAATCGATCACAGCACTCAACGATGGCTTGATCGCTTACAAAGGCGCAATGCTCTTTAGCTCGCATGACCATCAGTTCGTCGAAACGATCGCGAACCGTATCATCGAGTTAACGCCGAACGGTATCGTCGATAAAGAAACGACATACGATGAGTACTTGAACAATGATACGATCCAACAGCAATTAACAGCGTTATACGCGCAATGATTTTGAGGAGACCGGAACTGTCGTTTCGGTCTCTTTTTTGAATACATTAAAGGAGGAATGCAACATGCGGCACCGCGTATGCGCTGCGTTGATTGAAGAGCAACAAATCCTAATGGTCGAATTACACACGCCTTCCCGGACGTTCTGGACGTTACCGGGCGGAGGTGTCGAGAGTGGCGAAACAAAAGAACAAGCCGTCGTGCGCGAAGTATTAGAGGAGACACACCTTCACATCACGATTGAACGGCAACTCTATGACATCTCGATCAATCAAGGAACTGAGACGTGTTTTCTCGTCCGACGTGCCTTAGGCAGTCCTGCACCTCGACTCGGGATCGATCCCGAACTCCCATTTGACCAACAAGAATTACGAACCGTCCGTTTCCGACCATTAAAGGAGCTTCACGATGATCCACAGATTGCTCGTTTGCTGACCTTACTGTAAAGGTAACATTAACTAACTGAGATAAAACTGACCAGGTTTCTTTACACCCTCTACATAATCGACTGATTAAATGGAAATGTAGCAACAACACAAACTCATTTGGGGGAAACAAAAATGAAACGAACACTCATGGTTGGTCTATCAGCAGCGGTCTTGTCATCAAGTATGGTCCCGATGTTCGCGGATGCCCATAGCTCTTCTCACACAACACGCAACATCAAGAAGGTCGAATTCTTGTCGATGGATGCACCGACGAAAATCGATCAGATGGTAAAAACTTATACAGAAGCAAAAGTCAAAGTCACGTATACGAATGGCAAATCAGAAGTGAAGCCGTTGAACTATAATCAATTATTCCTGTCGCAAGATAAAATCGTCGAAAACAAAGGCGAGATGATTGCAGCAGGTACACCAATCGATGCTAAAGGTAATCCGATCATCGACCGCAGTGTACCGGACAAACCGGAAGCTTTCGTCTCAGATGCACCCGACTCGAACAGTCTGCTTGAAGTGCACGGAAAAAAATACATGGTGTCTCACTTCGAGTATGACTCGATCGACAACGCTGGTAATGAAGTCAAGGGACTTCCAGCATCGATGACATTAACAGAAGTCGTACAAGATAAAAAGACAGGGCAACTTGCTGTCAAAAAAGCCAGCAAGATTGATTTTGAGAACGTCAATGGACTCTGGACACCATGTAACGGTTCGACGACACCATGGGGAACGCACCTTGGGTCAGAGGAATATGAACCAGATGCTCGTGCGTTTGAGTCAGACAAAACGTCAGCTGCTTATAAAGAAGTAAATGCCTTCGCTGAGCGCTATTTCGGAACGACCGAAAAAGCGAATCCTTACTTCTACGGCTTCACACCGGAAATCTCGGTCGATCGAAAAGGGAAAGCGACAGCAGTTAAACACTACAGCACAGGTCGTTTCTCACACGAGATGATGCAGATTCTGCCGGATCAAAAGACGGCGATTTTTGGTGATGACGGAAACAATACGATGATGTTCATGTATGTCGCGGACAAAAAGCGTGATTTCTCAAAAGGAACACTTTACGCGGCGAAGTTCAAACAAACACGCGCAACGGAAGGCGGAGCTGGTGATCTCGAATGGATCAAGCTTGGTCATGCTTCCGATAAAGAAGTCAAACGCTTGATTGATAAAGGAACGAAGTTCAGCGACATCTTCGAGACAGCCGATGCGCCAACTCCTGGCTTTAAAGCAGTCAAAACAGCTGCTAGCAAAAAAGTCGAATACTTGAAGCTCAAGCCTGGTAAGGAAAAAGAAGCGGCCTTCCTTGAATCACGCCGTTATGGTGCGTTGCTCGGTGCGACGTCAGAGTTCAACAAGATGGAAGGCATCACGGTCAACGAACAAGACAAAAAAGCCTACATCGCCTTGTCTTATGTGTCAGGCAGTACCGAAAAACAAGAGGGTGCTGTCCAAGACGACATCCAGCTTGAAAAACGCGAATCGGGTGCGACATTCGAAATCGATCTTGGTCGTGCAAAAGGTATCGACAGCCGTTACGTACCAACGAATATGCAAGCACTTGTCATTGGTGAAGATTTGAAGAAGCCGGATGCTTACGGCAACACAGCGAATCCGGATCTCGTCGCGAATCCAGATAACCTTGCCTACTCCGCGACATCCGATACACTCTTCATCGGTGAAGACAGCTCCTTGCATACGAACAACTTCGTCTGGGCCTATAATCTGAAGACGAAAAAGTTATCACGGATTCTGTCTGTTCCCGTCGGAGCGGAAGCAACTGGTCTTCGTTCACTTGATCATGTTGGTGGGTATAGCTATCTCTTGAGCAACTATCAGCACCCGGGTGAGGCACTGACAGGAAAACAAATCACCGCTGTCGATCCAAAAGCGCTCGAACAAGCGATGAAAGACGGCATCGGGATTCAAAAAACAGGTGGTGTCGGTTACCTCTCTGGTTTACCGAGCGGTCACAAATCATATACGCATCGATAAGATGCTAAAACGGATTCCCAGGCACGGGAATCCGTTTTTTCATGCGTTGTTCTTCTTTTGTTTTGCTGCCTCTTCTTCGACTCGTTGCAGCAGTCCATGAACAATTTTCTCGTTTTCCCGCTCGCCTCCAAGCGACAACAGACTCTTTCCAACAAAGTTCGCTCCCTCATTTTTTCCCGTATAGATCAACAGACAGCGATCATGGTCGATCGGTTTGAGCGTAAAGGTCATCTCGATCATGAATATTTTAGCCAGTGTGAATCCAATCGTATTTTGCTTGAAGTCCGGCTCGTTCGTATAGGCTAAATCAGTCACGATATAGGTTTCGAGTCGGTTGCCCTGCATGTACGTTTGACGATACGTCGAACCAACGACACCCGGTTTTCGTTCAATCACCTCATGCTGGACGACGTTCGGAATCAGACGTTGCAGCCGCGTGTGATCAAACAAGTGCCATGCTTCCTCAATCGGGATGTCGAGCTGTCTTTCTTCTCTCCACGTAATCATAGATCCGCCCCCTTTCTATAGAAATACCCCGTCATCCGGTCTTGTAACGTCCGGTGACAGGGCGAGAGCAGATTCTTATTTTACTGTGCTTGTTTCAAGGGCTGCACCGAGGAACTTCGCTAGTTCAAGCATACCGTAGCGTCCTGCAACTGCCTCGGCATCCGAATTATAGTTCGTATTCGTATTGACGTCATACGTATAGATCGTACCTGACGCATCCTTGATGAACTCGATGCCTGCGACCGCGATCTGGTTCGCTCGGAGGAACGCTTCGTACTTTTCAATGATTGGGTCATCGAAGCCTTCAACGATTTGGAACTTCATTGGAGTTTGCGGTGCTTCTTCTCCGACTGGGCAGAACAAGTCGTCGATCACACATGCATCCGCTGGGCAAAGCTCAAAACCTTCTGACGTATCGACTCGAACCGCGTAGACAAACTTTCCACCTACGAACTCACAACGTGTGATGTACGGTTCTGGTGCTTGAATATACTCTTGAATCAACGTGATGCCATCGACTGGTTCGTCGAATGTCGGACCGTCGAGATAAGCTTCAAGTGCTTCAATCGAGTGGAACAGCTGGACGCCGAGACCTTTCCCGGCACGGTTGTGTTTCGTGATGAACGACGAAACGCCGATCTCTTTTGCTGCTTGTACGATTTGATCACGTCCGACGGCAGCCGTCGTCTTCGGTACGCGAATCCCAGCCTTACGCAACGCCGTGTATTGATTGACTTTGCTGACTTCTAGACGAAGCGCACGTGTTCCATTAAAGACGGTTCGGTCATGCTCTTCTAACCAAGCGAGGACCCCTTCCGTCAACTCCGGCGCGTAACGATGTCCCCGAGTATGCGAAGAGGCGCTCATCCGGCTGTAAAAGACGCCTTCTGGCGGCAGTTCATCCAGCGGAACGATCCCTTCATTCAAGTGCCACTGTTCATACGGTAATTCGAGTTCTTCGAGACGTTTGATGAGATGGTCCGTCCATTCTTGGTTTTCGTGGAGAATATGAATTTTTGTCATGATTGTTGACCTACCTTTCGTTTCGCTTCGACCAGTGGCATTACGTCACGGGCAAAGCGTTCCATTTCTTCAAGTTGTGGTGAGAATTGTAACAAGAGTAACGTGACACCGACGGCTTCGAACGCTAGAATCCGTTCAGCGATTTGTTCTGGTGTCCCGATTAAATTCGGACGTAGACCACGGTTCGAGACAGAATAATCGTTCCGCTCGACCTGTTGCTCCAGTTGCGATTTACTGATGAAATCCTGATAACCGGCATAACCGGCGCTGTCTTCCTTGACGTCCGTGATGCGTTGCCACTCAAGCAGTGCTTCTTCTTCCGTATCCCGACAAATGATGTAGGCAGCAAGACCGAAGCTTTCGAGCGGCTTTTGTCCCGTCGCTTCCCGGCGTACTTTCATGTCGTTGATTTTATGGGCTACTTCTTCAACAGTGCCCCCATGCATGACATAAGCATCACAGTGTTCGACGATCGTCCGTTTCCCAGCCTCACTCTCTCCACCAGCGTAGAGCTTGATGCCTGGACGCTGGACCGGCTTCGGATGAAGTTCCGCCTGCTCGATCGTGTAGTGATGACCGGAGAAGCTATACGGTGACGCATCTGCCCATAGTCCTTTCATGACTGTGACGAACTCTTCCGTCCGAGCATAGCGTTCATCGTGTGCTGTGAAGATACCGTTGTATTGTTTGGCTTCCTCTGCCCACCACGCTGAAACGACGTTGAGCGTAAAGCGTCCACCACTCAACTGATCGATGTTTGCCGCCATCTTCGCCGTCGTCGCTGGATTATGGAACCCAGGACGAACCGCCGTCATGATCTCTAAGCGTTCTGTCGTTGCAGCAATCGCTGCTGCCGTCGTCCATGCTTCAAGACTCGGTTCCTTGATGCCTTTGATATCATTCAAATTCAATTCCGCAATCAACGTCGTCGAGAAGCCGATCCGTTCTGCTGTTTGTGCGACTTGTTTCGCATAATCGAATGTCGGTGGCATCTGTTCATCCTCGACGTTACGTAACCATCCCCCAAAAATCGGTAGCCAAAAACCATACTCCACTCCATCGTCCCCCTTATCATAAAAAAAACGCTCTTTTCGAAGTTCGAAAAGAGCGACGGTATCTTGTCCTGTCCGCTCTTATCTTCGGAAGGTATCCCTTCCTGGAAGTAGCACCTTCCGCCATGGCGGGGTTGCTGAAGTGTCTTCGGGCCAGTCCCTCGACTTCTCTAGATAAGATGTGTTGCATTCATCGTACAAAATTCACTGAACTAAAGCAACCATTAAACCGTCTTTTCCAATCGGAATTATTTAGAGCAAAAAAATCCCGACGTAATGTCGGGATCAGGAATTAATATGGTGCGACGAAATCTGATGTTGGCTCTGGTGCTTGTTCACCACGAACACGATCGTAGAATTTTGCCATTGTGACACTGAAGTATGGTCCAACCCATAAGACAGCAAGACCAAGTGTAACAATCACAAGTAATGCCCAACCAATGAATGATAGGAAGAGTAAGAATGCTTCCATTTTATGACCATCCATGAGTTGGCGTGAACGCGTGATGGCCTCGAGAATACCGACCGATGGTTCATCTCGAAGGATGTAGAACGTCAACAGGTAAGAGAACGACTTGATGATTCCTGGAATGATCAAGAGTAATGTCCATAGGAATAAGAAGACCGCTTGCACAATCGAGACGCCGATGACTTTACCGAAGATTTTATACGGTTCGAACAAATCAGCTACTTTGACTTCTTCATTGCGTGCGAACGACATCGCGACCCACGCCCAACCCGCTGCGATTGGGATCAATAAAATCGAAAGAATGATACTGACCGCACTCATCGCATTTAGATCTTCGTTAGGATCTGGTCCGATGAACGTCGGAACGCTCTGGATGATAGAAAACAGTACGAACATGAGGATGGCAAATCCCCAACGACCGCTGAGCGACTCCTTCGCTGCTTTTTTTAATTGAGATGACATGAGTAAGGTCCTCCTTGAAAAATAAGTTCTTACCTTACTTTACGGTCGAATTCTTCTAATGTTTCACTCTTTTTTCAATAATTTCCCGTCTCATTGCTGGTTGAGCCAGGCACGCTCAAGCTGTCGTTCACACGCCGTGTATAACGAGCGTCGACCGTCGAGCCGTTCCATCGCGAATGGAATACCATGCTTCTTCGCCTGCGCGATGACATGCGCACTCGCTGCGTGAGAAACGCGACTCGTTACGACGACAATCGCGTCCGTCTTTTTGGCGAGACAGGCAATCTTTTTCGCGGACTGTGCGTCCCCTGCCAGATGAATCAATTCGATCCCCGTCGGCGCAAAGAACTCACGATAGACAGCGGTCTGTTGTTCATTTCCGACAATGACGAGACGCATGCCTGTGAAGCGCGTGAAATCAAGCGGTGTCTTATCAACGAAATCCATCAATTGTCCGGGTACAGCTGTCGTCACGATCGGTTCAATCGTTCGCTCTTTTGGCATACGGACGCGACGCTGCGCTTTTTTAGCTTTCGGCACCGTTTGCCGTTTCATTTTCCGTGCATACCGATTTGACTTTTTGGTTGTCACAGGTGCCTTCACTATCGGTTGTTCTATCGCTGATGGGCGGTTGGATGATGTATTGACGATCGGCTCTTCATACGTGAACGGATGCTTCCAAGCAATCGTCAGTGTATCCTTCCGTCCCCGCCACATGACGAGATCGACGAGTTGCCCTGCTTCTAGTCGGAAGTAGCGCATGTCTTCTACCGGTACGACATAATAGAACGATCTGCCCGACTCATCCTGCAGTGGACCATTCACCGTTTCCTCAATGATTCCATGCGCTTTGACGATTGCTTGTTCAAACACGACACGTTCCGGATTCTCTTTCATTCGCTCCGTCGAGACGACGGCTTCGATACGACATATCGTTTTTTGATCATCCTGACGATCGACACGGACCCGGACTCCCATGCCGTGCTCGAGATTCCAATCGCGGACGTCTCGTTCAGAAATATGACTGCCGGACCACTCTAGTAAAGTACCGCCTTTTAACCCCCGCTGAAACGTATAGGCATAACGTTGCTTGCGTACTGGCTCGACCGGTACTTGTGGTGGCATTACGATGGTCTGCTCTAGCTCTACTACTTCGTCGACGACCGGTGTTTCTTGAACGTCGCGCGGTGCATAATACGCTGACATCTTGACCCATTCATCGATTCCGTTCACTTCGTCGAGCCAGAGTTGCCAATCTTCATACCGCTCCACGACCGCTAATTTCATCTGTACCAATTCAGTTGCTCGTTCCAACACCTGTTGCATCATCCGTAACCACTTCCTTTGCGTTTTTTTCACTATAGCAACGAAAAAACGCGGAAGTAGTTCAAAAAAATAGCCTGGTTATTTTTTTATTTAGGTACGTTGCTGAATTTCCACAGCCGGATCCTGACGCTTATATTTCGCGACGATGACGATCAAAACCGTGATGATCACAAGCAGGAACCAAGAAGATAATTTTCCGAGATCAACGACTGCCCAGCCTCCTTCCTGATGCGGATAGACCCAGCCTTTAAAGAACGTTACGATGTTCTCCGCGATCCAAATGAAAAAGGCAATCAGTAAAAAGGATAGAACGAGCGGCATCCGGTAAATCGTCTGCTCGATCGTAAAATGAACCCATGACTTATAGAAAACGAGGACGACGAGGACCATCAATAGCCAGCGCGCATCGAAGATCCAGTGGTGGGTAAAGAAGTTGAGATAGACGAGACTGCCGACGCTGATCGCAAGCCAAGGTGGTGGAAATGCTATGAATCGTAAATGAAATCGCCGAAACGCCTGGCAGACATAACTCGCGACGCTTGCGTACATGAATCCTGCATACAAGGGAACACCAGCCACTTTTGTCAAAGCGTCTTCCGGATAACTCCAAGACCCGACGTTCACTTTAAATAGTTCAAGTGCTAGACCGATGACGTGAAACAATAAGATCAGTTTGAATTCCGCTATCGTTTCATACCGCGTGACGAGTAAGACGATTTGGACGAGAATACACCAGAGCAACAGGAGATCGTATCGAGCGACCGGTTCAGTAGGAAGATAACGTGAAAGAGCAAGCGCCGCGAAAATCATCACGGGAAAGACGCAACAGATGGCTTCTATATATGTAAAACGAATCAAGTGCCGGATCGCTTTCATTCGGTCATCTCCTTTTTCTTCAGTATACGTTTCTCTTTTGACCTTCCCCTCCTTCTTAAGATGGAAAAAACGGAAAATTTCGTCTTTCTTCTTCCACTTTCCTCATGATACAGTTAACGAATCAATTATTTTTAAGAAATGAGGTGCCAGACATGACGCGTCATCGCGCTTCCTGGTTGTTACGCGCTACGTTAAAGTGGGGACTCTTCCTACTCGGTTTATTTTTACTCGCTCTTGGCTCATCGATGATGATCACGGCTGAACTCGGTGTCTCGACGTGGGATGTATTGCATCTTGGTCTCCAAAAAAAGACGCCACTATCCGTCGGAACGATCATCTTGCTTGTCGGTCTATTACTCGTGTTCGTGAAATACGCGTTAGACCGCGTCACACCGCAAATCGGAACGCTCGTCAACGCGATTTTCGTCGGTGTCTTCATGAATCTTGTTCTTGGTTCTCATCTCTTACCTTCATTTGAGTCGATCTGGTTGAATACACTCTGGCTGATTTTCGGCATTTTCATCATTGGGATGGGCGCTGGTCTGTATGTCGCTGTCGGATACGGGGCCGGTCCACGCGATGGGTTGACATTGACACTTGCAGAGCGCTTTGGAACGTCGATTCGTCTGATGCGGACGATCATGGAAGTTACGGCATGCGGCATTGGCTGGTTACTCGGGGGACCTGTTTTCTTCGGTACGATCCTCTCGATTTTCCTGATCGGACCGTTCCTGCAATTTTGGTTGTTCTATTTCCGCCGGATCATTGCAGCAATTGATGCAAAAGGACTTCCGGCGTCTGAGCGCCAAATTAGCTAAGTCGCTTGACTCGATATCATTCCGTGTGAATGATATCTTTTTTTATGTCAGAAGCAGATAAGTTGCGTCATCAAAATAAACACGTTATATTCGTTTACATATCAATCTTTGATACGTCAAAGGTTTCTTCGAACGAAGGGAAGGATGTGATGGATTGAGTATTTCCTGCACCGAAAAAGGACGTTTGATCTATGCACTCGTCTCCGTCAATAAGACGATTGCTCAAAAATTCGATCTCTGTACGGATGGTTTCAGTCAGACGCGAATGGATTTGCTTGCTCAACTACAAGTCGATCAAACGATCAGTCAAAAAGAATTGCAAAAACGCGTCAATGTCGATCACGCGGCGGTGACCCGTCACCTCAAACACCTGGAATCGACCGGGATGATTGCTCGCGAGCGTTCAACCGCTGACAATCGGGTGATTCTTGTTTCCTTAACGGAACAAGGGGCGACGCGCATTGCACGATTACGCGAACAAAAAGATGAGTTCCTCGAGAACTTACTCGAAGGATTCTCTGCTGAAGAACAACGGACGTTAGCTGAGATGATTCAACGCATCGAAGCGAACGCCGACACATTACCTAAATTAAAAGAGGAGTCGATTTAATATGGCAACGCAAACAACAACAGACTTCATGGAAATCGTCAAAGGACGCCGTTCGATCCGTAACTACGATACAGACGTGAAGATTTCAAAAGAAGAAATGACACAAATCCTTGAAGAAGCAACACTTGCTCCATCTTCAGTTAACATGCAACCATGGCGTTTCCTCGTCATCGATAGCGAAGAAGGTAAAGCGACACTCGCACCACTCGCGAAATTCAACCAAGTTCAAGTCGAGACATCTTCTGCTGTCATCGCCGTCTTCGGTGACATGAACGCTGTTGATCAACTCGAGAACATCTACGATACAGCTGTCGCAAAAGGACTCATGCCACAAGAAGTACGCGATCGCCAAGTACCAGCGATTCAAGGGATGTACAGCAGTATCTCAGCAAACGATTTAAAAGACAGCATCTTGATTGACTCGGGTCTCGTCTCGATGCAATTGATGCTCGTCGCTCGTGCGCACGGATATGATACAAACCCAATCGGTGGTTACGAGAAAGATCAAATCGCAGAAGCATTCGGTCTTGAAAAAGATCGTTATGTACCGGTCATGTTGCTATCGATCGGTAAAGCGGTGGACGCTGGATATCCATCAGTTCGCTTACCAATCAACGACATCGCAGACTGGAAATAAGTTTTTTACACTATAAAAAAAGAAAACACACACAAGGGAGATTGAATAATTATGACTACTCAAACAACAACGGACTTCATGGAAATCGTCAAAGGACGCCGCTCGATTCGCAACTACGACACGAACGTAAAAATTTCAAAAGAAGAAATGACACAAATCCTTGAAGAAGCAACACTTGCTCCATCTTCAGTTAACATGCAACCATGGCGTTTCCTCGTCATCGATAGCGAAGAAGGTAAAGCGACACTCGCACCACTCGCAAAATTCAACCAAGTTCAAGTCGAGACATCTTCTGCTGTCATCGCCGTCTTCGGTGACATGAACGCGGTCGACAGCATCGAGACAATCTACGACATGGCTGTTGAAAAAGGGCTTATGCCGCAAGAAGTACGTGATCGCCAAGTACCAGCCATCAAAGGTTTCTACCGTCCAGAAGACGTTGAAACATTACGTGATAGCATCTTGATCGACTCAGGTCTCGTTTCGATGCAATTGATGCTCGTCGCTCGCGCACACGGTTATGATACAAACCCAATCGGTGGTTATGAAAAAGACCAAATCGCAGAAGCATTCGGTCTTGAAAAAGAGCGTTACCTCCCAGTCATGTTGCTTTCAATCGGTAAAGCAGTCGACGCAGGATACCCATCGGTTCGTCTACCAATCGCTGACATCGCAGAGTGGAAATAAGCGATATCACCTAGTCCGGATTCCTTTCATAGGAATCCGGCTTTTTTGTATACTCAAAGAAAAGGAGGTGTCAGCGATGTATGATGTGACGATTATCGGAGCTGGTGTAGCAGGAATTTTCCTCGCCCATCAGCTTGTTGAACACGGGCAACGCGTCCTACTGCTCGATGCCGGAAAACCAATCCGTGAACGAACGACAGAAGATGCGTATCTTGGATTCGCAGGGCTTGGCAAATCAGAAGGAAAGTTCAATTATGCGACGGGATTCGGCGGCGAACTCGTCTCAAAAATCGGTGAAGAGACGACACGACGACTGTTCCAAGAAGTCGATGATCTCTTATGTACATATGGTGGAGGTACAGTTGAGACCTACTCGACGCATTCCCCTACTGTAGCGTCTCGTGCCCGTCGCGCCGGTCTGCATACGGTCGAGACGACCGTCCGTCATTTAGGTACGGCACGGACCGCTGCCGTCTTCACGGCGTTTGAGGACGCCTTATTACCACGTCTCGATGCCCGGTTCGAAACGACAATCGAGCAGATCACGAAATCGGAGCCGTTTACGATCAAAACAGCGGACGAGATCTTCGTCAGTCAACGAATTGTGTTCGCGACGGGTCGTTCTGGCGCGGACTTTACGTTGCACCAGTTAGCGACGCTTGGTGTCACCCCACAGCGGACTCGACTTGATCTCGGGGTGCGAATTGAGACGGATGAGGCACTATTTCGGACTTTGTTACAGGAGTCGTTCGAGACGAAGCTCGGTTACGACTCGCCTTACGGTCAAGCCGTCACCTATTGCATGAATCCGCGCGGACGGATCATCCGTAAATATCAAGAAGGACTCGTCATGCCGGACGGTCAAAACGTCCACGAGACGGCAGACGGCTCGACGAATCTGAACTTCACGCTATTTCTCCCGCGTTATTTTTCGACGCTAGCGAAAGCGAATGCGTATGCCGCGCGCATCATTGGCGGAATCAACCAAGGTGGTGATCGCATTCTCGTTCAGCGACTCAGCGATTTCCGAGCATTGCGAGCGACGGTACACGATCAACTGAGTCGCAACACCATCGTTCCTTCCCTAACCGCGTCTCCCGGTAATTTGCATGCGGAAATGCCTGCGGAAGACCTGCTCGTCTTAGAAGGGTTTTTAGAACGCCTTGAGCAACTCCTTGAAGTGGAACTTCCGGGAGATACGTTGCTTTACGGATTAGATGGCAAGTTTTACGCACCGATGCTTAAGACGTCAGAGACGTTTGAGACGACATGTCCCGGTGTCTATGCAATCGGTGATTGTTCCGGTGCGACACACTCGCTTGCCCAAGCAGCCGCAAGTGGACTCCATCTTGGGCATGCCTTGACGCAAAACAGCCGGTCGCTCTTCGCTTAAGCGGAAAATGACCGGCTTGTCTTATTTCTTGAATGCTTCGTACACTTTCAATTGTTTCCCTTTGACCTTCGTCGTCTTCATCGCCCGGAGGACAAGCGGACCTTTCCCGTTGAGGATATCGACATACGTCAACGTATCCTGAATCGAGATGATCCCGATGTCGTCTGCTGTGACGCCTTCAATCTTCGCAATCGTTCCAACAAAGTCGACGGCACGGAGTTTCTTCTTCTTCCCACCGTTGAAGAACAATTTCATGATGTCCGCATCAAGCTGTTCCGTTTTCGAAGAACGTGTATCTTCCGTCGCCATTTTCTCTTCAAACGCATCCGCTGTCCGCATCAAGTCCTTTTCCGTCGGTGTTTGGCGACGTGTCAGCTTCCCGTGATACTGCTCGATTTCCTTGAGGCGACGTTCGTCTGCCGGTGTGACGAGACTGATTGCTTGTCCGGCTGCTCCTGCACGCCCCGTCCGACCGGTCCGGTGAACGTAGCTTTCTCGTTCGACAGGAAGATCATATTGGATGACGTGCGTGATGTTCTCGATATCGATCCCACGTGCCGCGACGTCTGTTGCGACGAGAATTCGGAACTTCCCGGCACGGAAGGCTTTCATCGCATCGAGTCGATCGTCTTGTTCCATTCCACCGTGAATTGCTTCAACCGGATAGTCGTGTGCGCGGAGACCATTCGCGACGAAATCAACGTGTTCTTTCGTCCGACAGAAGACCATGCAACGATCCGGGTTTTCAGCGACGAGGACATCTTTTAAAATGGCGAACTTCGTCTTATCCGTCACCGGAATATAACTATGCGTAATCGTTGAGACGACGGTTTCACCCGCTTCGATCCGTTTTGGTGCCTCCATGTAACGGTCACTCAACTGTTCGATGTCTTCTGGGAAGGTCGCCGAGAACAATAGTGTCATCCGCTCCTTCGGTAACTCAGACAAGATGGCATCGACTTGATCGAGGAAGCCCATGTTCAGCATTTCATCCGCTTCATCCAAGACGACGTAACGGACTTTCTCAAGCGATAACGTGCCCCGCTCGATATGATCGCGTACGCGTCCTGGTGTGCCGACGACGACGTGTGTCTTTTGTTTGAGCTCCGTGACTTGCCCGCGGAACGGTTGCTTACCGAAGACGGCCGTCGCTTTGATCCGCTTGTAGCGTCCGATGTTCATGATATCTTCTTTGACCTGCAAGGCAAGCTCACGTGTTGGCGTCAAGACTAAGACTTGTGGTTTATTTTCTTCCCACTCGACGAGTTCACACAGTGGAATCGCAAACGATGCCGTCTTTCCACTCCCTGTCCGTGATTTGACGATGACGTCTTTTCCAGATAATACGACCGGAATGACGGATTGTTGGACTTCGGTCGGTGTCGTGTATCCGAGTTGCTCGATTGAATCGAGAATCGGTGTGCTCAAGTTAAAATCATTGAATCGTGTACGTGTCATACAATGTCCTCATTTCTTATCGTAAAAAAAGCTTCCCACCGAAACGATGAGAAGCCCAACGAATTATTTGGATGCTACTTTATCTTTTTTGATTTGCTTACTACGTAATTGACCACACGCTGCATCGATGTCTGTTCCGTGCTCAAGACGAACACCACAGTTCAAGCCGTTCTTTTTCAACGTATCGTAGAACGTCGTGATATCTTCAGACGTACTGCGCTGATATTGACCGTGCTCATCGACTGGGTTGTACGGAATCAAGTTGACATACGTCAGGTGACGTTTGTCTTCGAACAGTTTTGCGAGTTCGACTGCGTGTTCTTTTTGGTCGTTGACGCCACGAAGCAAGATGTACTCGATCGTGATTTTACGGTTCGTCGTTTGGACGTAATAATCGATTGCTGGCATCAATTTCTCAAGCGGGATCGCCCGGTTGATTTTCATGATTTGCGTACGCAATTCATTGTTTGGTGCGTGAAGCGAGATCGCCAAGTTGACTTGGAGTTTCAAGTCAGCAAACTTGTAGATCTTATCTGCCAAACCACTTGTTGAAACCGTGATGTGACGCGCGCCGATTGCAAGACCATTGTGGTCCTTGATGACGTTCAAGAAGTCGACCATGTTGTCGAAGTTATCGAACGGTTCACCGATACCCATGACGACGACGTGGCTGACACGTTCTTCGTTACCGACTGCATCGAGGTGATGTTGGACGTTCATGATTTGCTCAACGATTTCGCCTGCTGACAAGTCGCGGCTCTTCTTGATCAGACCACTTGCACAGAAGCTACAGCCGATGTTACAGCCGACCTGTGTCGTAACACAGACAGAAAGACCGTACTTATGACGCATCAGAACCGTTTCAATCAAGTTACCATCATATAATTTGAAAAGGAACTTGATTGTTCCGTCTGCTGATTCTTGCTTGACCGCTTCTGTCATCGAGTCAATCGTAAAACTCTGATCTAACAACTCAAGGCAATCCTTGTTGACATTCGTCATTTCCGCGAAAGTCGTGACACGTTTACGGTAGAGCCAATCCCATACTTGTTTGGCACGGAATGGTTTGTGCCCTTGATTCGATAACCATTCTGTCATCTGCTCAAGCGTTAATCCATAAATGGATGGTTTATTCATTTCGAAAGACCTCATTTCTTTTTCCAGAACTACAACATTCCTTTATCTTAGTAAAAATCAGCGCGTGACGCAACGTTCAAATCCTAAATGTTCACTTTCTGTAAAGTTTTTGCGCCACTTTCGATCAAATCGACAGACTCCGACGTCCGAATTGAACGACTGCTCCGGTCAAGAACACGAGACAGAGGACGAGTAAAAGAATGGAATGAAGAAGAAAATGATCTGTTCCTTTTAGTAATTGCGTCGTATTGAATAAGGAGAAGACGGATAGATAACGGAGCCACTCCGTCTTGTCACTTAGTTCCGACAGAATCGTCAAGACGATCGATAGAACCAGTACACTACCAGCAAGCGAAAAAGCACGACGTTCTTCGTCAAATAACGTCGCAACGAATAACGTAAAGGCACCGATCGCCAAGAGTAACAATAGCGCATTGAACTGAATCCGCCATAAGATGACGTCATTGATCGAAATATCTGTCATCCACCAGTCGGATACCATCAAGACGAGTCCATTCAGTCCTACGAGAATCATACTCGCGATACCCATGACGATTGCGACAGCAAACGTATACGCATTCCGGGTGATCGGGGCTGCGAGATAGACAATCAGCTCTCCGTTGTCAATCGGTCGCGCAACGAGGCGCGCTGCTAATGAGAGCAAGAATAGACTCGCAATGACTTGAAAGATCAGTCCATAATAGTTCCCTCCGAGCAGATCCAGTACATTATCGAACCCCGTCACCTTGTCATATTGAAATGCTTTTAAGACTTCTGGAGGTAACGCTTCTAGTTTTGCTTCTAGTAAACCGGTCTTCATCATCGATGGATAAAGCAACGCAAGCATCAATAAGTAGAGACTCGTTCCAATCGCATAAGCAAGCACGGGCTTTCTGACCTGCTTAAATAAAGAGCGGATCAGCAATATCACGACGATTCCTCCTCTCCATAATAATGCAAGAAGACCTGTTCTAAATCATCTGCTGACGGACGAATCAGCCGCACATCATACTGGGTTAAATAAGCGATTGCCTGATTCAAGCTCAGTTTCTCGTCCGTTTGAAAACTGACTTCCAGCCGCTTCGGTTCAACACCGACTTGCATCGCGAACTGTGCCGCCTCCACCTCTGTTCGGAAGACGATCGTGTACGTCTTTCGACTCGATCGAACCAACTCATGAATATCCGATTCGACGATGATGTGCCCTGCTTTGATTAAAGCCGCTCGATCGCACGATTTTTCCATTTCCGGAAAGTGGTGTGAACTCATTAGAATCGCTTTTCCAGCATGCTTCTCCTGTTCGATCCACTCTAAAAAACGCTCTTGCATCAAAGGATCAAGTCCACTGGTTGGCTCATCGAGTAGATAGACCGGTGTATCCTTCATGAAGCAACCGACAAGTGCTAGTTTTTGTTTCATCCCTTTTGACATCTTGCGGATTTTCGTCTTCGTCTCAAACGGAAATCGTTTCAATAACAATTGCCGCCGTGTCGAATCGCTACCATGTAGTCGTTGCATCAAATCGAGCATCTCTGCTCCTGTCATGTCTCCAGGTAAACTAATCTCCCCCGGCAAATAACCGACCAACTGCTTCACTTCTTTACTTTGCTTCCAGCAATCAAAGCCGCCGATCGTCGCCCTTCCTTCGTCCGCAGCCATTAGTCCCATCAAATGTCGGAGCGTCGTTGATTTTCCGGATCCGTTTGGTCCGATGAAACCGAATATCGTACCCGGCTCAACCGTAAAACTGACATCGAATATCCCACGTCCCGGCGCAAATTCCTTCGTCACATGCTCCAAGCGAATCATCATACGACCTCCTTATTATTTTTTATTTCTCTCATCACTGTATTGATACCCGTTTTGAAGCAGTTTGTTCGGATCAAAACGATAGATGACGAACCGTTCGTCATGATTTTTTTCATAGAGGTCTCGTAATCGAATCTCATCGACTTGCTCGAATACGGTATGTCGCTCTAAATATTCCCGGTATTCATCGGTCGGGTAATACAAGATAAGATCCACTGAACGCGAGGAACGTTCGACCGAACTTAAAATGTGGTCGATCACTTTCATGAAAATTTGTGAAGAGAATGGATTGAAGAAATAAAACTTATTCGCCTCATCTGGAATGGTATACTGCTCGGCATACGTCTGTTCAAATCGCAAACTTCCGGAACGCCGCTTCCGTCGACTTTGGTAGTTTGCCATATTCCGAAGTGCGTCCTCGTAAAATTGTCCATTCATCTCGATTCCGATGACGGAACAGTCGAATCGGTCGTGTAAGTAAAAATTCAAACGCCCTTTCCCACACCCGAAATCGATGACAGTGTCCTCTTTTTGAAACAAATACGTTTCGCATAATTCGTCGAGTGCCGCATAAGGCGTTGGTTCATAGCGATTGTAGTGACTAAACACACCATAGAGGTGTTGCATCTCAATAGTCTCAATTCGTAATCGTTGATCATATTCCTGTTCATTCATCGTCTTTTGTTCCTTCTTTCCGGCATTCTTTCCCTCATCGTACTATACTGAAGAAGTACGTTACTCGTTTTTTGAAAGGGGATTTTATGATGATCGTCGTTACGAACCGGATTAAAGTCAAAAAAGGGATGGCTGCAGCTCTCGCTCCTCGTTTTACGCGTCCAAGTGGACTCGATACGATGGACGGATTCATCCGCGTCGAGGTCTTATTGACGCAAAATATCGAAGAACACGATGAAATGAACGTCAACATGTACTGGGAAGATATGAAGAGTTTTCAAGCATGGCGGGAGAGTGACGATTTTAAAGCGTCACATAGTCGACCTGCGAGTAGTGAAGCTGGAGAATCGCCAATGCTCGGCAGCGAGATTCTGACATATGAAGTCGCTTCGGTCAAAGAACGCGCATGATGCACGAAAAGGACTCGTCTCGAGTCCTTTTTTTATATACCTTTACAAAAATAGTGAAAGGGTCGAATTGTCTCAAATGGTATTATTTGTTATCATAGTGCCATTACTGAGAGAGAGGGTCCTTCATGAATTCATTAACTATATTTGAACAAGCCATTCGTAGCTTACCTGACGATCGTACGTTACGACGCGATGAATTATGGACGGACGATTTTTTATTGCAACAGGAGAACGAACTGACCGTCTATTACTCTCCGATTGGCGAATACGTCAATACTGAAGCAAAAGTCGTTATTATCGGGATCACACCAGGTTTTGAACAGATGCGAATCGCTTTCGAAGAAGCGACGGATGCCCTCCATCATGGTGTTACATTAGAAGAGACGGCACGCCTCGTCAAATATACAGCAAGCTTTGCCGGAACGATGCGACGTAACCTCGTCCAGATGCTCGATACACTTGAACTTCCAGCATTGCTCGGAATCGAGACGACGGCTAGCTTATTTCATCAACATCAGAAATTATTGCATCCAACGTCACTGTTAAAGCAACCCGTCTTTTATCGCGAAAAGAATTACTCGGGTCATCAACCGAAGATCAATCGTAGCCCTTTATTAAGGCACTACGCGGAAGAACACTTCGTCGCTGAAATCAATCAGTTACAAAAACCAGCATTATTGATTCCACTCGGTCGGGTCGTCGAGACGCAAGTCCGTGGATTGATTCATGATGGACGAATCGAACAGCATCAGCTTCTTTCCGGCTTCCCCCACCCATCTGGCGCAAACGGTCATCGAAAAAAACAATTCGAGGAAAACCAAGCCTATTTGATGAAACAGCTCATTCAACATTTTGCTGAATAAACAACTTTGTCTTAAATTATCAGAATATATGGTTGAATCGCTTCTAAAATACATGATAAAGTGTCCATAAGAACAGAATATGACTATTCTATCGATGAGGTAGAGGCGCGATTTCAATCAGTACTTGGTCCGAGGATGACAACGAAGACGACTACAGGAAAGGTGACATCGCCGAAATGACAGTATGTGTCGAGCATATCGTCGTTGGTCGATTCGGGAAACACCCGATCGATTGCCATACATAACAATTGTATGGAGCACTCCAATTCGGCTAAGAAAGACGCATCCAGCGAGGGTGTCGGCTTTGTTGCCGGTGCCCTTGCTTTTTTTGTGTCGCGGGGTCTCATCTTTAAGCTATTTATTAAAGAGGAGGATATTTTTCATGGTCAACTATTCAGATTCCATCATTGCCCTTGTACCTGCTTTACTAGCTATCTTATTAGCCATCTTTACCCGAAAGGTCGTTCTTTCGTTAGGTGTCGGCATTCTCGTCGGTGCCCTGTTACTTCACCGTTTTAACCCGATCGATACGGTAACCTATCTCGGCAAGAATATCTTTAGCCTCTTTTGGGCGGACGGTGCCTTGAACGAGTGGAACGTCTTATTACTTGTTTTCTTGTTATTGCTCGGCGTCCTTTCCACATTGATTCAGACATCAGGTGGCGCTCGCGCTTTCGGTGAATGGGCTTCTACGCACGTCAAGACAGCGCGTGGTGCACGCTTAGTTGCCTTCGGACTCGGTATCCTAATTTTCATCGATGATTATTTCAATAGTCTCGCTGTCGGCAACGTCAGTCGTCCGTTAACGGATCGCCGTGGTGTCTCACGTGCGAAGCTTGCCTATTTGATCGACTCAACAGCTGCACCTGTTTGTGTCATCAGTCCGCTTTCGAGTTGGGGTGCCTTCATCATCTCCATCATCGCTGGTATCCTAACGACGCACTCGATTACGGATTACTCAGCGTTTAGTGCCTTCATGATGATCGTTCCGATGAACTTCTATGCGATTTTCGCGTTACTTTTAACACTTTACATCGCTTACTCTGGCGTCTCTGTTGGACCGATGAAACAACATGAACGCCGTGCCGCGAATGGTGAACTTTTTGATGCGTCAAAAGGAACACCGATGGGGATGGCAAAAGAGGTCAACGAACATACGAACGGAAAAGTCCGAGATCTCGTCGTTCCGATTGTCGTGCTCGTCATTGCTACGATCAGTGCGTTACTCGGAACAGGTGCTCAGGCACTTGCTGCCGACAATCGCCCGTTTACTTTAATTGGAGCATTTGAGGCAACAGACGTCACACGCTCACTCGTCGCAGGTGTCGTCATTAGTTTAATCGTTGCTTTCCTGATGCTGATCGGACGGAAAATTCCGGGCCGCGATTACCGGGCAAGCATCGTTGCTGGTATGCGTTCGATGTGGCCAGCAGTCTTGATTCTGTTATTCGCTTGGACGATCATTGCTGTCATCGGTGATATGAAAACCGGTGACTATCTCGCGAGCTTCGTTAGCAACTCGATTTCTGCGTCGTACTTGCCGTTCTTATTATTCTTGATTGCCGGCTTGATGGCATTCTCGACAGGAACAAGTTGGGGCACATTCGGGATCATGTTGCCAATCGGTGCGGATCTCGTCATGGCTGTCGATGCCTCACTCTTGTTACCGACGCTTGCTGCTGTTCTTGCTGGATCTGTCTTCGGTGACCATTGTTCACCGATTTCCGATACGACGATCCTCAGTTCGACAGGGGCTGGATCCCATCATATCGATCACGTTACGACACAATTACCGTATGCGCTAGTCGGTGCCGTCACTGCGGCAGTCGGTTATTTAGTCATCGGTTTCACGGAGTCTTCGGTCTTCGGTTTCATCGGAGCTCTTGTCACATTCGTACTCTTCGTCGTCGTCTTGAACGTTCTCTCGAAAAAAGGCGAAACCGCTTCGGATTTACAAACGGATTGATGAAACACTTTACGAAAAAGGCATTGGATGCACGCATCCAATGCCTTTTTTATATCTATTCGTTTCACACCATCAATAAACACACATCATTCGCGAACGCTACTGGATCCTCGAGTGGGAGTCCTTCGACAAGCAATGCTTGTTGATACATCAGTTTTGTATAGCGCTCAAATTTTGAACGATCGTTTTGATACGCTGTTTCAAGAGACTCGAACACTGCGTGTGACGGATTCAATTCAAGAATCTTGACCGCTTCTACCCCTTCATTATTCGGCATCGCCTTCAGAATTTTCTCCATCTCAATCGAGATGGCGCCGTCCGTCGCAAAGCAGACAGGATGCGATTTTAGACGTGTTGAGGCTTTGACTTCCTTGACTTGCCCACTAAGCACTTCCTGCATGGCTTGGAACATCTCTGCTTGTGCGTCCGTCGTCTCCGCTTCTTCTGCTTCAATCCCTAAATCGCTGCTCGTGACCGACTTGAACGTCTTCTCGTTGTACATCACAAGCATCTGGATCGCGAACTCATCGATCTCTTCCGTGAAGTACAAGATATCATACCCTGTATCACGAACGAGCTCGGATTGTGGTAATTTATCCAGACGATTCGTACTCTCACCAGCAGCGTAATAGATATGTGCCTGATCTTCCGGCATCGCTGCGACGTATTCGGCGAGTGTGATCAACTTCTTCTCCTTCGCTGAGTAGAAGAGGACCAGGTCCTGCACCTGTTCTTTATGCATGCCATAATCATTATACATACCGAACTTCAGCTGGCGTCCGAACGCTTGATAGAACGTTTCGTACTTCGTGCGATCCTCGCGCAGGAGGGCTTCGAGTTGTGTCTTGATCTTACTTTGGATATTTTTCGCGATCAGCTTCAATTGACGATCGTGCTGCAGTAACTCACGCGAGATGTTGAGCGATAAGTCTTCCGAGTCAACCATTCCTTTGACGAAACTGAAATGATCCGGCAACAAGTCGCTGCATTTTTCCATGATCAAGACACCGTTGGCATAGAGTTCAAGACCCTTTTCAAATTCCTTCGAATAATAATCGTACGGTGCCTGCTCTGGAATGAATAAGATCGATTGATAACGAACAGCGCCGTCGACACTGATATGAATGTGTTTCGCTGGTGTGTCGAAACCATACCGCTTCTCTTGGTAGAAGTTCGTATAGTCCTCGTCTGTCAATTCCCGTTTGTTCTTCCGCCAGATCGGCACCATGCTGTTGATCGTCTTGACGACTTCGACCTCTTCCGCCTCGTCACTGCCTTCGATCGGCTGACGTTCGAGTTCCTTCATCTCGATCGGATAACGAATGAAATCCGAATATTTTTTGATGATGCTGCGCAAGCGATACGTCTCGAGGTATTCGTCATACGATTCTTCTTCCTCGTTCGCCTTGATGTGGAGTGTAATCTCCGTTCCGACGGTTTCCTTGTCGACTTCCTCGATCGTATAACCTTCGACACCACGCGATTCCCATTTATAAGCGACTGCACTGCCGAACGGTTTCGTAACGACAGTGACGACGTCTGCGACCATGAAGGCGGAATAGAATCCGACACCGAATTGACCAATGATATCATGACCATCTTGTGCTTCATTTTCTGCCTTGAAGGCAAGCGATCCACTCTTCGCGATCGTACCGAGATTCTCTTCTAGTTCTTCCTTCGTCATTCCGATTCCCGTATCACGAATGATCAGTTGACGCGCTTCTTTATTTGGTTCGATCGTAATTTTGTAGTGTTCCTTTTCGAACGAAATCGTCTCGTCCGTCAATGCTTTGTAGTACATTTTATCCATGGCGTCACTTGCATTCGAGATCAATTCGCGCAGGAAAATCTCCTTATGCGTATAGATGGAATGAATCATCATCTCCAGCAATCGTTTTGATTCCGCCTTAAATTGTTTCGTTTCCATGCTCATTCTGCCTCCCCTTTTTTAGCACTCAATCATATAGAGTGCTAATTCATCTCCTATTATTAGGGAGTTCGAAATATCTGTCAATCTCCTTTTTTACTGTATGTCGTGACTTTTTCAAGGACAATTATTCCGATTTGACGTAAGTGTTCTGCTGACCCGTAGGTGCCATGGCTGACGCCGTTTTCATCCTTTCGATTACCGAGACCGATGAACTGCTCACTCGGTTTGAAGTGGAGTCCGACGACGGGTACCTGAAATCGTGACGAGAAGCCGACTTGAAAAATCGCGTCCGGATAATCCGTTGGTCGATAGGTCGTCCAATCGTTGTCTGGTTCGAGCTTCGCAAATCGTTCCGTGTGTTCCTTACCGAGCAGGATGATTCCTTTTATCGAAAACAGTTCAAGCAGGCGTAACAAAAATGTCTGACCGAACGGACTATCTTCCAACACGCTGCGTTCTTTGATTGCTCCCATGTAGTGGTGTGTCGGAAACGGGAAAAAATCCAAATGAATGACTGGATCAAACGTCTTTTCGTAAAACGACGCACCGAGTCCGTTCAAGAATCCTTCGAGCTTCCCCCCACCTGGTCGACCGAACCAAGTCCGGTAAACGTTCGGTTGTTTGAAATAATCGTTAAATCGCTGAATCGAATCCGTCAGCGTTTTCTCCTGCAGATAATCCTCCCATGCCATCGACTTCGGACGTATGAAAAGCGGACCATGCTCGTCAAATCGTAATGCACCTGTTCGGTCTAAAAACTGCGATCGGGATGGGTTCGTCGCGATCGTCACCCAACTGCTACGTGTCGCATCACCAAACCAGAGGACCGGTGTCGTTTGGTCGATCAATTCACTTGCGAATGCACTCTTCTCGAGTGTCATTTGGTACTGGACGGCTTCGTGTAATAAGTTTTTAGCAAGTTGCCATTGATCGGATGTCAGCGTTCTCATCTCCCTCTATATAGCGATTGTGCTGTTGTAGATGTACCCCCTATCTTCGATCACTAGACGCATCAATGGGTTTAATCTCCATTTCTCCGGGAATGTTTCATAAGGTGAACGATACGACTTAGGAGGGATTTAACAATGGGTAGACTCGATCAAAAAGTAGCTGTCATTACCGGCTCAGCAACAGGAATTGGACAAGCGACCGCGCTTGTCTTCGCAGAACAGGGAGCAACGGTTGTCTGTGCCGATGTCTCACTTGAAAAAGCACAACAAACAGTAGAACAGATTACACAACAAGGCGGGAAAGCGGAAGCTGTCCATGTCGACGTCTCAGACGTCGAGAGTGTCGAGCAACTTGCGAAGCACGTCAAAGAGACATACGGTACGGTCGACGTCCTCTTCAACAATGCCGGAATCGATGAACAAGGCGGAAAAGTCCACGAGTATCCAATCGATCTCTTCGACCGGATTATCGCTGTCGACTTGCGCGGTACATTCCTCGTCAGTAAATTCTTGATTCCACTCATGCTTGATAACGGTGGTTCAATCATCAATACGTCATCGATGTCTGGTCGCGCAGCTGACTTGAACCGGTCCGGTTATAACGCAGCAAAAGGCGGGATTGCGAACTTCACGCGCGCGATGGCAATCGATTATGCGCGTCATGGTATTCGTGTCAATTCGTTATCACCAGGAACAATCGAAACACCACTCATCGATACACTTGTCGGTGAAAAAGAAAAAGAGCAAGGTAAACAGTTCCGCGATGCGAACGCTTGGATCACACCACTCGGACGACTCGGTAAACCACGCGAGATGGCAACGGTCGCCCTCTTCCTTGCTTCTGACGACAGTTCATATGTTACAGGTGAGGATATCACAGCAGACGGCGGCATCATGGCTTATACATGGCCGGGGGAGATGTTGATCGATTCGAAGTGGAAAGACGAAGCAGAAAAAAGTGAATGAGTAAGGTACGGTGTAACCTTCTGGTTACACCGTTTTCTTTTATCTCAAGACGTTCAGCCCCGTAAATTATTTTCCGAATTCGTTTACCTCCCTGAAGTATTTTTATCAGGGTACAGGATAAGTAAAGGGGGAAATACTTATGCAAACAGCAATTACTTACTTACAACGGTGTCTTCAAATTCCAAGCGTCAACCCGACGGACGGAGAGGAAGCCGTCGCACGTTATGTGTACAATGTACTGGTCGATCATCACATCTCGACAGAATGGATTGAAGTTTCACCAAAACGAATCTGTCTCGTCGCGACCGTTCCTGCGAGCGAGGAGTTTTCACGTCCTGCTGTACTCGGATTATCTGGTCATCTCGATACGGTTCCGGTCCAAGGAGACGGCTGGACGAAAGATCCATACGGTGGTGAAATCGAAGACGGACGCATTTATGGTCGTGGGGCTTCAGATATGAAATCAGGTGTCATGGCGATAGTGCAAGCGCTCATTCAATACAAGGAACGTCAAAACCGTCCGAATACCGTCAAACTTCTGATTACATCCGATGAAGAGAATGGCATGACAGGAGCTCGTCATTTGACCGAACAAGGGCATGCGGATGATTTAGATGCTCTACTGATCACAGAACCGACGAGTGGGATGATCGGTTATGCACAAAAAGGGGTTGTCGGGATAGAAGTAACATGCCGTGGGAAAAGTGCACACAGCTCTGCCCCGCAACTTGGACGTAATGCAATTGATGACGTATATCGCGTCATCCAGGAAGTGAAGTCGGAGCGTTTTTCGATCACGGCGAATCATCACTCGGCACTCGGCCCGGTCGTTGCGTCGATTACCTCGATTTCAGGAGGTGAAGGACCAAACGTCGTTCCGAGTCAGGCTTCGTTTTATATGGACATCCGGACGATTCCTGGATTCGGTCGAGCGGACGTTCTTGCTGCCTTTACGGATATCGAGCGTCGACTTGTTGCAGAAGATCCTGACTTTGATATGAGCGTAACCGTCATCAAGGATATTCCTTCCTGTGAAACCGATGAACAAGCGCCTTTCTTGCAACAGGTCGCAGATACGATGGAGCAGGTCAGTGGCGTGACACCACGAAAAATCGCCATCCCAGGCGGAACAGATGGTGCAATGTTCAGCCAAGCAAAAAAAGCATTCCCGATCGCGATTGCTTCTTTCCATGATTTCCGTCTCGCGCATCAAGTCGATGAGTCGATTCCGTTATCCGAATATGAACAAACGATTGCGTTTTGCTTTAACTTGATCAACACACCATTACATTAATCACTTCCATCGCTTTAAATAAAAAAGGGACGACTTTTGGGTGCAATACCCAGAGTCGTCCCTTCTACTTTTACTGTGTTTAGTTTAGTACACACCAAGCTGTGCCAACGCCTCACTTAAATAACTTTGATCACTACGAAATTCTTGACTTGTTTGTCCGTCAGACCAACTGATGAAGACACGACCAAGCCGGTCATATCGTAAACGGAGACGTATCACGCCCTGTTCGAATACGACTTCACCGTGTAACGACTCATGGACGCGAGCAAAGTTACGGATGAACGCATCATATTGATTAAATGTAACTGAAAACTCGTGTGCACTATCTTGTCCCGTCATCTGAATCGTTAGTTCCTCTTGTTTAGGATATACGTGTAAGATGTCCCACGATAGACTGCTTTCTTCTCCTCGAAACACGATGCGATGCTTCATTCGATTTCCACCTCTGAGTTACAGGATATTTACTAGTCTTTCTCGAAAGTAACCGATATCTTCTTCATCCGAAAGGAGTCTGCTTATGTCTGATACGCCAAAAACAGGTCCTACCGAACAGTCCGTTGATGCTTTTTTGGCACAAGTCGAACCGCCACTACGTCAAGCAGATGGTATCACGTTACGTCAGTTCTTCGAAGATGTCACGGGATACGAAGCCGTCATTTGGGGATCTTCCTTGATTGGTTTTGGTGCCTATCATTATCGCTATGCCTCCGGTCGCGAGGGCGACAGCTTTTATGTCGGTTTTTCTCCGCGCAAGACGAACCTCGTCCTTTACCTCGCGCTTGGTGAAGACGATGTATCGGAACGACTGCTTGCCACTCTCGGTACGTATCGACGCGGTAAGTCCTGCCTCTACGTAAAACGACTGACTGACATCGATTTAAACGTCCTTCGGGAAATGATTGAGCACTCGATCCGCACGTTAAAAGACATGTACCCGTCTTGATTTCAATCAAAAACAGCCGAAGCGGATTCGCTTCGGCTGTTTTTTGAAATTAATGTCCGCCTTCTGTCCGATCGATATGGCGAATGTGTTTGAGATTGACCCCGATGATGATGACGGATAAGAGGACAAAGCCACTTCCGACATAAAATGGTAAGTTTGCGTTGAAGATTTCAGCCAATTTCCCGGCCATGAATGGCGCGATGGCTGCCCCGAGAAAACGTAGGAAACTGTATGCCGCAGATGCTGTCGAACGTTCGACAGGTGCTGCGTCCATGACAGCGGTCGTGATCAGCGTGTTGTTATTCCCAAGCACGGCTCCCGCTAAGATGACACAGACGATGACGACGGCAGGTGTTTCCGTGAAGATCCCCATTAATAGAAGCAAGATTGCGAATGTGATCAACATCATGACCATCGCTTTGATTGTCCCGAACCATTGTTTCAGTTTCGGAGCCGTTAAGACCGATGTGATCGCAAGCAACATTCCCCAACCGAGGAAGACGAATCCGAGTCCTTGCGCTGGTAGTTTCATGACGAATGGCGCATAGGCCATGATCGTAAAGAACCCAACGTTATAAAGTGCTGCAACGATCCCGAGCGTCAAGAGTGAACGATGCTTCATCGCTTGGAACGGTGCTTTTAACGATAACTTCTGTTTCGGTGCAGCAGATGCTGCTGGTTTTGGCATCAAGAAGAGCAAAACGAGGAACGCGATAACCATGATTGTCGCAACACCCATGAACGGGGCGCGCCATGTGATTGAACCGAGCGTTCCGCCTAACAATGGTCCAATCGAAATCCCAAGACCAACGGCTGCTTCATACAAAATGATCGCTTTGGCTGTTCCGCCTGACGATAAGGAAACAATCGCAGCGAGTGCAGTTGCGACGAATAAGGCGTTCCCAAGCCCCCAACCACCGCGTAACGCGACGAGCGTCCAGATGCTGTCTGCTTGTGAAGCAAAACCAGCAACGGTTGCGATGACGGCGATTCCGAGCATCAATGTTCCTTTTTGACCAATCCGTGATGAGATCGCGCCTGTAATCAACATCGCGAATGCCATGACGGCGTTATAACTTGTAAATAAGAGCGTTACTTCACTTTTTGACGCTTCTAAATTCTCGGCAATCGTCGGTAAAACGGGATTGACGAGCCCCATTCCCATGAATGCTGTGATACTGGCGAAAAAGACTGCCCATACAGCAACTGGTTGATGAAATAATCCATGTTTGCTTTCTGCTAATACCGTTTCCGGCTCAAGCGTCGTTGTTTTTTCAGCAAGTGCCATAGTGTCCCTTCTTTCTATTGGATATGTTACATGAACTGTTTAAACGATTGGCGGATGACGTCGCCTCGACTAATGATCCCAACAAGCCGTCCTGCTTTCAGAATCGGAAGCTTTTTGATCCGTTTTGCGCCGAGCGTTGCTGCAATCTCTTCCATTTCTGTGTCAGCGTCCGCAGTTACGACTTTCCGGCGTGCCAGTTCCATGACAGGTCGATTCAAGATATGACGAATCCGATCTTCATAATCTTCTTCGTCTCCTTTGATGACATCTACATATAAGAATGTATCGACGATGATGTCCTTGTGTTTTCCGATCGCGCGCATGATATCTCCATCACTGATATACCCGACGACCTCCTGCTCGGCATTGATGACAGGAACGCCGCTAATACCAGATTGAATGAATCGTTCGATGACCGTCCGAATCAGATCTGTATCGTTTACCGTGATGACCTCTTGTTTCATCGACTCATAAGCTTTCATCTGAATTCTCCTTTGTCGTTCGTTTCTCATATGAAAAAAGTTGTATGATACAATTAAAAGAACAAAAATGATTGTATAATACAACTACAACTCTGTCAAGCCTCCTGCTTTTCGCATTGACAGCTTATCCACATTGGGTAATCATGAGGGACAGAGAGACTTTTTTGAAAGGGGAGATACCCGATGTCTCAACAAGCACTCGAAACCATTGAATTGGAGTTAGCGATCCTGATCCGGCGCTTGACGACAGCGACGGCAGACAATCGTAATTTAGATCGTGCTTCCTACCTCTTACTACGACAATTAGCGGATTCCGGCAAGGTCGGTGTCAAAACACTTGCCCGTGAACTCCAGCTTGATGTCTCGACCGTCAGTCGCCAAGCTGCAGCGCTCGATCAAAAGCAACTTGTGGAAAAAGTAAAAGATCCGACAGATGGTCGTGCCTTCTTCTATCATATTACGGATAAAGGACAAGAAGAGCTCACGATTTACCGGACAGCACGTCTCGCGAGCATCGAACGTCTCCTGACGGATTGGCCATCGGACGATGCCGAAGATTTTGGACGTCTATTGCAACAATTCAACCGTGCCTTGCGCGAGCGTTAACAAAATCACACCATTTAAAGGAACGGACGCAAAATCAATCGATTTCGCGTCCGTTTTTTCGTCATTCTTCATGATGTATGAGCAACCTGACAAACCGAACGAATTTGTGCGATGTGTTCAGGTGACGTTCGGCAACAACCGCCGATCAATCGTGCCCCTGCCTCATACCATGTCTTCGCGACGGTTTGGAACGATGTACACTGATTCGTACCTGACCACGTTTTTGCGACCGGATCATAAACCTCACCAGAGTTCGGATAGACGATGATTGGCACATCCGTCAACGCCTTAAGGTGACGGATGAAATCGGTCGCGTAAGATGCCGGAAAACAATTTGCACCGATTGCTGCGAGCTGTGGATGTTGTCCAATTGTCTCGATACACGTCGCAAGTGCCGTTCCTTCACTAATGTGTGTCGCATCTTGAAGCGAGAACGTCAGCCAAGCGGACACTTCCGGATACGCTTCGAGAATCCGGAACAACACGACAGCTTCCTCGAGCGACGGAATCGTCTCAAATGCCAGCAGATCAGCCCCCGCTTCAATCAATGCTTCGATCCGTGGTCTGTGGAAGGCTTCTAGCACATCTGCTGACACCCCATAATGACCGCGATACTCAGAACCATCTGCTAAGTAGGCACCATAAGGACCCACTGATCCCGCGATCAATGCGTCACTCTTCCCGCTAAGCGTGCGTGCTTTTTGCGCCAAGGTGACCGTTTGTCGAATCAGCGCCTGTGCTTCCTCTGTTGTGATATGACGTTGCTTGAATCCTTCGATACTTGCTTGATAGCTTGAAGTGATCGCAACATCGGCACCTACTTCAAAGTAGTCACGATGGACGTTTTCGATCTGTTCCGGTGCTTCGATTAAGAGACGTGCTGACCAAAGTGGGTCGTTCAGGTCGAATCCCTTCTGTTCAAGTTCGGTTGCAAGGGCACCATCTAAAATAAGAAAGGGAACTTCCTGTAATCGTTGATCAACTGGATTTTTGATTCGGGACATCTTCAACACTCCGTTTCTGAGAAGAATTCGTGAACGCATGAACGATATAACAGATTACGATGAATGGAATACCACAGTACAAGGCGATTCGTTGTGTCGGATCAAATCCGATACCAATCAGAGAAATCAAACAAACGACGAAAGCGGCGATCGGTACGAATGGAAAGAGTGGTGTGCGATAGACCAATTCGTCGACCGTATGCCCTTCACGGAGGAATTGTTTCCGGAAACGATACTGGGCAACACTGATACTCATCCAAACAACGACGACAGCGAGACCGGAAATCGAGACGAGCGCGATATAGACACTTCCTGCTGCATAGATGCTAGACAGCAAGGCAAGTCCTCCGCCAAGCATGCTGAACAATACCGCTCGAAGTGGAACCCCACTTGGTGTCACCTGGGCGAAGAAGCGTGGAATCATGCGTTCGTTCGCAAGCGACCAGAGCATCCGAGAGGCAGCGTAAAGTCCAGAGTTCGCTGCCGACAAGATCGCTGTCAAAATGACGAAGTTCATCACGTCTGCCGCGTAGGGAATTCCGATTCGTTCAAACACGGCGACGAACGGACTTTCGAGTACACCTTTCCCATCCATTGGTAATAAGACGGCTAACACGATGATCGTACCGACGAAAAAGAGGACGAGTCGCAAAATCGTCGTCCGGATTGCAAGCGGAATCGTCCGTTTCGGATCGACTGCTTCACCCGCTGCGACACCGATTAGTTCCGTTCCCGAGTAAGCAAAGTTCACGGCAAGCATCGTCATGAAGATGACGAAAGCGCCATTTGGAAACAACCCGCCTTCGGTTAACGAAGAAAAGAATGGAGCCGGGCTACCATCTTGCAGTGGAATGAAGCCGACGATCGTTCCCGCACCGAGTAAAATGAAAGCAATGATCGTCACGACCTTAATGGCGGAAAACCAAAACTCGACTTCAGCGAACACGCGAACCTTCAAGACGTTGATACCGAGGATCATCGCAGCGAACAATGCGCTGAACACCCATACAGGAATCGACGGGAACCAACGTTGCATCAAAATGCCTGCTGCCGTGAATTCTGAACCAAGGGCGACCGTCCACGTCAGCCAGTAGAGCCAGGCTACTGTATAACCGGTGCCGGGTCCAATGTACTTCGTTGCGTACTTGTGGAATGATCCGGTTTCCGGCATGTGCACGGCGAGTTCACCGAGACTTAACATGACTAAGTAAACGACGACGGCCCCAATCAAATACGATAAAATCGTTCCGACGCGTCCTGCTTGTTCCAACGTATAACCTGTACTTAAAAATAATCCGGTTCCAATGACACCACCTAACGACAGCATGATCAGATGACGTGATTCCATCTTGCGTCGAAATGCTCCGCTCGTTTTCATGAATCCATTTCCTCCTCATTCCACCTACTTCAAACAAAAAACGCATCCTCACGGATGCGTCGGTCGACAATTCGGAAATCTTATCGATCGGGTGCAGCACCCGCAGGAATTAGCACAGTATCTTTCGACCTGTTGCTGAGGTTTCATAGGGCCAGTCCCTCCACCTCTCTGGATAAGTATGTAATTGTTCATAACCCTATCAAGTCTTTTTCAAATTGTCAACACAATTCAGAATACTTCTATCGAAAAAACATTCCGCATCGTATCGATCCGGAATGTTTAAAGGGTTACTTTTTAGCGAATAAATCCGCTGTTTTCAAGGCTGCACGAACCGCTTTCCGGTTCAATGTTCCTTGCTGGTGCTTCATTTTCTTCGTTTGGGCAGCCAATTGCGCTTTGAGTGCCGCAATCTCTTGATCCTTTTGAGCCGTTCCTGTTTGTTTCTGCAATGCTTTGATTTTCTTATCTTTTTCAGCTAATTGTGCTTTTGTTTGTTTTTGCGCATCCGCAATCTTCTTCTCTTGTTCCGGGAAGAACCGTTCAAAACGAGCGACTGCTTCCTCAAGACTTACGCCAGAGATCGGTTGGACTGGTGGGAGCAACTCGGTTTGCGCCATTTGACGGTCAAACGGTACATTCTCAGGATAGTTCGTCTCTTGGTAGATATGCTCAAGATTGTTCACGTTCAAGAAGTCAACGAAGTTGTCGAAGTTACGCGCTTGAACACGTGCCGGACTTTGGAAGTCAGCGCTTGCTACGACGTCGGATAATTGTGTATCCGCTGTGATGTCGTTCGCCCAAATGTGCGTCAACTGATGGTAATCCGTCAATTCGCGCATCCGTGCATCTTTTGGAATGAGGATACTCGGCGTACCTGCAAGCGTTGCTGTGATATTTCCGTGCAAGCGTGCACCAAAACTAAGGTCTGCTTGTCCGATGAAATCGAACCATGTCTGTGCGTTCAAGAAGAAACGAACCCGATCATTCATGTAAGCAGGATCCGACATTTTCACCGGATAGTTCGTCACTGAAAGATCTGCGATCGGGTGCGTCCCTGTATACGTCAACTTCAGTTCCTTCATCCACTGGGGAATGAAGTAATGATTTGGATACTCTTCCATCCCACGTGTAATGAAATCGAGGACGTTTTGTGGAGCTAAACGTGACGAGTTGACCGTAATCATCGACTCAGGTGTGATGTTCGTTTCACGGATGTGCAAGTCGCGACCGAACGCGTACATCGAAGGACATCCGATGACGCGATGATCGATCCCTTCGCGGAAACCAAGACGTGTTAAGTATTTCGACGTGATCTCCCCGCGAAGACCCAGCATGCTCGAGCGCTCGAGAACGGCACTGACGAACGCTTTGACATCTTCATCGAATGGGAATCCACCATCTAAGTCTGGTTCAAACGGTGCACGTAACCCTACACCGATGACGACGACTGGAATTTTTAATTTTTTGATGAGACGTGTATATTTCCGTAACGTCGGTACGAATTCTTTTCGGAATGCGTCCGCTAACGGAATGACATAAAGGTCAAAGTTGGCATTGATTTCGTCTGCCCGTTCTTCGTCGTAATAGTAATAGTCAGGTGTAATTGTCGTACCTTCTGTCATCAACGTCCGAAAGATACTGTATTGATAGATAAGATTTCCAACGTTTCCTCCAATGGAATTATGTTTCATCAAATAAGGAGCATCGAACTGTTCGAATGGTGTCATACCTGCACGAATAATAATACGTTTCATAATGGATAAACTTCCCCTCTCGTCTGCTTCATTCGTCCTTGCAAGAAAAAATACGGAAAAATATATTATCAGTTTTTTTCAATCTCATTAAGAATAGATGAACTTTATTTCGGAAGTCAACGATTCCTAAGGGAAACAGGTCTTTCGTCATCAAAACGAAACATTTGCACCACTCCATCATTTTTCTAAAATAGAAAAATGTGACTATTTAATCGTTTCGAGATACATGCGTAGATTCGCTTCGACTAATTTCAAGGCATGCATCTGATCAGTCTTAGCAGGCTTCAATAATGCACTGAAAAAATGTTCCACTTCGACGGGCTGTCCCTTTTCCATGTCGCGTAACATCGACGATTTCATCGTGTCTTCCATTGCATGCATCTGCTTCAGCAAGACCGCTTCTACATCGTCATTAAAGACTGCCCCTTGTTCTTCCATCGCCTGTTTCGCTTCCCCCATGACGTCTAAAATCATTTGATGTCCGACAGCTTCTTCTCGAATCGGACCGATTGCCGAGCGAAATAGCGTCGTCACGCCCGCAAATGTCGAAATGAAGAGATACTTTTGCCACATGTCATCCATGATATGCATCGAGTACTTCATTGGTGCCTTCGCTTTCGCAAAACACGCTGCGATTTTCTCTAGACGCGCTGTTGGTTTACCGGTTCGTGAACCAAACAACAGCCGATGCGACGGACTTGTCTGTACAATGCGCCCTTCTGCATCAAGCGTCGACTCAATGAAGCAAAGACCTCCTAGTACTCGATCTTCTCCGAAGACTTCTGTTAACCGTCGAATATGCTGCATGCCGTTCAATAAAGGAATGATGTACGTCTCGTTCGAAACAAATGGCGCAAGATCTTGTAGGACGTCATCTAAGTGATAGGCTTTCGTCGAAAGCAAGATGACATCAAATGCACGATCCGGTCGCATGTCTCGTGTTATCAACTGAGGCGTAATCGTCATATCGCCATGAGGACTAGTGATGTGCAGTCCTGTTTTTTGTAGTTGTTCATATCGCTTCGGACGGACGAGGAATGTCACCTGCTCTCCTTGCTCAGCAAGACGACCTCCGAAATATCCTCCAACTGCCCCTGCACCTACAACTAACATGTTCATATGTACTACCTCCTCCTTACCCGTTCTGTGCGTTGCTTACTCCTTCACCCTAACATATTTGGAACCGATTTCCTGATTTCTGCGTGGATCGATCCGTTTTAAGTTAAGCGTTTGCATTTTAGAAAAAAACGTATATACTAACTTGTATACAAGTATACTCACTTTAGAAATCAGGTGATTCCATGTCAGAAATGTTATACCCCTTGAAGTGGTTATCAAAAGCTTCCGCCGGAGATCGTGTTGCACACGAGCTACGGATGCGCATCATTTCAGGAAGGATTGAAAGCGGTACCATCTTATCTGAGAACAAATTAGCCTCTGATTTTTCAGTCAGTCGCTCGCCTGTCCGTGATGCATTAAAGGTCCTTGCATCCGAACAATTGATTCGTCTCGAGCGGATGGGAGCAGTCGTCGTCGGTTTGTCTGAGCGCGACATTCAGGAAATCTATGATGTCCGGCTACTCATCGAAACGTTTGTCTTCGAACGACTCGTCAAAATCGAACGGACAGAACTCGTCCGGGAACTCAGCAAAATTCTCGAAATGATGAAGGTTGCCATCAAATACAAGGATGCCGATGAATTCTCCTTCCAGGATGTACTGTTTCATGAAACAATCATCCGCTCGATTGATCATGGATATGTCAGCATGATTTGGCAAAATCTCAAACCGGTCATGGAAAGTTTCATCCTCCTATCGATGCGGGTACGATTCGAGGAAGACATCGAAGACTTCGAACGCATCCTCGCGAACCACGCCTTGTACATCGAAGCGATCGAGACAGGCGACCGTGAACGGATGGTTGCTTCCTTACATCAGAACTTTGATGACGTCCAGGAAGTCGAAGATCTCTGGAAAACGCAACAAATGATGTCGAAAGGAGTCGATTCACATGACTGAATACATGTTAGGCGTCGATATCGGAACGACGAGTACGAAAGCGGTCTTATTTACGACAAAAGGAGAGGTCATCGGACAAACGAACGTCGGTTACCCGCTCCATACACCGAATCGCTCGACGGCGGAGCAGGATCCGGAAGAAATTTTCGATGCTGTGCTCGAATCAATCCGTTTGATCACGAAACGTCATCCGAGCATGCCACCAAAGTTCGTCGCGTTCAGTAGTGCTATGCACAGCTTGATCGCGATGGACGCACAGCATCAACCATTGACTGCCTGCATCACGTGGGCAGACAGTCGGAGTGAAGCATGGTCGAACAAGATCAAGGAACAGTACGGTCTATCGATCTATCACCGGACCGGAACACCGATTCATCCGATGTCACCGCTCAGCAAAATCAGTTGGCTCGTCGAAGATCGTCCGGAGCTCCATGCTCAAACGAAAAAATATGTCGGGATCAAGGAATTCGTGTTCCAAAGATTGTTCGGCAGATATGTCATCGACCACTCTCTCGCTTCAGCGACCGGTCTCTTCAACATTCATGAATTAGGCTGGGATACGGGCGCGTTACACGTCGCAGGGATCGATGCAAGCTACTTATCGGAACCCGTACCGACGACGACGACATGTACCGGACTGAATGCTGATTACGCACGACAAATGGGACTCTCCGTCGATACGCCGTTCCTAGTCGGTGCCAGTGACGGTGTCCTTTCTAACTTAGGTGTCAACGCGATTCGCAAAGGGGAAATTGCGATCACGATCGGAACGAGCGGTGCCATCCGAACAATCATTGATCGTCCGCAGACCGATGAAAAGGGACGGACGTTCTGTTACGCGCTGACCGAGGACCAGTGGGTCATCGGTGGGCCCGTCAATAATGGCGGAATGGTCTTACGGTGGATCCGAGACGAACTCGCGTCAGCAGAAGTCGAGACAGCAAAACGCCTTGGCATCGATCCGTACGCTGTTTTGACGAAGATTGCCGAACGCGTCCGTCCTGGATCCGACGGGCTATTGTTCCATCCTTACTTGTCCGGTGAACGAGCGCCGCTCTGGAATCCGGATGTCAGCGGTTCGTTCTTCGGTTTGACACTTTCGCACAAAAAAGAGCATATGATCCGGGCGGCACTAGAAGGCGTCATCTACAATCTGTATACCGTCTTCCTCGCCCTAATCGAGTGTATGGACGGTCCCGTGACACGGATTCAGGCGACGGGTGGCTTTGCCCGGTCCGAAGTCTGGCGCCAAATGATGGCGGACATCTTTGAATCAGAAGTCGTCATTCCAGAAAGCTTTGAAAGTTCATGTCTCGGTGCTTGTATTCTCGGACTGTATGCGACGGGGGAAGTCGATTCGTTCGAAGTCGTCTCTGAGATGATCGGGGAAACGCATCGCCATGTACCAAATGAAGAAGCGATGCATGAATATCGTCAGCTCTTACCAATTTTCATTAGTTTGGCGCGGACATTGTCTGAGGATCATAAACGAATCGCTACGTATCAACGGAGCTTGATTCAAGAAGAAAACTAACTTAATCTTTTGGGGGAAGTCATCATGCCTTTAGTCATCGTAGGAATTGGGATCGTCGCGTTGCTCGTTCTCATCATGGGGTTGAAATTAAATACGTTCGTCTCACTCATCATCGTTTCCTTTGGCGTTGCACTACTGCTCGGCATGCCGCTCGATCAGATCGTCAAGACGATCGAAGCCGGTATCGGCGGAACGCTTGGTCACTTGGCACTGATCTTTGGTCTTGGTGCCATGCTTGGAAAGCTGATTGCTGACGCCGGGGGGGCGCAGCGAATCGCCATGACGCTTGTCGCCCGATTCGGGGAAAAGAACATCCAGTGGGCGGTTGTCGTCGCTTCATTCATCATCGGGATCGCCCTCTTCTTCGAAGTCGGACTCGTCCTGTTGATTCCGATCGTCTTTGCGATTTCACGTCAGCTCCGCGTCTCGATTCTATATCTCGGGATCCCGATGGTCGCTGCCCTGTCTGTCACGCACGGCTTCTTACCACCTCACCCGGGTCCGACCGTCATCGCTGGGGAATATAAAGCCAATATCGGGGAAGTCTTATTGTATGGTTTCATCGTTGCTGTTCCGACCGTCATCATCGCCGGTCCTATCTTTACGAAAATCGCGAAACGACTCGTTCCTGAATCGTTTACACGGACAGGAAATATCGCGTCACTCGGGGAACAAAAAGAATTTGATTTAGACGAGACACCAGGCTTCGGCATCAGTGTCTTCACGGCGATGCTACCGGTCCTCTTGATGTCGATCGCAACAATCTTCACGCTCTTACAAGAAACACTCGGCTGGGGTGAAAACAGTGTCATCTCGGCAATCGAGTTCATCGGAAACGCCTCGACGGCGATGTTGATTTCATTACTCGTCGCGGTCTACACGATGGGGATCGCGCGTAAGATTCCAATGCAAACGGTCATGGAATCTTGTACGACGGCGATCGCCCAAATCGGGATGATGCTATTGATCATCGGCGGTGGCGGTGCCTTCAAACAAGTCTTGATTGACGGTGGTGTTGGGACGTTCGTTGCACAATTATTTGAAGGATCAGCGTTATCTCCGATTCTGCTCGCTTGGTTGATCGCTGCGATTCTCCGAATCTCACTCGGTTCCGCGACAGTCGCTGCTTTATCAACGGCAGGTCTCGTCATTCCGTTACTGGAGCAATCCGACGTCAACTTAGCGCTCGTCGTTCTCGCGACTGGTGCAGGTAGTCTGATCGCTTCACACGTCAATGATGCAGGCTTCTGGATGTTTAAAGAGTATTTCGGATTATCATTAAAAGAAACGTTTGCGACATGGACTGTGCTTGAGACGATCATTTCCGTTTGTGGACTTGGGTTCGTTCTTCTCCTCAGCCTCGTCGTCTAAGAAAAGGAGTCGTTCTACTTATGCAACATTCTATCGGAGTCATCGGGCTTGGCGTCATGGGACGCAACCTGGCACTGAATATGGCGAGTCATCAAGAAGAAGTCGCCATCTATAACTACACACGTGATTTAACGGACGATCTCGTCGCACATGATGAGGGACTACCTCTTCATCCGTACTATGACATTGAAGCATTCGTTCAATCACTCGCTCGCCCACGTAAAATCTTCATGATGGTCACGGCTGGTAGCGCAATTGATTCGGTCATCGAATCGTTACTTCCACATCTCGAAACAGGTGATATCATCATGGATGGTGGGAACTCTCACTTCCTCGATACAGAGCGTCGTTTCGACGAGTTACAACGCCACGGGATCGAATACATCGGCGTTGGTGTATCGGGTGGTGAAGTCGGTGCGCGGACCGGTCCTGCGATCATGCCGGGTGGATCGAAAGAAGCTTACGAACATGTCGCACCGATCTTGACGAAGATCGCCGCTCACGTCGAAGGAGATCCATGTTGTGTTTATATTGGTCCGAAGGGCGCTGGTCACTTCGTCAAGATGGTCCATAACGGAATCGAGTATGCAGACATGCAACTGATTGCTGAAGCGTATAGCTTCCTCCGTTTCCGTCTCGGACTCGACGTCACGGAAGTCGCGGACATCTTCGCTGAGTGGAACGCGGGTGAACTGAAAAGTTACCTGATTGAGATCACAGCGGACATTCTCCGAAAAACCGATGACGAGACAGGGCAACCGTTGATTGATGTCATTCTCGATCAAGCCGGTCAAAAAGGAACTGGAAAATGGACGAGCCTGCAAGCCATTGATAATGGGATCGCCTCTTCGATCATTACAGAAGCTCTGTTCGCGCGTTACCTTTCAGCTATTAAAGAAGAACGCGTCGCAGCGTCTGCTGTCTTAAAGGGACCCGAAGACTTGTCGACGCTTGAGCGAGACGCGTGGGTCGAACGAATTCGTCAAGCGCTTTATATGGGGAAAGTCGCTGCATACGCGCAAGGTTTCACCCAGTACCGAACGTCGTCTGAGTTGTATGACTGGAACTTACGCCTTGAGGAGATCGCCTTGATCTTCCGTGGTGGATGTATCATCCGGGCCGACTTCTTGAACGTCATCAGTGAAGCGTTCAAAAATGATGCGAACCTCTCGAACTTGATGCTCGCCCCGTTCTTCGCTGAGAAAGTACAGGCGTATCAAGAATCGTTACGTCACGTCGTTGCCGAGGGTGCGTTATCTGGTTTTGCACTCCCATCTCTATCGACGTCACTGACGTATTACGATAGCTACCGGACAGCGAATTCGAATGCCAACATGTTGCAAGCACAACGCGATTATTTTGGTGCTCATACGTATGCTCGGACAGACCGCGAAGGGATCTTCCACACGGACTGGCAATAAAGAATACAGCTCCCGACTCCTGTTTCATTTAGGAGTCGGGATTTCTTTTTTTGTTCACACAATCTTTCCTGAAATAAGAAATTACCGATTATACCTTGACAAAAGTGTTGGTCTATATGAAATTAGTATTAGATTAGAATTATTCTAGTGTGATAAATACAGATTGTTTGTATGCACTAGAACAGATTCTAAAAATAGAACCCTTGAGGAGGATTTTTATCATGTCTTTAATCGGAAGTGAAGTAAAACCATTCAGTGCATCAGCATTCCACAACGGAGAATTCGTTGACCTAACGGATGCTAACCTTCGCGGTAAATGGAGTGTCGTATGTTTCTACCCTGCAGACTTTACATTCGTTTGCCCGACAGAACTCGAAGATCTCCAAAACCAATACGAAACACTCAAAGCGCTTGACGTTGAAGTTTACTCTGTCTCAACAGATACGCATTTCACACATAAAGCATGGCACGAAACATCAGAAACAATCGGTAAAATCGAGTACGTTATGATCGGTGACCCATCACACGTCATCTCACGTAACTTCGAAGTCTTGAACGAACAAGATGGTCTTGCTGACCGCGGTACGTTCATCATCGACCCAGACGGCGTCATCCAAACGGTTGAAATCAATGCAGGCGGTATCGGTCGCGATGCAAGCACGCTCGTCAACAAAATCAAAGCAGCACAATACGTACGTAACAATCCAGGCGAAGTCTGCCCAGCGAAATGGGAAGAAGGCTCTGCAACACTCACACCAAGCCTTGACCTCGTCGGAAAAATTTAAGGAGCGGATTCGCGATGGCTTTAGCACCAGACATTAAAGCACAACTCGCGCAATACCTCGAGCTTCTCGAAGGCGATCTCGTCCTAGCGGTTAGCGCTGGGACAGACGCCGTCTCGCTTGAGATGAGCGCACTCGTCGAAGAGATCGCAAGCATGACACCACGCATCTCCGTCGAGCAGGCAAGCCTTCCCCGGACACCAAGTTTCACAGTCAACCGTGTCGGTGAGACAAGCGGCATCACGTTCGCGGGAATTCCACTCGGTCATGAGTTCACGTCCCTCGTTCTCGCTCTGCTACAAGTCAGCGGTCGAGCACCGAAGGTCGATGCGGACGTCATCAAGCAGATTCAAGGCATTCAAGAAACGTACCACTTCGAGTCGTACATCAGCTTGAGCTGCCACAACTGCCCGGATGTCGTACAAGCATTGAACGTCATGAGCGTCCTCAACCCGAACATCAGTCACACGATGATTGATGGCGCGGCATTTAAGGAAGAAGTCGAACAAAAAGAGATCATGGCTGTTCCGACGGTCTTCGTCAATGGCGAAGCATTCGGTAACGGACGGATGTCACTCGAAGAAATCTTGGCGAAGCTTGGTACAGGTGCCGATGCTTCTGATTTCGCTGATAAAGATCCATACGATGTCCTCGTCGTCGGTGGTGGTCCAGCTGGATCGAGTGCTGCCATCTATGCAGCCCGTAAAGGCATCCGGACAGGTATCGTCGCAGAGCGCTTCGGTGGACAAGTCATGGATACGATGAGCATCGAAAACTTCATCAGCATGAAGTACACGGAAGGACCAAAACTTGTCGCAAGTCTTGAGGAGCACGTCAAGGAGTATGGCATCGATGTCATGAACCTGCAACGGGCAACTCGTCTTGAGAAGAAGGACCTCCTCGAGCTCGAGCTTGAGAATGGTGCTGTCTTGAAAACGAAGAGTTTGATCCTTTCAACAGGTGCACGCTGGCGTAACGTTGGTGTCCCAGGCGAACTCGAATTCAAGAACAAAGGCGTTGCCTACTGCCCACACTGTGATGGTCCGTTGTTCGAAGGAAAACGTGTCGCAGTCATCGGTGGCGGAAACTCAGGGATCGAAGCAGCCATCGATCTCGCGGGAATCGTCAAGCATGTCACGGTCCTTGAATTCGCACCGGAACTAAAAGCGGATGCTGTTCTTCAAGAACGCCTCGCTTCTCTTCCGAACGTCACGGTCGTCGTCAACGCACAGACGAAGGAAATCACAGGAACGGACAAAGTGAACGGTATCACGTACATCGAGCGCGAAACGAACGTCGAGCGTCACGTTGAGCTCGAAGGTGTCTTCGTCCAGATCGGTCTCGTACCGAACACGGACTGGCTCGGTGAAACAGTGAACCGTAACAAGTTCGGTGAAGTCCAAGTCGATCGCCACGGCGCAACGAACGTACCAGGCGTTTTCGCAGCAGGAGACTGCACGGATAGCGCGTATAAACAGATCATCATCTCGATGGGATCTGGTGCAACAGCTGCACTCGGTGCTTTCGATCACTTGATCCGGAATTAAACGAAAAGAGCGAAACTCAAACGAGTTTCGCTCTTTTTCTATTTCAATAGTAGATTTCACCAACGGATGAACAATGAAACTCTTTTGTGATGTGGTGCTTTGTTAAGATGCCTTGCTTCGCGTATGTACCACTGACCGTTACGACCATCGTTTGTCCTGCATCGATTCGGGTACCATCGAATCCTTTCTGTGTCCAAATGCCATCATTGATACCCTGAGACGTCATCGAAAAGACATCAGAGAACCATTGTCGCTCACTTCGCTCCAAAAGTTCCGTTTCGAAATTTCCCGTGATCCGAACTTCTTTTCCACCTTGTGTTCGTTCAAGTGCTCGTTGACCATCTCCATAAATACTCAGTTGAACATGCAACGGCTTTAACCGTTTGACTACTCGTTCCTGAAAACGTTCCGGCGAAACCCAGTCCTCGTCTGCGAATTGATTTGCTGCAAGCAACGTGATGTCCGCATTTTCATGTGTCCGATTCAATTCTTGCACGATTTTTTCATATGCTGCGTAATAATGTTCGTGTTGTGTCGTCTGATTCTTTGCCTCCGATGTGACTGGTGACAATGAAGCGAATAAAAAAACAGCTGTCGCGATCTGATATTTCACTGACTTCCCCTCCCTTTCGCTGTTCATTGTACGAAAATAACGAGGAATAGATTCGAAAACGACAACCGTTTTATGGATTTTTTCATTCAGGACTGTATCAATAGATCGTACGTTTCTGGAATTAAGAATAGATAAAGATTTGTATTCAAAACTGACCCCTATAAATAATTCAAAGTTGACACTTTTGACTAGTCCAGGCATCTGATAGATTAAAGCTATCTTAAAATCTATCATAAAGAAGGTTAGCCACATGCAAAAAGCAGCACCGTATTCTAGAACTCGTACCCGCCAGCTTGTCGTCACTGCGATGTCGATCGCACTTGTTCTTATCGCAACATTGTTAATCAAGATTCAATTACCAATCGCACTAAACGGTGGTCTCATTCATATGGGAACAGCGATGCTCTTTCTCATCGCGATTTTATTCGGTCCACGGACAGCATTGATTGCCGGTGCTGTTGGAATGGGGTTATTCGATCTTCTAACGGGCTATGCGATTTGGGCACCTGGTACGATCATCGCACGTGGACTTCAAGGATTGATCGTTGGTTACATCGCGTGGTCAGGTGGTCGTAACGGAACGAATGTCACGTTCAACTTGATCGGGATGATTGCTTCCGTTCCTGTCATGCTACTCGTCTACTTCGTGCATGAAGGGATTATGTTCAGTAACTGGGTCGCACCAGCCACTTCAATTCCAGGAAACATCACACAAAACGTCATCGGCATCCTCGTTGCGATTCCAGTCGGGATTGCACTGAAGAAAACACGTTTCTTCCGTAACTTCCGCTAAATCAAAAAGCCGTCCGGCTCCTCCTGGAGTCGGACGGTTTTCGTTTAGCGAATCGGTTGACCTTGTTCAAGCTCAAGCGTTTTTGCTGTTTCGGCATGGATCTGTTCGAACAGCTCCGGATGTTCAACGAGTGAGATCCCGTAAGACGGAATCATCTCCTTGATTTTTGCTTCCCACACCGGTAATTCGGACGGGAAACATTTCGCGAGTACTTCGAGCATGACCGGTACCGCTGTTGAAGCACCTGGAGATGCTCCGAGTAAGGCAGCGACAGATCCGTCGGCTGCACTAACGACCTCTGTTCCGAACTGGAGTGTCCCTTTTCCTTGTGGTGTATCCTTGATGACTTGGACACGTTGACCAGCGACGACGACATCCCAGTCTTCTGTCTTCGCATTCGGGATGAACTCTCGTAATTCGTTCATCCGTTGTTCCGTCGACAAGAGGACTTGTTCGATCAGATACTTCGTCAATCCCATCTCTTTAGCTCCCGCAGCAAGCATCGTCAAGACGTTGTTCGGTTTGACGGACGCGATCAAATCAAGATTTGATCCTGTCTTAAGGAACTTCGGTGAGAAGCCAGCAAACGGTCCGAAGAGAAGTGATTTCTTCCCATCGATGTATCGTGTATCCAAGTGTGGTACTGACATCGGCGGTGCTCCGACTTTCGCTTTTCCGTAGACTTTCGCATGGTGCTGTTCGATGATTTCAGGATTTTTACAGACGAGGAATAAACCACTGACCGGGAAACCACCAATCTGCTTCGATTCCTCGATGCCTGTTTTTTGGAGCAACGGTAGACTACCGCCGCCACCTCCGATGAAGACGAACTGCGCCGTATGATGCTCGATCCGGTGATCGCGCTCATTCTTCACTTTGACTTCCCAACCCCCGTCAACACGCTTCAAATCCTCGACACCATGCTGATAGTTGATCGCTACATCGTGCTGGGCGAGATATTCAAACAGGATTCGTGTCAACGCACCAAAGTTGACGTCCGTTCCTGAATCGATTTTTGTCGCAGCGATCGGCTCTGGTGACGTCCGACCGTTCATGATGAGTGGAATCCACTCGGCTAATTTCGCTGGATCTTCTGAATATTCCATTCCTGCAAACAACGGATTCGCTGATAGCGCTTCCAATCGTTTTTTCAGGAATTCGACGTTTTCTGTTCCTTCGACCATACTCATATGTGGAATCGGCATGATGAATTCTTTCGGATTCGGCAAGACACCTTCCTTGACGAGATGCGACCAGAATTGACGTGACAGTTGGAACTGTTCGTTTACTTTGACCGCTTTACTGATATCGATCGAACCATCGGCATTTTCCGTCGTATAGTTCAGTTCGCATAGTGCGGCGTGACCTGTTCCTGCATTGTTCCACTCGTTCGAGCTCTCTTCCCCGGCACTCGCGAGTTTCTCGAATACCTTGATGTTGATCTCAGGCGCGAGTTCTTTTAATAAGACCCCTAACGTCGCGCTCATGACTCCGGCACCAATTAAAATAACGTCTGTTTTTTTAGGCATACTGCTCATGATATCCTTCCTATCCCCGTTGATATTATGGACTACCTGTCATGAAAAACTTCCCCCTCATGACGACAACTTACCTTTCCATTATAACCCTATCATAGCTTGCACAGAAAGGAACTTCTTTTACATTCAGAAATGTGTAAAAGCGACGATTCCGGTAAGAAGATTTTCGTCAGCCGGCATACAATCAGGCATGACTTTGACGAAAAACGGTAATCATATAACGAAAGTAAAAGGAGGAACACTCATGGCGACACGCTGGATATTCGGCAATCAATTGAATCACGATCTCCCTTTATTGAAGGAAGCAAACAAACAAGACGACGTCATCCTGATGGTCGAAGCGACCTCACGCTCCAAGTGGAAGACGTACCATAAACAAAAACTTGTCCTCGTCTTCTCAGCGATGCGACATTTTGCGGAAGAACTGCGCGAAAAAGGCTTCACCGTCGATTACCGGGAAGCCGATTCGTTTGATCAGGCATTCAAGGCGCACCGGAAAGATCATGATCCGGATCATGTATTCTATACGGCGATCACGGACGAACCGATGCGAAAGGCGATGCACAAGTGGCAAGACGCTTTACCGAAGAAAATCAAGGTCGAGGTCTGTTCCGACGTACCGTTATTTTTACTGACACAGGAAGAAGCGGTCGAAGCAATCGGCGACAAGCCCTACAAGATGGACCGTTTTTATCGCAAACTGCGCAAGGAACGAAACGTTCTCATGAACGGCTCCAAACCGATTGGTGGAAAGTGGTCGTTTGACGCCGAGAACCGGAAACCGGCGAAGTCCGGGACGACGTTTCCGGATCCAATTCAGTTTCGTCCCGATCGCATCACAAAGGACGTCATCGACAAGGTTGAGCGTGATTTCTCTGATCATCCGGGAGCACTTGATTCCTTCCATTGGCCGGTCACGCGCAAGGAAGCGACGCGGGCTCTTCATCGTTTCATCGAAGAACGACTTGAGACGTTCGGAACGTATCAAGACGCCATGCTGACCGGTGAAGATACGTTATCGCATTCGCTCTTATCAGCAGCAATCAATCTCGGCTTGCTGACACCGGAAGAGGTCATTCGTCAAGTTGAAGCCGCCCTCGAAGATCAAGATGCTCCGCTCAATGCGGTCGAAGGTTTTATTCGACAAATCCTCGGCTGGCGCGAGTACATGCGTGCCGTCTACCTAGCCGAGATGCCAGACTATGCTTCCGTCAATGCGCTACGGCATGAAGCGGATCTACCGGACTTTTTCTGGACCGGGAAGACGAACATGAACTGTGTCGCTGAATCGTTACGTCCTGTCGTCGAGCATGCCCATAATCACCATATCCAGCGCTTGATGGTGCTCGGGAACTTCGCTAATCTGTTTGCGATCTCGCCGCAACAGACGGCAGATTGGTTCAACGAGATGTACATCGATGCCTACGACTGGGTCGTCTTACCGAACGTCCTTGGGATGGCGCTTCATGCCGACGGAGGGACGTTATCGACCAAACCGTACATCGCTTCGGCGAACTACATTAATAAGATGAGTGATTATTGCAAGGGATGTCCGTTCCATCAAAAGGACATGCTCGGAGAGGATGCTTGTCCGTTTAACGCCTTGTACTGGGATTTCATCGACCGGCATGAAAAACGCTTCGCTGATAATCAGCGGATGTCGATGATGTATCGGCAATGGGGAAAGCGCGATGCGGACAGCAAACGCGATATTCGAAAGAAAGCTAAAGCACTTCGGGAACAACTACAGGATGGTGCTTTCGATACACCATGAAACAAGCCGGTCGGATTAGATCCGACCGGCTTGTTTTGGCTTACGCACTTTTTTGATTAGCTGCTTGTTGTTTCTTTTTCCGGAGATGATACAGTCCGAATAGTCCGAGGAACCAGACCGGTGTCAGCAATAAGGCTGGACGTGTATCGTCAGCAAACAGCATGACGATGAGAATGACTGCAAACAATCCGAGCACAAGGTAATTGACGAGTGGTGTCAATGGTGCTTTGAATGTCGACGCCGCATGTAATTCCGGATTTTGTTTCTTGTACCGGAGATGACAGACGAGGATGACACCCCAGACCCAGATGAAGCAGATCGCACTGATCGTCGTGACGATACTGAATGCTTGTCCTGGTAACAGTTTACTGAGCAAGGCACCGACTGAGACGACAATCGTCGAGACAAACAAGGCGTTTGCTGGAACGTGATTTTTGTTCAACTTCGAGAACTTGTTCGACGCTTGCTGTTGATTTCCCAGGTTATACAGAATCCGGCTCGTCGAGAACATTCCGCTGTTACATGCAGAAGCAGCAGATGTCAGTACGACGAAGTTGATGATTCCTGCTGCGAGTGGAATCCCGATCAGACTGAATGTCTTGACGAACGGACTTTCTGTCGCACTTAATCCTGTCCATGGGTTGATCATCAAGAGGACGAGTAAGGCACCGACATAGAAGAATAAGATCCGAAGTGGAATCTTATTAATCGCGGACGGGATGTTCTTCTTCGGATCCGCTGTCTCCGCTGCTGATACCCCAACGAGCTCAACGCCGACATAGGCAAAGACGACCATTTGGAACGATAGCAGGAATCCAGTAATTCCGTTTGGCATCCATCCGTCATGTGACCAGAGGTTCGACACTGTCACGGGACCAGCGTCTGTTTTAAAACCGATCGCGAGCAGGACGATCCCGACACCAATCAAGGCAAGGATCGTCACGACCTTGATCAAGGCGAACCAAAATTCGAGTTCACCGAACAATTTAACCGTTAATAAGTTAAAACCAAGTAAAATCAAGAGAGCAAGAACGGCTGGAATCCATTGCGGGATATCAAACCAATACTTGACGTACACACCGACGGCAATGATGTCCGCCATCGCTGTCATAATCCAACAGAACCAGTACGTCCAACCGGTCACGAATGCGGCACGTGGTCCGAGATAATCTTCTGCGATATCCGTGAGTGACTGATAACCTGCTTTTGACAATAACAATTCCCCAAGTGCACGCATGACGAAGAAGATCGCGATCCCGACGAGTAAGTAGGCAAAAATGATCGATGGGCCGGCGAGTTGGATCGCTTTACCTGATCCTAAAAACAAACCCGTTCCGATCGTTCCACCAATAGCAATCAACTGTACATGACGATTCGATAAATCCCGCTTTAATCCTTGCTGTTCCAAACCTGAACTCCTCCTTGTGATGGTTTCTCTACGCTTCAGACCGTTCTGTCGGTCCTGAAAAAGAAAAAAAGAGACTGGACGAATGTCCAATCTCAACAAAATCAAAGGAATAATCCATACACGCCACTACGACATTCTATGAATGCCCGTCGCTGCATGTGATTACTCTTCTGTCCGTTTGCCTGAGATTGTGAACCCTTCGGCGCCGTGTCGACACGGTCTCTCCAGAAGCTGCTCCTGCCATAGTGTGACCCATGACAATCATAGCTTTCTCTTTATTTGATTATCCGATGCGTCGCTGCATCGATGAATTGTTTCTAATTCTAGTAATCTCGACAGCGTTTGTCAACGCCTTTTTCAAAATGATTTTTCAATCTATGAAAAGGACTTTACCATCTTTTCCAGAAATCATACAGCACCACTTGATCACGAAAGGATGAAACATTCATGTCGACGATTTACTTGATTCGCCACTGTGAAACGACTGGTCAAGCACCCGATGCCCCGTTAACACCTCGCGGAAAAGAACAGGCGCAACGACTGTGTACGCAGTTATTTGAGCTTCCGATCACACATCTTATTTCGAGTCCGTATCGCCGAGCGCTCGGCTCGATTCAACCACTTGCGACTGCTCTGAAACTACCCGTTGCACAAGAAGAGGACTTAAAAGAACGACGGTTAAGTGCCGTTCCACTTGACGATTGGCAGGATCATCTTCGTCGAACGTTCATCGATCCAGACTATACGTGTCCTGGTGGTGAATCTAGCCGGATAGCAACTAAGCGCATCACGCGTGTCGTTGAAGAAGCGTTGCAACAGCATGACGGAGCCATTCTCGTGACGCACGGGAATCTGTTATCTTTATATCTGCATTCGATTGACTCTACGTTCGGATTCGAAGAAAGTTTACAGCTGAAGAATCCGGATATTTTTAAGGTGACACAGGTAGATGATGTAATATCTTTTCAACCAATCGATCTACACTAACGGAGCCTGACTAAAATTTGTACAACGCTTCAACTCTAATACGGTTTGTTCAAAATTAATTGTTTGATCATCAAAGACTTGTATGTAATTAAGACGTTGTGCAATCGTCATCGTTTTTCCGCTACGAACACTTTTTGGTCGACTTAAATTCAACTCATTTTTTTGAGAATACTCCAATAATGCTTGCATGCACTGATCCCGATACTCTCTTTTATCTTGACTATCAGCAGCTTCTACCTTTGCTTTTAACACTGATTCTTCTAACTGCCAATAGTGCGGTTGACTATCGTTTCCTTTCCACCAGAATGCCCAAAATCCTCCACGTGCATTTGCAACGCGTTCCCATTTTCCGTTCTTCAATTCTTTTTGCAGGTCTCTATAGAATCCTTGCCAAGAGAAAAAATTCCATTCGGTGATTGGTAGTGATTTATAAGATTCGATCGAGGTGTCGATCTGCTTGAGATACTTAAGATAATCGTTCAAAATATCATTGGTCGTCGAAGTATGAAGGCCGCTCAGTACTTCGATCATCTTCGTTCGCGTAAATATTTTATATCCTGCTCCTATCACGTCGGAGTAGTCACCTTGTTCTACGATTTTGTAATAAATCGGTAACGGTTTTAAATGCTTGGTTTTAGAGTGATTTTCGACCATTTGCAAATATCGATTTAATTGATTTGAATGATGACTCGTAAATACTTTATCCTCAATCATAATGGCATATTTCTCATTGATAATCGCTAATATATCTAGGCTATTGAACTGTCTTTTAATACACACACTTTGAATCGATTCGTTTAACTGACAGTTATGAAGATCAAAAACTTCTTTAACAAATACATTCGCAATCGTATGGAGTTGCGGATCGTGACTTCGTGCTCCTTCTTCCGCCCACTTCAATAACCAACATAGAAAAGCATCTTGTGATAGCTCACTTGTGGCATAATCAAAAATATTAGGTTTCAAATGAATACCTCCTTTTATTACAATTATAACCATTTAATTTCCTTTTATTATTCATTTGAAGAATAATAATGAACTCTACTCATTCAATTTGCTTATAGATTTCATAAGAACTATCTATTTTACTTCCCTTCGGAACGGCTTTATATTAAACGAATTGATAACAAAGTTAAGTAGTTTTCGATTCATGTATGAAGCGGAACTTCAGAAAAGAAGGGATTTTTATGTCTACCACAAAAAAAGGCTATTTCATGATGATCGTCCTCTGGTTCGCCTATGCGACCTTCGCCATGAACTGGGTCGCGGGTTCATCGTTGACGCCACAAATCACGGCGCATTTCTTCGGCAATCAGACCGTTGACCCTCTCATCTCACAACTCGTCAACTATTCGATCACGACGGCACGTGTCTTCGCCAACATTCTCGCTGCGCTCATCTTGATGAAGCTCGGTCCGAAAAAAGCTCCGTTACTCGCACTATTCTTCCTGATGATGTCGATCGTTGCCATCTACCTGCCGAACTACTGGGCGTATACGGTCGCTCGCATGGTCATGGGACTCGGTGGTTCAATGGTCATCGTCTACATGAACCCGGTCGTGACACGTTACGTCCAGGACCCGGCTGAAAAATTACGCATCAACGCTTTCAATACTGTCTCCTATAACGTCGGTGCATTCGTCGTGTCACTCTTGTTCACCTTGTTCGCTGATCAATTCGTCAGTGACTGGAAACTGACGTTAACGATCTTCGCGAGTCTGACAGCGATTCTCTTCTTCGCATGGTGGATCGGTAGTGAATCGTTCGAGTTGAACGATGCTACGGACGCGGACGAAACGCCTTACGGTTACGGAGATGCTGTCCGCGATCCGTTCCTCTGGAAATATGCGGTTGCCTTCGGCGGTTTCTTGACGCTCTATATCTTATCGCTCGTCGGCTTGAAACCTGTGTTCGATACGTATACACAGTTGAACGGTTCGCTCGTCAACCTGTTGGTCTCAGGTGCCGGAATCGTCGGTACGTTCGTCGGTCTGCGGATCGGTAACAAGGGAACACCTCGTAAACCGATTCTGTTGATCAGCGGGACGGTCATGATCGCGAGTTTCCTTGTCACGGTCTTGTTCGGAAACATCTCGCCACTCGTTTCGTATGTCTTTGCGTTCGTTTCCGGATTTGCGATGTACATCCAGTACCCGATCTTCATGAACTTGGCACACGAACGAAAAGGCATGACACCGCAAAAGATCACCGTCTTATTCGGTCTCTTCTGGGCGATCGCTTATGCGACACAGACGATCTTTACGATCATTTGGAGTTACGCACTCGGACATGCGGGATATACGGTCTCGATGATCGTCTTCTTCCTGTGCTGTTCCGTGTATCTGTTCTTCACGTTCTTCTTACCAGAAACAAAACCAAAACGGACGGATTCATTACGAAAATCCGCTTAATCAAGCAATAAGCCCTTCCGAATCACCGGAAGGGCTTATTTTTATGCTTCGTTATGCGCGCCGTAACTATGGCGAAGGGCAAACAACAGTCGAATCAATGATTCATGGTACCCGATGAACCATCCTTCTTCGATCCCGTTGACGATCGCTTCTTCTGTCATCCAAGCGACGCGCTGGACTTCTTCTTCCTGCAACGTCAGCGTCGTCAAATCCACTTCCTGCTCGACGAGATAATAATCATCAAAACCGATTTCAAACGGAATCGTCAGATGGGGACGGATGCCTGTGAAATCGATATCGAGTCCAAGCTCTTCCGACAGTTCCCGTTGCGCTGCCATCTGACTCGTATCCCCGCTGATTGCACTGCCTCCGACCGTCACATCCCACATGTTCGGCCAACCAGATTTGAACGGTTGCCGCTGTTGGACGAGCATCTCTCCTTTCGCGTTAAAGACACAGACATGAATCGTCATGTGATAATCGCCGGCTGTATGTGGCGTCCCCCGTGTCCAGAGCCGTCCTGTTTTCTTACGATCTGCTGTGTATACGTCCCACTGTTCCATTCTAAATCCTGCTCCTTTTTAATCAATGAAAGATGTAGAGTTCGAACTTTCCTCCGCCTTGACGCAATCAATTGCGACGACGAGGGCGATCAACAATTCTTCCATCGCTTCATCTTCAACTTCAATGATGTACTGATCGGTCCAAGAGATCCATTTCTTCTGCACGCGACCAATCCGTTGCCCTTGTTGTAAGACCTCAAAATCAACATCCCACCAGTCGCCCGTCACTTCGAATTGATCCGAATTGATCGTATAGCGGTCCTTGAAGAACGTGAACTCTTTAATGATTTCAAACGATTGTCCTGCTGCTTCGACATAAAAGACCGGTCGGAAACTGAACGTCTTCTTCGTGATTTCCGCGACTTCCTCTCCATCTCGGTTCGTCACGCTGAATGACTTCGGGAGTTTCATAAAACTACCCTCGATGTGATAGGCGTCGTGCCCTGCCTCGTCTTGAATCGAGAATCGTCCACGTAAACTGAACGCTTTTTCTTTCATATAGAGTGTATGCATACCGGTCTCCTCCTTTAATGTATAAGTTCATTTACGCGATCATCGACGGAAAAGATTCAATATCTGGAAATTCTCGTTTGTGTCCGAACTTTCAGTGGTATCAACTTACATACCACGAATCTACGGGAAAGAAGGAATTTTGATGTCTATCAATACGATTGTTCTCTTCATTTTACTCGCCATCGCCCTGTTGATCATCCTTGTCCCACCGCTTCTCTTTTGGCACGTCTGGCGCGCTGATCGTCGTCAGCAAGAACACGCGGTCCTGCGAAACTTCCCTGTCCTTGGAAAGATGCGCTATATCCTCGAGAACATGGGCCCGGAACTCCGCCAATACTTATTTCTCAACAATAACGAAGGGAAACCCTTCTCCCGTAATGAATACAAGACGGCCGTCCTATCCGGCAAATATCAAAGTCGGATTCTCGGTTTTGGATCAGAACGTGATTTTGAAGAAGCTGGGTTTTATGTACAAAACGCCCTCTTTCCAACGAATCGTCAGGAATTACGGATCGATCAATCCGAACGTGTGGATACGCACATCTATCAAATCGACCGTGACGAACTATTTACACGTAAGGAACATCTCGTTGAGAAGCAAATTTCACCGTATCTCTTGAAAATGGAGGATGCACCGGTCATTGGCGCGACGACCTGTCGACACCCTTATCAAATCCAAGGACTGATCGGTCAATCGGCGATGAGTTTTGGCGCACTCGGTGACCGGGCGATCACTGCGCTCTCGATTGGGCTCGGTCGCGCTAAAGGGAGCTGGATGAATACCGGGGAAGGCGGGCTGTCTGACTTTCATCTTAAAGGTGACGTCGACATCATCTGTCAGATCGGTCCCGGTCTGTTCGGTGTCCGAACGGAAGACGGTGATTTTTCGTTCGATGAGTTCCAGAAAAAAAGTGAGTTACCGCAAGTCAAAGCCTTCGAACTCAAGCTCGCCCAAGGGGCTAAGACACGCGGTGGTCACCTCGAAGGATCAAAGGTCACAGAAGAGATTGCCGCTGTCCGGAAGGTCAAAGTCGGTGTCGGCATCGATAGTCCGAACCGCTTCAACGAATTCACGACACCAGAGACGATGCTCGACTGGGTCGAACGTCTACGTGAGATTGGCGGAAAACCGGTCGGAATCAAAGTCGTCGTCGGTAATCTTGAAGACATGCGGCAGTTGATTGCTTATATGAAAGAATCCGGACGTCATCCGGACTTCATGACGGTCGACGGAGGTGAAGGAGGAACAGGCGCGACGTTCCAAGAACTCGCAGATGCTGCCGGTCTACCACTCTTTTCCGCCTTACCGTTCGTCCACCAACTCCTGACGGAAGCTGGTTTACGCAACAAGGTCAAAGTGTTTGCATCCGGTAAGCTGATCAGTGCCGATAAGATTGCGATCGCTCTCGCCCTCGGTGCCGACTTCGTCAATATCGCACGTGGTCTGATGTTTAATGTCGGCTGTATCCAAGCGCAAGTCTGTCACACGAATCACTGTCCGGTCGGTGTCGCGACGACCGACCCGAAGCTGCAAAAAGCGCTGATTGTCGACGAAAAAAGTTTCCGCGTGACGAACTACATTATTTCGTTACGAGAAGGTCTTTATAACCTGACGGCGGCAGCAGGACTCGTCTCGCCGACGGAACTTCGACCCGAACACGTTATCTATAAGGATGGAGCCGGACATCTGATTCCGGGACCGGACTGGATGGCACGGCATATGATGGATCGCTCTCTTTCCTCACGGTAACGAATAGCACTCACTTGCACTTTTTAGCCAGAGCGCTTAAAGTGTATAGTTGATGAAATTCTTTAACCACACATGTGCATTACCTTAAGGAAAGGGTTTAATATACTATGAAAAAGAACTTTTGGCAGGACCTACCACGACCATTTTTCGTCTTAGCACCGATGGAAGACGTCACCGATGTCGTCTTCCGCCACGTCGTCGCAAAAGCGGCGCGTCCGGACGTCTTCTTCACGGAATTCACGAATACAGAAAGCTACTGTCATCCGAAAGGCAAACAGAGCGTCCGCGGACGTCTCGAGTTCACGGAGGATGAACAACCAATGGTTGCTCACATCTGGGGCGACAAACCGGAATATTTCCGCGAAATGAGCATCGGCATGGCAGAGATGGGCTTTAGCGGAATCGACATCAACATGGGCTGTCCCGTCCATAACGTTGCTGTTAACGGTAAAGGCTCCGGCTTGATCAATCGTCCGGAAGTCGCGGCTGAACTGATCCAAGCTGCAAAAGCGGGCGGTCTCCCAGTCAGCGTCAAAACGCGTCTCGGCTATACGAAGGTCGAAGAGTGGCACGATTGGTTGCGCCACATCCTCGAGCAAGATATCGCGAACCTCTCGATTCATCTCCGGACACGTAAAGAGATGAGCGCCGTTCCAGCGCACTTCGAATTGATTCCGGAAATCAAGAAGTTACGCGATGAGATCGCACCACAGACGTTACTGACGATCAACGGGGATATCAACGATCGCCAACACGGGCTTGAACTCGTCGAGAAATACGGTGTCGACGGTGTCATGATCGGTCGCGGGATCTTCCACAACCCGTTTGCATTCGAAGTCGAGAAAAAAGAACATTCGAGCCAAGAACTCCTCGATTTGTTACGTCTGCAGCTTGATTTGCATGATCATTACTCGGCTCAATTCGAGCCACGTCTCTTCAAGCCATTACGCCGGTTCTTCAAGATTTACGTCCGCGGATTCCGCGGTGCGAGTGAACTGCGGGTCAAATTGATGGAGACGAACTCAACGGATGAAGTGCGTGCTTTACTCGACGCCTTCGTTGAAGAAGAAGGGATTCACGAGGTCAACTCGTTTTCAATTTCATGATACGTAAAAGAGAAGTCGAATACGACTTCTCTTTTTTGGACAGGAGGACTAACGAATGAGTATGCGCATTGGTGAAGTAGCAGAACGGATGGGAATTTCAACTTCCGCGATTCGGTTTTATGATCGCAAAGGGTTACTTCCGTTTGTCGATCGTGATGAGCACGGGCGACGGCAATTCAAGGAAAATGATTTCAATTATATTGAAACAATCGATTGTCTGAAACGGAGCGGTGTGCCGATTAAAACGATTGCGACGTTTATTGAATTATGTATGCAAGGCGATGCCTCTCTTCGTCAGAGATACGACTATTTGGATGAAGAAGAACGACATCTACAAGCAAAAATCGAGGAATTACAAGCGCAACAAGCATTTCTTCGCTTCAAGAAGTGGTACTACAAAACAGCCATCGAAGCTGGAACCGAATCACTTCACTTCATACCTGGCACCACTCTGTTCCAACCGGATCTTCAAGAACAATTTGAGCGTCTTTTGGCAGCAGGACAGTCCATCGATGCTCTGACTCATCTTGATGAGCAAAGGGGTTGACTTAAACTAAGGTTTAACCGATAAAGTCGAGATAATCATACAGAAAGAAGGGATTATCTCATGAATAAACCATTAGTCGTCATTACAGGTGCAAGCTCGGGATTCGGTGCTGAAATTGCCAAACGTTTTAACAAGGAAGGGTTTCCGCTCTTATTACTTGGAAGACGTCTTGAGAAAATGGAGCAACTTCCACTCGATTTTGAGCATGTCCTTCTTAAACAAGTCGACGTGACAGATCTTACTGCTTTTAAATCTGCTGTTCGGGAAGCAGAAGAACGTTATGGAAAAACCGATCTTCTCATCAATAATGCCGGTGTCATGTTGCTCGGTAACATCGAGACGCAACAACCTGAGGAATGGCAGACGATGCTCGACACGAATGTCCGAGGTGTGTTGAACGGGATGCAAATCGTGCTTGAGGATATGAAAAATCGTCAGCATGGGACGATCCTCAACATGTCTTCCATTGCCGGCTTCAAAGCGTTTGTGAATCATGCTGCTTACGTTGCAAGTAAGTTTGGTGTCCATGGAGCAACGGAAACGATTCGCCAAGAAGTCGCCGAACACAATGTTCGGGTTTCTCTCGTCTCTCCTGGATATGCAGAAACAGAATTACTGCACCATGTCACGAATGAAGCACTTGTCTCAGGAATTGAAGATTGGAAGTCAACGATTGGTGGTATCACGCTTGATCCACGTCATGTGGCGGATACGGTTTTCTTCATCTACTCTATGCCGCAAGACGTCACTGTACGTGAAGTTGCGTTAGCGATCACGAAACAAACACCATGATCCTAGAACAAAGCACGCCTCCTCGACTTGAGGAAGCGTGCTTTTTCGTGTCACCAGCGTTCGACGGTTTGCCGCGTATCTGCACACCATTGTTCAAAGTCAGACTGATGCGTCAGCGATAAGAAACGTCGTTTGCCGAGTCGCCGATCGAGCCGTGCGATGCCACGGATGAAAGGATGTGGATGAACAAGCGCTTGTTCGAACGCGAGGTTCGGGTACTGCAACAAGTCCTGTTGGATTTCGTAGTTCGCTACGTATCCGTCCTGTTTGACCTGTCGTTCGATCTCCGCCGATAACGCATGCGACTGTTTCAACCAGTCGGACTGCCATAATTCTCGGAAGGATGCTTCTGGTTTATCCGGTAACTGTGTAGCTTGTAACGCATAACGCCGCTCCACTTCCCGTTCGAATCGAAAGTCGTCTGCTCCGAGAATCTCTTCACCGTCAAACGTCACCCAGACGCGACTAGGACTATCTTGAATCCGGTAGACGGCTGCATGAAAAGCAATCCGTCCCTGTAACGACGGGGCAAGCAGTTGCTCGACCCGTTTTTTGATGATGGAAAACTGCACGCAATCCGTCCTTTCCGTCCGGCTAATCTAATCAGCCGTTCTTCATATGAAACGATTCCGCAAGCGTAAACGTCAACTCTTTTAACTCGAGACCACCGAGTGCAAAGTAGAGTTTCAGATAGTTGTGTGGGTTGAAGACGAAGACGTCCTTCGTCTGACTGACCCACTCGCCGTTCGTTCCGTTGAAGGTGAAGGTCGCGACCGGCATGTTGTTCGCAAACAATGTCACTGGCATCTGCGCCAGTTCACCAGCATTCGAACGTGCCGTCAACGTGACCTGATACATCCCTGTCTCTTCCGCCGTGACAGCGAAGACATGACTGCTTCCTGTCGTCGTCGTGACGTCCGTTAACGGGAAGGCATCTCCACTGATGAGGCGTTGGTGCGAGACCGCTTGCTCTTCGAGCGTCTCTTCTTCGACCGGTGCCCCGAGGACCTCGACAGGTGACGCCGTTCCCATCACACGGTCCATGACCGGTGAGCGTAACAGGAACTGACAGATGTTCGCGGCACTCCGCAGTAACTCGGAACGTCGAAGTGTTCCGTCAGCGAGAGCCGTCAATGTATCATCCTCGAACGGATTCGTTCCCGGTTCGCCGACGACCATGTAGAGATCGTTTTGCGAACGGACCATCGTCGCCGTTTGCTGACGGTTTGCTTCCGTTCCTTCGGCGTTGATCTTCGCCCACCAGTCGGTCATGACGATTCCGTCAAAGCCCCACTCATTGCGCAAAATACGTGTGTTCTGATCATATAAGCCGGCAGTCCAGATCCCATTGATGGCACCATACGTCGTCATGATCGAGTAGGCTTTCCCGTCTTTGACGGCCATCTCAAACCCTTTCAGGTACAACTCACGTAACGCCCGTTCTGATACGATCGAATCCAGATCATGCCGATGGAATTCTTGGTTGTTGGCACTGAAGTGTTTCAACGTTCCCGTCACACCAACACGGTGCATGCCGTCGAGTTGTGCCACTGCCATTTTTCCAGTCAGATACGAATCTTCCGAGAAATACTCGAAGTTCCGTCCATTGAGTGGATGGCGGTGAAGGTTCATCCCGGGTCCAAGCAACGTATCAATCTCGTTCTTCCGTAACTCAAGACCGGTCATCTCAAATAGATCGGCAATCAATGTTGTGTTAAACGTCGAGGCAAGCAACGTTCCGTTCGGTAACGAGAAGGCTTTCGTCCCGATGTCCATCCGGATTCCAGATGGACCATCTGCACAACAGCCTGCTGGAATGCCGAGTGCTTCGAGTTCTGTCGTCACGCCACCGAAGGCGCCCGCCGTTCCTGGTGTGACGCGAGGTGAGTTCATCCCTTCGCCCCGGACGATCGCAGCGAGATCCGCATCCGTCAATTGATCGAGAAACGTCTCGAGCGTGACCCGTCCTTCTTTGACGTCGCGTAACTTCCAACCGGCATCTTCCGTCTGCGTCCGTTCAACAGGACGCTCCTGTTGACGACGTTGTTCCGGATCGATCGTCCGTAGTGGTGTCGCTTCATACGTCACCGTATATCCCGTTTCGGTCGCTTGTGGTTTGATACGTTCAAACGCCGTCACCGGTGCCATGTTCTCCGTTAAGACGTCCGTGACGTCAAGCGTCTCGACGGAATGGCTTGCGACTGGAACCGCCGACCGGACGTCCGTTCCAAGATAGAGCTGATACGTGCCAGGTTCGATGACATAAGACGATTTATGCCCGGTGACACCACTATCGTCATAACTCGCAAATGAGGCGAACGGTACGACGAGTGTGAGAGATTCTTGCTCGCCTGGTGCGAGTTCTTTTGTCTTTCCGAACGTAACGAGTTGACGCGTCGGGTTCCCGAGTTGTCCTTGTGGTTTCTCGAGATAACCTTGTACGACTTCCTTCCCGCTCGTCTGACCGGTATTCGTCACCGTCGCTGTAACCGTCCAAGCATCATCTGACGTCGTCACGTCTGTCGTAAGGTCGAACGACGTATACGATAACCCATAACCGAACGGATACAAGACTGCTTTCGGTGCGAACGTCTCGAAATAACGGTACCCGACATAGATGTCTTCTTGATACAACGCACGATCGGCATGACCGAAGTGTGGTGTCGATGGATAATCATCGAGTGAACGGACGATCGTATCCGGTAATTTTCCGGACGGTGAGACGCGGCCGAGCAAGAGATCACTCAATCCAGTTCCGCCTTCCATTCCTCCTTGCCACGCGTAGAGGACAGCACTTGGCGTCGTCTCTTCGACCCAGCGCATATCGATGATGTTCCCAACGTTCAAGACGACGACGGTTTTTTTGAAAGATGTCGTCACGAGACGGAGCATCTCCTGTTCCGTCTCCGTTAAAAAATAACTCCCTGGATCCGCTGTATTGTCGCGATCTTCCCCAGCCGTACGACCAATCATGATCAAGGCAACATCGGAGTCAAGTGCTGCTTGCTGAACGAGTGTCGCGTCAAGCGGCATCTCTTCTTGCGACCACGGCTCGGCTGCCCAGCCTTCCCCTTGGTCAAACGGATGGTCTTCAATCCAGTTCTCGTACGCCTTGAGGACGTCTGCGTTCAACGTTACGTCTTCGCGTAGCATATCGAGCGGACTGACGACGTTCGTAACGTTGACCATCCCGCCTGATCCTGTTCCACTTTTATAGTAGTTGAACTGATTACGTCCGAAGACAGCGACCGTCGATGCGGGTTGTAACGGGAGTACACCATCATTTTGTAAGAGGACCGCCCCTTCCGCGACGGTTTGTCGTGCGAGTTTTGTATAGGCTTGCCAATCGAGTGTGTATGTCATACGTCATCCACCTTTATTAGTTAGTTTGAGAAAAGAGTCGTTTTAAGTCCTTCGCGATTTCGTCTAAGCTGTCTTCGGCTTGCGGATACAGACCGAGTTTATCAAGAAAGGCATGTTCCATCCCGCGGTAGTGGAGATAACGAGTCTTGACGCCGGCGCGCGCGAGCTTTTTCGCATACGCTTCTCCTTCGAGACGTAAGTAATCAAACTCTCCCGTAATGACGAGTGCCTCTGGTAGATCGTCGAGCGTCGCGAACAACGGTGAAATCCGTTGATCCGTCGAATCACTTGCTTGAACGTACCATTGCTCGAGGACACCTTCTTCATCTTGAAGCGACAAAATGATTCGTTCGAGTAACTGCGGTTCCGTTTGTCGGTCATACGCTTCAAGCGTCCAGTCATATTCCGAATTCGGATGTTCCCCGACATTGACGACCGGATAATACAAGACTTGATAGCGGATATACGGCGTCGGACGCTCGCGGTCGAGCAAACAACAGACCGTCGCTAAGTTCCCACCGGCACTATCACCGGCAACCGCGATTGCGCCTGGATCAATCCCAAGTCGGTCAGCGTGTTCAACTGCCCAATCGATCGATGCATGACAATCTTCAAGCCCTGTTGGAAACGGATGCTCGGGTGCCAATCGGTAGCCGACCGACAAGACGGCGACGTTCGCTTTATCGGCTAATGCCTTACATGGATTCTCGACCGTCTCGAGCGTGCCACCGAAAAAACCACCGCCATGGAAATAGACGACGAGCGGGAGCGGACGCGCTGCTTCCGGACGATACAGCCGTGCTTCGATCGTGGTATCGGGTCTTGGAATCGCAAAGACGTCTGTTGCAATCTGTCGGGTCGTCACGTCTTCGTTGTTCCACCCCATGCCAGCACGCGCCAATTCAACTGGCGACGCCCCTTCTGGAATCGAGACCGATGGACGCTGCGTGAGAACGACCTCACGGACACGCGGATCGAGTGTTCCCGGAGCTGAGACGTCAGGAATCGGCTTATCGACGATTTCGAGTCCGTCTTGATGAATCGATGAACGATTTCGCAACGTTCGTAGCAAATCTTGCATCGAGGCAGTAGACAAATGAATCGCTTCCTTTCTTATTCAAATCGTTATCGAAAGCGCTTTCGATAACAGTTAAAAAAATTTCGAATGCCTCTTTTTTAAAAAAGAGACCGCTTACATCATAATATACCTGTCTTTGACAGACGAAGCAAATGTTTCACCTAAAAAAATCAGCGCAGTCGCCTGCGCTGATCCTCATCGTAATTGTTCTTGTGAAACGATTGTAAAGCCATCGATGACCGTGTCTTCCTCGACCTCGATCAACAGGCAGCGTTTCCCTTGATAGTTGACTTGTTTGACGTACTTCAAGTCTTGCGGACTAATTGCGATGTTCGCGACCTTCGTATTGATTTTAATCGATTTCGCTTCATAGTTCGGGACGATGTTACTCGCTTTCATCTCGTATGTCGGGTCGTCAACGACCGTCTTGAACGCCCGTTCGACTTGTTCCGTGCTGACATCTTCGACACCACTTGCCTTGAGCACACGCTCGACTTCCTGAACGTCGAGCATTGGTACTTCTTCCTCACCCTGATCCTCTTCGACGACGATCAACTGGTTGATGTTTTCATAGACACCGGCTAACGTCTTCGTATCCATCGATTCACCGACGACCGATTTGACGATTTCCTCGAAGATCGCTTTATCCTCATCTGCCGTGACGATTGGTTGACCGTTCAAGACATTTTCAAGGAAGCCAAAATCCGGTTTATTCGGCTTGCCCGCCGCATACAAGACATGATTGACGTCTGCTGCGTTGTCGGTGAAGGTCGGGAAGAGGAATCCACCGATCGGTGATGCCAGTTTGATGACCGGATTGATGAATAAGTTCGACTTGAATTCGCGTTCGACAAAATCAAAGACGAGCGATTGTTTCGGTAACTCCGTTAAGTTAAGGCTACCGAGGATGAACGGCGTCGTATAGACGTCGTCATTCGGATCGATCTCTGTCTCATCCGCTTGGCGCTTCGTCGTTTTATAGTATTGTCCGCGAATGAACGTGACGACAAGGTCGTTCTCGTACTGAACGTCCTGAACCATCTTCAACGCCATCGTCTGCATCTGTTCGACCCAGTCCTCCGGCTCTTCCGCATACAGTCCTTCATAAAGAAGCTGCTGCGTATGACCCGTCTCCCCTTCTTCCGGATGCGTGAACTTGACCTCGAACAGCTTGACGTCGAGTTTTCCACCTAGTACTTTCTTGAAGTTCGCAAGGAACAGTTCCTGTTGCTCCGGATCAAGCAACGGAAACGGTCGGGCTTCCTCATGATAGATTTCGCTCGTCTCTTTTCGGATATAGACGTTGTAGATTTCATGGATTTTTAGTAAATCGGCATCCATCTTGAAATGACGACGGATGTCGGCGATGTCTTTTTTATTCATGCATACCAGCTCCTCGAATCATTAAAATCCTGCTTCCTGAAAAGCGTACCATATGCGAGATGACCCGACATCTTTTAGAAAATCAATGCGCACGGAATGAATACGCGCGTGTGACAGGATTAGCGATCTCATATTCATATTCTTGGTGGGCGGCGCGAGCTTGCGCGATGCAATTATCTAGTTCTTTTGTGTTGAAATAACGTTGCGCTTCCGTCAACGTGCCACTTACGACTAAAAATACGCCGAACACAATCAACCATCCTCTAATTCGTTCGTTCATGATGTAGTCTCCTTTCTTCTCCACCTAAATCCTAACATCAGACCCTTCAATATAATGACAAAAGTTTAATTTTAATAACATTTACACGATATTCATTTTCTCCTAAATAAGTGATGCCATACTAAAAATTGTGAAGGGTGTCTTCACATCATCTCGTCTCATACATAGGAGGAATGACACGTGTTCAAAGCCATCAAGTCCATCGTCATCACTACGCTCGTCTGCCTGACCGCTTTCCAATTCGATACGACATCCGTTTCCGCACTACCTTCGGGCATCTCATCAAAAGCGACGGCCCAGTCTCAACTCGATGCCTTAACGGTTAAAACAGAAGGCAGCATGACCGGTTATTCACGTGATTTGTTCCCGCACTGGATCAGTCAAGGAAGCGGCTGTGATACACGACAAGTCGTCTTAAAACGTGACGCCGATTCATATGTCGGATCGTGCCCCGTCACATCCGGTTCTTGGTATAGTTACTATGACGGACTGACATTCACGAATCCATCTGACCTCGACATCGATCACGTCGTACCGCTTGCGGAAGCATGGCGTTCAGGAGCAAGCAGCTGGACGACGACGACACGTCAAGCATTCGCAAACGATTTAACAGGTCCTCAATTGATCGCTGTCTCTGCAAGCTCGAACCGTTCAAAAGGGGATCAGGATCCGTCGACATGGAAGCCGACACGAGCAGGTGCGAGCTGCGCTTACTCGAAGATGTGGATCAATACGAAGAGCCGCTGGAACCTCAGCTTACAGTCGAGTGAAAAAACAGCCTTACAAACGATGTTGAACACATGTACATACTAAAAAGGAGTCGATTCGATGGAAACGAAAACCTCTACCTTTACCGCCACACATGGTGTCATGACGCAAGAAGTCGGTGTCATCAGCGGTGAACTCGAACTCCGGACGACCTGTCAGGAAAACGGGACGTTGGAACTAAAGATTGCTTATGTCGGGGCAATAGACGTCTATACGTTACCTGGCAGTTATCGTGTCCATGACGTTCGGGATCATGACGTCATCCATCAGATGCTCGTCAATGTACTAGAGCGAACATAACGAAAAACAGACGCTGTCCAAGTTAATGGGCGGCGTCTGTTTTCGTTATGCATATTCAAAATCAGATTGTCATTATTTACTAAAGTATGCGTTTTATCTGACGTTCTATCCGGTATAGTGAAAACAACGTCATTATCCTTTCGGGAGGAATACTTTATGCGAAACGTTTTGATCCCAACCGGCGTCATTTTAAGTGGTGCAGGTCTCTATATGGCACTAGAAAGTCACGTGCCTGCGTTACTCGTTACGGGCATCATCATGCTGTTTGGTTGCGGTATCGGTATCATCACGAAAGAAAAGTCGGAGTAATCCATAGATCCAGTCAGGAGGATAACTATGATTCAACAATTCATCGAGGAACAGCAGTCACACGATACTATTGGCGGATTTATCGCTAAGTCTGTTGACCCGATCCTCGCCCACGTCAATCCATCGCGTTTACAAGACAGCGATCTTGTACTATTGATTCAAGCTGATCAATCGATTTTTGTCTCTTTTGCTAATTCACAAGATCAATCAGATTGGACGCCACTATCACGAGAGCAGATTCATCAATCGAAAAGTCTACTCGCACCTAAAGCATGGTACTTTAAAATTACGCACGGTGAATATGCCGGAACCTATTTGATTTCACCGGATTTGATTGTGAATGATCAATTCAAGAGTGAGAAAGATTATTTAGAAGTTCTAACATCAACAACGAATAAGTAACTCATAAATGTTTTATCAAGACGATTTCGTCTTTAATCGGAACTCCCTTTTCATTGTATAACGGGATTTCCGGTTTTATTTTGCGTGCAAGGTCCACGGCATTCGGAATCACTTGCGATACTGTATATCCCCGATGTTGATAGAAACGTATCGCATGCTCATTATCATTCGTTGTAACGAGTGTCAGCAAGTCGCATTGTTGCCGTATTGCCTTTTCCTCTACCACTTGCATCAATCGTGAACCAATTCCTTTGCCTTCTTCAAGACTATCCAGTGAAATGATTTCGCACGTCTGCGAAGTAATATGATAGGTAATCAGTCCAATGATTTCATGATCATCGTTTATGGCATAAAACCCGTCTAACAGACTGCAATCATGAACACCTGTCGACGTTACCATTTGTGAACTGCCCCAGTGCTTGGTAAAAAAGGCTTTAACCTGACTACGTGTTTCCTTTTCAATGGCCTGAATAATCATTATGTCTCCCTTTCGCTTATGTTTTTATCCTTTTATATTAAGTAAAATATAAAGTTGACTATCTATTTTTAAAATAAAGATTATCTTCAACATTAATTCCATAAGAAAGATAATCTTTTTTATGATTTTTATTAATTTAATCGGTATGAGTTGTTCATCTTATTTAGATTTTCAAATTTTTTCTAGTTTACTAATCATGCTTTAGCATAAAAATCAAGTTTGTTCATAGCATCATATACTGTACCTATAGCATAGTAATTTTCTTTAGAACGACCAACGCATTTCATTAGTGATGAAGATAAAAACTGCAGCACTTCAGCAATTTCATTCAATGAAGGAGGCGTATCAAAACTTTCATCGCTTCTTAAAGTTCTATATATATCTTTTTCTTCTAATAGTCCTTCAGTCACAGTATCATTACTTTCTATAACAAGACATTCCATAACTGCTTGTAATAACTTTCTTGACCTCTCAATTTCTCTTCTATCGACTTCTAAACAACTAATATCAATTTTTCCTACTTGCATAAATATTTTTTTATATACATCTGCTTGTAATGGCGTTTGAAAATGGAATTTTATTATTTTCTCGAGAGAATCAACATCTATTAATGCTACTTTATGTTCTATAGCCCGTTTAATTAGACGTTCACCCTGAAAAGAGAATCCTATGACTGCAATATAATCAGCTGAATGAAGTTTTTTATGCTCTTTTAAAGTATCAAAATTAATTTGTCCCTCATTGACTGCTCCTGATTGCGTTGATTTTGCATCAACAGTTACAGTGTATGAAAATTTAGGTATGCTTGGAGAATGTATTAAAACATCTGTATTTCCTGATCCTCCTAGCCAAGATGAATTGAAACCTAATATCGAAAAAGCATCTTTAATCGCTTTTTCGAATCTATTGGGATTCGAAGAGTCTTTTGATGCTAAGCGAAGTTCGGTTATATACTTGTCCACTCCCAGAGAGCTATATTTAGTGTTATCCTCTTCAATATCTGTTTTATTGACTAATGTAGTTCTTTCTTGTAATTTAACTTTCTTTAAAATATTTTTTGCTCTTTGAGTCACACTATACTTGCCAGACTCTTCTTCTTGAATAAGAAGAGCACTTTTTAAAATATTTAAGCGTTTCCTAATCTCATCTATTCTTTCTTTATCAAATCCGTAAGATACTTTAGCTATTACAGCGAGTTCCTTAACAGATAAAGCTTTTTCTTCTAATTCTTTTAGGATTTCAAATATAAACAATACTTTTGAATGCAAACAATAAACTAAATCTAAAGCAGATTTGGTAGATATCCAATTTTTTGATATAGATGTAGCTTCATATATGCTTCTTGACTTTCGTTTTAAAAAACCAATATTAGATAAAGTCGTAACAAAAGAATTTGCTGAAGATGGAGATATTTTATAAGTTTCCCACGAGTAGTTAGTAAAAGCTTCTTTATCAATACCAGAATATATCAATTGAATGTACTCATCAAAAGTATTATATATATCAGCCATATTTCCTGGAATGTAACCAACAGAAGGTTTTCGAGACTGTAGTTCTTCTTGACTCATTTGAATTACCTCTTCTGCCCAAGAAGATACTGGAACTTCAACCTCTTCAATTGTTAAATCGCGAATTGTTTCTATTTCATTTGGATGAACATAATTAATATTTTTTATAAATTCCTTTCCTTTTTCATTTAAAACATACGTATTTTCAAAATCATTAAAACTTACTAAGTCTAATTGCCTAAACCAAGTTAATCTATTGCCTATTTCTGATTTAGTATCCCAGTTTAATTTATATTCCTCATTAGCTATCTTTAAAATTTCCATAATAGTCAGTGGTGTATTTATAGTTATTAGGAGTTCGCCAATAAACCTAACATTGGCACAAAATAGTGCTGTTAAATATAAATCATCTTCAGAATCTAAATATCGTTTACTCTCCTCTGAAATTTTCCATACACTGTTTTCCTGATATATCAAACCTATAGGTCTTAACCACCTACATAAATCTTCTAATGTAGCTTTACTAGTGCTACCTTTAAACTTCATTTTTGTACCATAAGGAACCTTATTTACTATCGCTTTTAGAATTTCTCTTAAAACTGCTGGCTGACCTATTTCACCTCTAGGAATTTTTGGAAGTGAAAAAACTTTAGTATTCCACTTTCTATGTTTTGGATAATTTAATGGCTTAATTGTATTCATAACTTTCTTCTCCTAAGAAATTTATTTTTACATAAAATGTATCACAAAATAAAAAAGTCTATCTAACTTATTAGTTAGACAGACACTAAAAAATTATTTATGGTACGGTTCATTCCGATTAATCCGGTACGCCCGATAAATCTGTTCACAGAGGATCATCTTCATCAATTGGTGCGGAAATGTCATCTTCGAGAACGAAATTGTATCATTCGCCCGCTGCATCACTTCTGGTGCGAGACCAAGCGATCCACCGATGACGAAGGCAATCTTGCTCTTACCGTATGTCGCGAGTTGATCGAGTTCTTTCGCGAACTGTTCGCTCGTCCGTTGTTTTCCTTCGATAGCAAGTGCAAGGACATGAACGTCCGGTCCAATCTTCGCTAAAATCCGTTCGCCCTCTTTTTTCTTCACTTGTGCCATCTCCGCTTCACTCAACTGCTCCGGTGCCTTTTCGTCCGCAACCTCGATTTCTTGGATCGAACAGTAGGCGCCGAGACGCTTCGTATATTCGGCGATGCCTTGCTTCAAATACTTCTCTTTTAGCTTTCCGACCGTAATGATGGTAATTTGCATCTTTTTTCTCGCTTTCTGACAGAAAATTCAGGAGTTATCCACAGAGTTATCCACAAATCCACATGTTGATATTTATTTTTTGCTTGACACAAGATATGTTGCCGGTTCGTCACAGTATTCACACGTGATGTTTTTTTCTGGATTTAGCTGATCGAGAATCGGGTATTGTTCTGTTTCATCCACGATTTCGTCAAGCGCGAGCTCGACATGTTCTAAACAAACGTACTTATCCACAGGTGGTCTCCTCCTTTCACTTATCCACATTTATCCGCTTCCAGTATAACAAATATCAACCTTTCTGACCGGAAAAGGCGCAGGTTTCCTCACTCAAAAAAACCATCCACAGGTCGGACCTGTGGATGGTTTTTCAGGTTATGCCTTATTGAACAGTTGGTGACTGGGCCGACAACTTCACATCTGCTGTCTGTTTTTCACCGCCCCGGTAGAACGTGACTTTGACCGTATCACCGACTTTTGCATCCCGGTAGAGGACACTTTTTAAATCCGCGAACGATGCGATCGCTTTTCCGTTGATCTCAACGATGACATCGTTCGCTTTCATACCCGCTTTTTCGGCTCCACTGTTACGTGTTAGACCGACGACGACGATTCCTTTCGTGACATCATTCGGTAATTTCAGACGATCTTCGCGATATCCGCTTGGGAATTCCTGCACGTCACGAATCTGAATCCCGAGCTGTGGACGAACGACTTCACCGTTTTGCTCGAGATCACGCATGATTGGTAACGCTTCGTTGATCGGAATCGCAAATCCGACTCCTTCAACACTTGCTTCCGCAATCTTCATCGAGTTGATCCCGATCAATTGACCGGCTGTGTTGATGAGCGCTCCACCGGAGTTCCCCGGGTTGATTGCTGCATCGGTTTGAATGACTTCTGTATTGAAGTCTTGCTGTCCATCCTTGTTCGTATCGACTGGAACCGTCCGTTCCTGTGCACTTATGACACCGCGCGTGACGGAGTTCGCGAAAATCCCGAGTGGGTTTCCGATTGCAAGCACCGTTTCACCGGCACGTAACGTATCCGAATCCCCGAGTTTTGCGACTTGTGTCACTTTCGATGAATCAATCGAGAGGACCGCTAAATCGTACGTCGGATCTTCCCCGAGGACTTTTGCCTCGAGTGCTGTTCCGTCGGATAACGTGACAGACAGACGGCTCGCGCCTTCGACGACGTGGTAGTTCGTAACGACGTAGGCTTTATTGCCATCTTTTTTATAGATGACGCCGGACCCTGCACCCGTTTCCTGATCGGTCCCTTGGAACGAGCTCTGAAGATTCGTCACGCTCACGACGGCTTCCTTCGTCTTACCGACCGCACCGACGATGTCGGCTTCATCCTCCGTCGTCTGTGTCGCAGTCTGTTCCGCTGTCGTCGACGAAACCGGAGTCGGACTCTTCATCTCATCGCGGACGAACGGCCACGCGACGAGGGCGATCAACAAGGCTCCGACGATTCCGCCGATCAGACCGACGAAAAAGGCTTTTCCGGCACCGCGACGACGCGGTGGTTCTGGTTGTTCTTCATATGGTTCACGATAAGGGCTGACCGGTTCGCTCGTTGCCGGCTGACGGGGCGGGAAGCCGCTCTCATCGGATGACTGTTCGTATCGTTCGGATTCGTTCCGTGGTTCTTCGGGTCGATCCATCGACATACGCCTCCTTTATGACTCTCTTTACACAAGTATACCCCCATCACGTGGCAAGTGAGCCAAATGTGGGGGTCTTTTGAGCATATTCAGTAATTTCCCATAATCAAAGCTTTAGGAGTGGTGTCGGAATGACCGGATCCGTGTCGAGAAGCTGAATCTTACTCAGATCGACGTCACGGCTCGCGAGCGTCTGGGAGACGCTCATCCGGGCGAGTTCCTTCATGTTGTTGTCCTTGCTCAAGTGGGCCATGTGGATCCGTTTCGTCCGGTCATCCAGGACCTCGCTCATCGCGATTGCGGCGTCCTCGTTCGAGACGTGTCCGTAATCCCCAAGGATCCGTCGTTTGACGCTCCACGGGTAATGTCCCATCTGGAGCATGCCGATATCATGGTTCGCTTCAAAGATATAGGCATCAGCGCCCCGAATGACACCTTTCATCCGGTCCGAGACGTATCCGGTATCCGTGATGTGTGCCAATCGTTTTCCTTCATGAGCGAACTGAAAGAACATCGGATCTGCTGCATCGTGACTGACATTGAACGATTCGACTTCGATGTCACCGAACTGCTTGACCTCTCCGACTTCCCAGAGGAACTTCAGCGCCGGATCAATCTTGCCGATCTTCGCTTCCATCGCCGCCCATGTCTTTTCGTTCGCATAGAGCGGGATATTGTACTTCCGTGCCATGATGCCGACGCCTTTGATATGGTCGGAGTGCTCATGGGTGACGAACAGACCATCGATGCCATGCGGCGACCGGTCAATCTGGTCGAACAAGGCGAGCATCGCCTTGCCGGTCAGTCCCGCGTCGACGAGCAAGCGGGTCTGTTCACTTTCGATATAGAGGGCGTTCCCCGTCGAGCCACTGGCCATGACGCTGTAGTGTAGGCTCATCGTGCATTCCTCATTTCTCTGAGACTGTATCCAATCGTTCGACGGTCTGGACACCGCCGTCAATCGCATTGACGAAGTAGACTTCTTCATTGTCGAGCTCGATTTGCCACGTCGGCGGCAGGATTTGAACCGATTCCGTGCCTTCCGTGACGAGACAGAAATAACCGAGCTTATGACTCGTCAACCGTTTTGATGCCGGGAACAACCCTTGCTCCGACAACTGGACGATCGCTTCACTTGCCGATAACAACGTCACGTCCTGCGCTTGCCGGACGACCTTGTTCAAGTGGCGTTGTTTGTAGCTGACGATTTCCTTCGCATCATTGAGCTGCAAGACGAGCAGGGACGGTCCGATCATCGCATCGTCCTCACGCGACTGCTGTGGTGTCGAATAGAGCGGCTGTCCCTTATACGTCTGAACGAATGTCATCTCCTGATACTTACTATCATACTTCCAAAATGTATATTCGGCACCATACCGAACGGATGCCTGGACGAACGATGAAGCGGAATCCCGCATCGTCTTCGTTTCGAGTCGATACGGTTTCGTCAACCGGACCGACCACTCGACATCATTCTTGACGGAGGCAACCGCGTCACGAATCGGTGAACTCGCAAGTGGCGCCAGTGTTCGCGCATCGACTTCGGCTGTTAAATAGCCGATGTCTCGCGTAACCGGTTGTAGTTTTTTCTCATCGATTTGACGATCCTTCAAGATCGATTTACCGGTCGCACTCGTCGCGACAATCCGCGGCTCGACCATCCGGTCCATCAATTGAATGGCAAGGTAGACGTTCAGGATCAAAAAGGTCAGCATCAATAAGGTCTTCGCTTTACTCCAGTCCATTCATCCTCACCCCTCATTCCCGACAGCTTGATTGATCGATTGCCAGACACCGTCGATCTTAATGAACCATGTCGGCTCAAAGACGGCATAGCGGCTCGTTGAAATCTTATACGTCATTTCATATCCAATCCGGATTCCACTGATCTCTTTTAAGAGATCAGCACGGCTCAGACGTTCGAGAACCGTTTCAACGGCTGGCACCGTCTCTTCCCGAAGGATGAGCTTCCGCTTCGCTCGGAGCATGCTACGACTGAGCGACCGGACTTGATTTTCCTCATACATGATCTTCAGTGTCGCGAGATCGAACTTCGTCTGTTCGAGCAGCGGACCACTCTCCCCAAATACCGGATATCGGTTCAAGTACAACCGGAACGTCGCTGTCTGTTCCTCACTCTTTTTACTCATCTGATCAAAGTAATACCGGAAACCACTACGCTGGGTATCTTGATCGAGCCAGCCCCCATGAATGTTGACATAGCTGACGAGCGTGCTGTAATCAACGGTCGAGCTTTGAGTATTCGGTGATAATGTATTGAAACGATAGACATTGTAGTTTCGGTCATACGTCGAAACGCTGACACCGTCTGTCAAGACGTCGAGATCATCCCGACTCTTGATTTGCTGGACGTTCGAGTTCTCGGCAAAAAAGGCACTCCGGATGCGGTCGAGTGGTTTCGGCGATTGTCCGACCTCGTCATAGACGAAGACTTGCTCTAGTCGCGTCGTACCGCTCGCGACATACGTATAATCGCCACCTTTGAGTTCGACGCGTGTCATCGGTTTTTTCTTATCATGCGCGAACAGTCGCTTCAGAACCGTCTCATCGCCGACGAGCTTGAAGTCCTTCAGGCGACCGGTCGCCGACTCGAGACGGAGGATTGGTCCATCATAATCGAGTAAATAGAGCCGTTTGATCGGTTCCGAGAAGGCGATTTGTTTTTCGCCGAGTAACTCTTCAAGAATCGTCGCACTGATCGGTGTCGGGAAAATCATCTCGACACTCCGGTCACCGACCGGGATATTATTCGCTTTATCCGTCAAGACAAGAACACCGATGTTAAACGACGCACCGATTCGGTTAAGGAAGGTCCGACCGATGATTTGTGTCTGATAGATCCCTTCCTGATCCGCATAGACGAGTAGTTCCGGATTAATCAGTTGGTTGCTTTCAATCGTCTTTGAGGCATCGATCTCGTTGAACGAGACCTGTTCCCGCTCGATTGATTCACTGCTTGGATGATAGGTCCAGAGCATCGCTGTTTGAGCGATCGAACCGGCGACAAGCAGGACGAGTAACAGCGAACTCCAGTGTTGTTTCTTCATCCGGCATCCACCTCTTCGATCACCTCATACGGAAGCGTGAAGTAAATCGTCGTGCCGCGTCCCCATTCACTTTCTGCCCAGATGTCGCCACCATGTGCCGAAACGACGTCTTTTGCGATCGACAGACCAAGACCGGTGCCGCCGATTTTACGGGCACGGGCTTTATCGACACGATAGAAGCGTTCGAAGATTTTTTGGAGATTCGCTTTCGGGATTCCGACACCTTCATCCTTGATGCTGATGACGATCCGTTTTGCCCGGAGCATCGTCCGGACGGTGATCGTTCCGCCTTCCGGTGAGTACTTGATTGCGTTCGTCAGGATGTTGTCTGCGACTTGGATCAATTTATCCTGATCCCCACGGATATAGACTTTCCGCTTCATGATCTTACGACGGAAACGAATCCGTTCCGGCTTCGTCATGTCATGGCGATCGAGAATCTCATTCAGGAACTGAATGTAATCGAAGCGGACCTTGTTCATTTTGTATTCCTTACTGTCCATCTTCGACAGTTGTAAAAGATCGGTGACGAGGCGGATCATCCGCTCCGTCTCATTTTGTGTCGTCTCAAGGAAACGCGGTGCGAGTTCCTCGTCCTGATACGCGCCTTCTGCCAAGGCTTCAAGATAGCTGCGCATCGTCGTCAGCGGTGTCCGGAGCTCGTGACTGACGTTCGCGACGAATTCGCGACGATCCTGTTCGACCTGCTCCTGTTCCGTGACGTCATGCAGGACGACGATCATCCCGGTAATCGGACCACTGTGTTTCTTGACGGGCGAGAAGAATGCCCGGACGAGGAACAGTTCATCCTCACTGCTGAAATCAAGCAGACGCGGTGGCATCGTACCGTCTTCCGGAATCATGAAATCGTCACCAAGTGCCAGTAAGTCCTTCAAGTTCGTGCCGACGACGCTCGCATCATCCGCACCGACGATATCCTTCGCTTGATCGTTCATCAAGATGACGCGCAGCGTCCGGTCCGTCGCGATGACGCCATCGGTCATGTTCTCAAGGACACTCGTCAACTTCCGCCGTTCAGCTTCCGTCGTCGCGTTTGCTTCGAGCAACTCATCCGTCAATTCGTTGAAGGAACGGGCGAGCTGACCGATCTCATCGTCCGAATAGACCTTAACCTTCCGCGAGAAGTTCCCGCGTCGCATCTCGATCGCTTGGCGCCGCATATCGGAAATCGGGCGCGTGATCGTCCGCGACAGCAAGACACCAAGAATCGACGTGATGACGAGGGCGATGACCGTTCCGGTCGCAAGAATCCGCGTGACCTGTTGCATCTGCGAATAGATCGACTCCATCGAGGCGCGGACATAGATCATCCCGGTCGTGACACCATCTCGTTCCGAGGTGACCGGTACGGCAAAGATTCGGATCTTATCCTCTGATTCCGGATCAAGCACGGTGTCTGTCCGGGTCGAGCTCGTTGCCTGTGCTTTTTTAATCAATGAATTAGTCGCTCGTTGTCCGACCGCCGACTGGTTCTCGTTATCCGACGTCGCCTGGATGATCGAGTCCTGGTCGATGATCTGGACTTCGAGGATGTCGTTCCTTGAGGTGGAGCCATTACTAAACTCAGACAGCAGTTGCCCTAGTGATTGGGACAACTGCCGTTTGGAGGCTTCATCATCGCCTGTTTTATCGAATTCCTTCCCGACGTTATAGGCGACAAGACCTGCCCGGTCCTCGACCGACTTCGAGAAGTTCGTAATGTACTGCTTTTCAAGGGAACGAACGAAATAGACACCAATGACCTGCATCGCCACTAAGATCAATAAGGCATAGATGACGACGAGTTTCCATTGGATGGATTTAAAGAAGTTCGTTCCTTTTAACATCGTTATTCATTCTCCCCGTCTTGGAGATAGTAACCGACCCCACGACGCGTCATGATATAGACCGGCGTACTTGGGTTATCTTCGACTTTCTCACGAAGACGACGTACCGTTACGTCGACTGTCCGGACGTCACCGAAGTAGTCATAGCCCCAGACCGTCTGCAACAAATGCTCACGTGTCATGACTTGACCGATGTTTTTCGCGAGGTAGTGCAACAATTCGAACTCACGCTGCGTCAGCTCGATTTTTTGATCCTTACGTGTCACCGTATGCGAATTCGTATCGATATACAGTTCTCCGACTTTGAGTGGACCTGGCCCAACCGGTTGTGGTGTAGCTTCCGGACTCGTGTTGCGTAAATGGACTTTCACGCGGGCAAGTAACTCGCGCGAGCTAAATGGCTTCGTCACGTAATCGTTCGCGCCAAGCTCAAGACCAAGTACCGTATCAATCTCGGAATCCTTCGCTGTCAACATGATGATTGGAATCTTCGACGTCTTCCGGACTTCCCGGCAGACCTCCATCCCGTCCATTAACGGGAGCATGATGTCGAGCAACATCAAATCCGGTTTGAACTCCTCGAATTTCTCTAATGCCTCCACGCCGTCATTTGCGATCGCGACCTGGTAGCCTTCTTTTTCTAATTTAAACTTGAGTATATCTGCAATCGGTAACTCGTCATCGACGACTAGAATTTTGCGTTCCGTCACTGGGTGTGCCCCCTTAAAAATTTCTATTCAATCTATTTTACCTGTTTTTTCGGCATATAGAAAGGTGGCGACGGAAACTCCCGGCGCCACTCTCTCTGCTGTTCGTCGTCTCACGAGAGAGGTTCCACGTGAAACACTGTATTCAGTATACCTGTTTTTGCTTCCGTTTGTGAACCATTTCGCACAAAAAACGGTACTGACTCAAAAGTCAGTCTCGACAAAGATAGGGATGGCAGAATGATGATCTGCCACCCCTATTCCGTAACAAAAAGAATGACGCGTCACACGCCACTCCTACAGGAAAAGCGCATTGATGCGCTGTCAGAGACGAACAAGACCCGCTTTCCTGCTTAAATGAAGCAGGAAAGCTGGCTTGTGTCTCGCCTGAGGAAAGGGCGTGAAAAGACGCGTCATTCTTTTTTAAGTCAGCCCTGTTGGGACTTATGCTTCTTCGTAGAGATCACGCAAGACGACTGTCTGTTCACGACCCGGTCCGACCGAGAACGTGACGAGTGAGATACCTGTGAGATCCGCAATCCGCTTAACGTAGTTCTGTGCGTTCAACGGTAGATCTTCAAAGCGACGGACACCTGTGATGTCCTCTTTCCAGCCTGGCAGTTCTTCGTAAACTGGAACACATGCTTCGAGATCACGGAAGCTTGCTGGGTACTCATCGATCTGTTTACCGTTGAATTCGTATGATGTACAGATCTTCAATGTGTCGAGTCCTGTCAAAACGTCGATCGAGTTGAGCGAAAGATCCGTCAATCCACTTGTACGACGCGAGTGGCGAACAACGACCGAGTCGAACCAACCAACACGACGTGGACGTCCTGTCGTTGTTCCGTATTCACGACCGACTTCACGGATTTGATGACCGATGTCATCGAACAATTCCGTTGGGAACGGACCGTCACCGACACGTGACGTGTACGCTTTACAAACACCAACGACGTGATCAATCCGGGCTGGACCGACACCGACACCTGATGCAACACCGCCAGCTGATGCGTTCGACGATGTAACGAACGGGTACGTTCCGTGGTCAAGGTCGAGTAAGACACCTTGTGCGCCTTCGAACAACACTTTTTCGCCGTGATCAAGGCTATCGTTGACGACGACGGATGTATCGCAGACGTATTTCGCGAATTCTTGTCCATACGCATAGTACTCTTCGAAGATATCGTCGAACGCGATTGGTTCAGCGTCATACATCTTCGTGAACATGCGGTTCTTTTGGTCGAGAACGATCTTCAACTTCTCAGCGAACGTTTCTTTGTCGAGTAAGTCTGCCATCCGGATACCGATGCGAGCGGCTTTATCCATGTAGCACGGTCCGATTCCTTTTAGCGTCGTTCCGACTTTTGCGTCGCCTTTCGCTTCTTCTTCTAACTGATCCTGCAACTGATGATACGGCAAGATGACATGCGCCCGATTCGAAATTAACAAGTTATCCGTTGAGACACCACGATCGTGCAGATACTTCAATTCCTTGACGAGTGATTTCGGGTTAACGACGAGACCGTTCCCGATGACACATTTCTTATCCGAGTAAAAAATACCTGATGGGATCAAGTGCAATTTGTACGTCTCGTTATTGAATACGATCGTATGTCCTGCATTGTCTCCACCTTGATAACGTGCTACGACGTCGGCTTGTTTCGAAAGAAAATCGGTGATTTTCCCTTTTCCTTCGTCGCCCCACTGTGTTCCGACTACTACTACTGATGACATCTTATCATCCACCTCCACGTACGATTCAAAACCACGACTAAGTGTAACGCGATAAAAAAAAGAAGTCAACCAAATACCGAACAATTAATTGTTACAATTCTCTTTCGTTCGTTTAATTATCGTTTTTGATGAATTAACTGAGAATCTTTAGGTAAAAATAAAAAAAGCTACGTTTTGTCTCCGATTGATCGAAGACAAAACGTAGCTTGAATTAAGCTGGTGGCGCATACGAGTTACTTGGCTCGAGATCCACGAACTTGTTGAATTCTTTTCGGAAGGCGAGTTTGACGGTACCGGTTGGACCATTCCGCTGTTTTGCGATGATGATCTCAATCGTATTCGCATCTTCCGTTTCTTTATTGTAGTAATCGTCACGATACAAGAAGGCGACGATATCGGCATCTTGCTCGATCGCTCCCGATTCCCGGATATCCGACATCATCGGTCGCTTATCTTGACGACTCTCAACCCCACGGGAGAGCTGCGATAAGGCGATGACCGGGACTTCGAGTTCTCGCGCGAGTGATTTCAAGGAACGGGAAATTTCCGAAACCTCTTGTTGACGGTTGTCGCTGGAGCGACCATTCCCTTGAATCAGCTGCAAGTAATCGATCATGATCATCCCAAGACCGTGCTCCTGCTTCAAACGACGGCACTTCGCCCGGATATCGTTAACCCGAATCCCTGGTGTATCGTCGATGTAGATGCCGGCTTGAGACAGGTTACTCATCGCAAGCGATAACTTGCCCCAGTCCTCTTCCTCGAGTTGACCAGTCCGCAGACGCTGCGCATCGACGTTTCCTTCAGCACAGAGCATCCGCATGACGAGCTGTTCGGCACCCATCTCAAGACTAAAGATGGCGACGTTCTCGTCAGCACGTGTCGCGACGTTTTGCGAGATGTTCAAGGCAAACGCCGTCTTCCCGACCGATGGACGTGCTGCGACGATGATTAGATCGTTACGCTGGAAGCCGGCCGTCATCTTATCGAGATCCTGGAAACCGGTCGGAATCCCCGTCGTCTCACCGCTTTGCTTATGCAATTTATCAATCGTTGCATAGGCACTCGTCAAAACGTCCGAGATCGGGATGAAGCTCGCACTTCCTTTTCCTTGCGATACTTCGAGAATCTTCCGCTCTGCCTCGTTCAGCAGGACATCGACTTCATTTTGCCGTTCATATCCGTCAGTGACGATTTCGCCTGCCGTCCGAATGAGACGCCGAAGCGTCGACTTCTGGTCAACGACGTTAACGTAGTAATTGATGTTGGCTGCGGTTGGTACACCTTCGGCTAGTTCCGCTAGATACGGTAGACCGCCGATCTCATCTAGGATGCCAAGCGTACTCAGCTCGGCTGTGACCGTGACGAGGTCGATTGCTTCGCCTCGGTCGGACAGCACGAGCATCGCTTCGAAGATCCTCTGGTGAGAGGCACGGTAAAAGTCCTGCGGTAACAGACGTTCTGATGCACTGATCAAACGATCCGCATCAATCATGATCGCCCCTAGGACGGCTTGTTCTGCCTCGATACTTTGGGGAGGCATATTTTGCATGACTTCACTCATCACCGTTCCCCTTTTCTACTCACGCCTCTTTGACCTGAACGTTCAGCGTCGCTGTCACTTCGTTGTGTAACTTCAATGGTACCTTCGTAAAGCCGAGTGCCTTGATTGGGTGTTCGAGCTCGATTTTACGTTTATCGATCTTGTAACCCATGCTCTTGAGCGCTTCCGCGATTTGTTTGCTTGTGACAGAACCGAAGACACGACCGCCTTCACCGGCTTTCGTCGAGACGACGATCGTCTCTTTTTCGATTTTCTCTTTTAACGCTTGTGCGTCAAGCAAGTTCTGTTTCGCTTCTTCTGCTGCTTTACGTTCATGTGCTTCATGTTGCTTCAAGTTGCCAGTCGTCGCAGGACGCGCCAACTTTTTCTTGAAGAGTACGTTATTTGCATAAGCATCGGCCACGTCTTTGACGTCTCCTGCTTTACCTTGTCCTTTTACATCTTGTAAGAAAATAACCTTCATTCTGATTCCTCTCCTTTTGTCTCATCTTCTAGATATTGATCAATCGCTTTACGCAACGCATCCGCGACCGTGACGACCGATTCTGACATCTGTGTCGCCGCGTTCGTCAAGTGACCGCCGCCTCCGAGCGTCTCCATGATCAACTGGACGTTGACTTCTCCGAGTGAACGGGCACTGATCGCTGTCCGTCCGTCTTGAAGTTCCGCGATGACGAAGGCAGCACGAATGCCTTGAAGCGACAACAATTGATCGGCCGCTTGTGCGATCAAGACTTGATCGTGAATGACGCCAGGTTCCGCTGTCGCAATCGCCATCCCTTTCGTATAGACCTCGGACCGCTCGAGGATATGTGACTGCTCAACGTACGTCTCAAGATCCTGACTGAGGAACTCTTGCACGAGCACCGTGTCAGCACCTTGTGAACGCAAGTAAGATGCAGCATCGAACGTCCGCGAGCCGGTCCGAAGCGCAAAGCCTTTCGTATCGACGATGATTCCGGCAAGTAACGCCGTCGCCTCAAGCATCGATAGCTTCTGATTCGTCGGCTGGTACTCGATCAGCTCGGTGACGAGTTCTGACGTCGACGATGCGTAAGGCTCGAGATAAACGAGGACCGCATCTTCGATGAAATCCTCCCCACGCCGGTGATGATCGATCACGACCATATGCTCGAATCGACCGAGTAACGTCGGTACGACGACGAGCGACGGTTTGTGGGTATCGACGACGACGAGTAACGTCTGATCGTCAATCAACTGATCGGCTTGAAACGCATTGACGAACCGTGTCTCGAGTTGTGGTACTTCAGCGATCTCGTCCATCATCCGGCGAATCCCGCGACCGATTTCTTCTGGTGGTAAAACGATATGCGCTTCCTTATCGTTCATTTCCGCAAGCTTCAAAATACCGATCGCTGATCCGAGTGCATCCATATCCGGATTCTTATGCCCCATGATCAGGACACGGCTTGATTCCTGCATTAAATCACGAAGCGAGTTGGCAATGACCCGCGCCCGGACACGTGTCCGTTTTTCTGTCGGATTCGTCTTGCCACCATAAAAGCGGACTTTCCCGTCGCGTTTGATGACGACTTGGTCGCCTCCCCGCCCTAACGCAAGATCAAGACTCGATTGAGCCATCAGACCAAGCGCCGGAATCGGGTCACTGCCGCAACCAATTCCGATCGATAACGTCAACTGGACACCACGCTGACTCGTCTCTTCGCGCACGATATCAAGAATCGTGAACTTCGATCGTTCAAGAATCCGTAGATTCTCTTCTGTCGTGACGATGAAATAGCGATCGGACGCGGTCCGTTTGATATACGTCCCGTGTTCGGCTGCCCAGTGATTCAACAGTTGCGTGACACGACTGTTCAACTCACTGCGCAACTGATCTTCGATACCTTGTGTCATCTCATCGTAGTTATCAAGATAGATGACACCGATGACCGTCTGATTATCGACGAGTTGTTGTTCGACTTGTGCTTCTTCTGTCATATCGAACAGATAGAACGTCCGGTTCTCATGATTTGAAAAGACGCGATATACGGCATCACCGATTTCAAGCGTCGCTTGGTCCTCATTCGTCGCGACCATCTCGATGAATAAGGGATCGAGCTCATTGAGCGTCTGTCCCATCGCTACATCATCAAAGATGTCCCGCATCGGATCATTGAACCAGGTGACGAGGGTTTCCTCATCGTATAACAAAATCCCGATTGGCATGTTCGTCAACGCATCTTGTCCCGTCTCCTCGACTTGCATCGAGATTCCGGCGACATACGCCTCCCATGCCCTGCGTGCACGGCGTTCTTCGAATAGGTGCAATCCGAAGAGGAGGGCAGTCACGATGGCTCCGATAGCAGAGATGATCGGTTCACGTACAGCGACGACGAGAAGCAGACCGACGATTAATAGATACGGAATGAAGCGAACGATGCGTCGTTCTCGTTCCGGTGATACTTGTTGACCTGACTCCATCGTGTCCTCCTTATATGCTCTATAGGGTTCATTTAAATTTTTAGTAACTTGTTTATTATAACCGAAAAGCAGGAGGGGATGAAAGGGAAGCGAAAAAAAGCACCATCCTCACGTATGAGGATGGTGCTACGAAATCAGTCAGCCACGTATGGGATTAAAGCCATTTGACGTGCGCGTTTGATTGCGATTGTAAGTGGACGTTGGTATTTCGCTGAAGTACCAGTCACACGACGTGGAAGAATCTTACCGCGTTCCGAAATGAAACGTTTGAGAAGTTCTACGTCTTTATAATCGATATGAGTGATGTGGTTCGACGTGAAGTAACATACTTTACGACGACGTTTTCCACCTGGACGACGTGCCATGTGATTAACCTCCTTTTTAACTTGAATTTTTCAGGACGATTTCCTTAGAACGGGAGATCGTCGTCTGAAAGGTCGATCGAACTACCGCCGCTGAATGGATCAGCGCCGAAGCCCGAATTCGATGAAGCGGGTGCTGGCGAGGAAGAGTTGTTCTGCTGTTGCTGTGAACCCCATCCTGCAGCATTCCCGTTTCCACCAGTAGATGAAGCGTAGCCTTCGCTACCATCCGAAGAACGGCTCGCGTTACGTGACTCAAGGAAGCGGACGCTATCAGCGACGACTTCCGCACGATAACGGCGTTGCCCTTCTTTATCGTCGTAGCTGCTAATCTGGAGGCGACCCTCTACACCAGCAAGACTACCTTTCTTCAAATACTGAGCAACGTTCTCTGCTTGCTTGCGCCAAACGACGCAATCGATGAAATCAGCTTCTCGCTTCCCATCTTGCCCTGTGAAAGGACGGTCACATGCGAGTGTGAATCGCGTTACCGCAATCCCGCTCTGCGTATAACGCATTTCCGGGTCACGAGTTAACCGACCGACTAAAACGACGCGGTTAATCATCAGAATCACTCTCCTGTTTCAGCTTATTTCTCGTCTTTTGTGATCATTAAGCGAACGATATCGTCACTGATCTTCATGAGACGGTCAAGTTCTTTTGTAGCTGCTGGTTCAGCAGTCACGTTAAGAAGAACGTAGAACCCTTCACGCATATCATTGATTTCGTAAGCGAAACGACGTTTACCCATTTCAGTTGTTTTATCAACTGTACCACCGTTATCAGTGAGGACTTTGTTGAAACGCTCCACTGTTGCTTTGCGTGCTTCCTCATCAAGTTCCGGACGGATGATGTAAAGTACTTCGTATTTACGCATATCTGTCACCTCCTCTTGGACTGGCGGCTCGAATGTTCGAGCAAGGAGCAATAATTCATTACTCACATTCGTTAATACTACCAAAGTATTTTGCTTTATGCAATAACGATTCGTTTTCGATTAGACGTTGAAGCGGAATGTGACGACATCGCCGTCTTGGAAGACATATTCCTTACCTTCTGAACGGTAACGTCCTTGTTCCTTGACTGTCGCCATGTTGCCTGCAGCTGCTAAATCTTCGTACGAAACGACTTCTGCGCGGATGAATCCACGTTCGAAGTCCGAGTGGATGACACCCGCACATTGTGGAGCTTTCATCCCTTTTTTGAACGTCCAAGCGCGTACTTCTTTTTCACCTGCTGTGAAGTATGTCGCAAGACCAAGCGTGCTGTATGCTGCATGAATCAATTGATCAAGGCCTGATTCTTCGATTCCGAGATCGACGAGGAACTCTTGGCGTTCTTCTGGCTCAAGCTCCGCAATCTCTTCTTCGATCCGAGCACAGATGACGATGACTTCAGAACCTTCTTTTTCAGCGAATTCGCGTACGAGACGGACATTTTCGTTATTGTCCGCGTCTGCGACTTCATCTTCGCCGACGTTTGCGACGTAAAGCATCGGTTTCATCGTCAACAATTGGAAATGTTTGACGAGAGCTGCTTGATCTTCGTTCAATTCAGCGAGACGTGCTGGTTTCTCGTCTTCGAGTAATGCTTGCACGATTTCAAGTGCTTCGAGTTCAGCCGCTGCGTTTTTATCGCGTGACTTGACTTGTTTTTGGACACGCTGAATCCGTTTTTCGACTTGCTCGAGGTCTGCGAGGATCAATTCGAGGTTGATCGTCTCGATGTCATCGATCGGTGAGACTTTTCCGGCCACGTGTGTGATGTTTTCATCGACGAAACAACGCACGACCTGACAGATCGCATCTACCTCACGAATGTTTGCGAGGAATTTATTTCCAAGACCTTCCCCTTTAGACGCGCCTTTTACGATACCTGCGATATCCGTGAATTCGAAGGCTGTCGGGATCGTCTTTTTCGGGTTGACGAGTTCCGTCAATTTCCGAAGACGTGCATCTGGTACTTCAACGACACCGACGTTCGGGTCGATCGTTGCGAACGGGTAGTTCGCTGCCTCTACACCTGCTTGTGTGATGGCGTTAAAAAGTGTTGATTTTCCTACGTTTGGTAAGCCAACGATTCCTGCTGTTAATCCCACTTGGAATTCCTCCTTTTCGGTATTTCCTAGGAAATCCGTGCTAGCGGCCGCAGTGGGTAGAATGATTACACCACGTCAGCACATCTTTCACAATTATAGATAGTTCAATTTTTTTAAGCAAGGAGCTCGACCGTCTTTTTTACTCACGTCCTAATCGAACGCAACCGCTCCACTTAAGCAAGACAACAAAAAAGCGAATCTAATCACGAGGATCAGATCCGCTTTTCATTACTCTGGTAAGACTTTTTTCAATCGTTTATCAAAATCACGACGTGGCATCAAAATGCTTGCCCCGCACCCTTGACATTTGATTCGGATATCCATGCCGACCCGAATGATTTGCCATCGGTTCGTACCACATGGATGCTGCTTCTTCATCTCAACATAATCATGGAGTTGATACGTTTTTGGAATCATCCGTTTGTCCACCATTCTTTTGTTCTGGATTCATCATGACCATCCGTGGATACGGGATCTTGATGTTTTCTTCTTCGAGTCCTTGCTTCAATTCTTTCCGGATCAGACGACCAGCTTGGAAATGTTGCATCGGTGGTACTTCTGCCATCAAACGATAGACGACTTCAGAAGGACCAAGTGTCTGAACGCCAAGCATCTGGATTGGTTCGACGAACATATCGACATACTTCTTCGTCGTCCGGTCAGCAATCTCATGCAAGACTTGTTCGACCCGCTCGAGATCTTCGTCATAGGAGACTTGGACGTCGACGAGTGCAAAACTGTTGTCGACCGAATAGTTCGTGACTTGTAAAATCTGACCGTTCGGGATGATGTGAATCTCCCCGTTGAGTCCTTTGAGTTTCGTCGTCCGAATCCCAAGTTCCGTGACGACCCCTTCAATCACACCGACGCGTACATAATCTCCGACTTTGAACTGGCGTTCGAAGATGATGAACGCTCCGGTAATGATATCTTGCACCAAGTTTTTCGCACCGAACGAAATCGCAAGACCGGCGATTCCGGCACTGGCGACGAGACCGGTGATGTTGATTCCGAACTGACTGAGTACCGTCAACAACATGACGATTCCGAGCACGTAACGGATTGCATTTTGGAGCAACTTCAGTAATGTCTCGTTCTGTCGTTGTGCCAAGTAGTCCTGTTCATTGATTTTCCTGATCGTAAAGAGACGTGAGACTGCCCCAGTCAAAACGCGCGTTAAGATATAGAACGCCGCGATGATGATGAGCGCAATCAGTAGTTTCATCCCAAAACGAATCCACATATCCGCATCCATTACTTGATTGATTAGTTTATCGACTTGGGCGACGGATTCTTGTACATCTTGATTGGTAGCCATTCTCTCATCCTTTCTTGTTCTCTCTATTACGACAGTATACGTGATTTTAATTGAGTTTCAACCAAAGAGCCGATTTTGACGTTAGATTTTCGGAAAAACCGGGAAAGGAAAATCATCTAAGAACCCTTCACTCTTGCCAATCCACCACGACACCGACACCAAGAGAAGAAAGGATGATTTCGATGAATTTCCGCTTTCATTCGCACGAGCCCAAGCCCTATTCTTTCTTTTTAGAATATACGGAACCGTTCGCGAAAGAACGCTTAGCTGAACAACTATTCGAACAAATCTCCGCGGTCCAAGAAAAACGACCAATCGTACTCGTCTGCATTGGTTCTGATCGTTCGACGGGCGACTCACTCGGTCCACTTGTCGGAACATTCCTTGAAAAACAAGCACCTGCTCATCTCCACGTTTACGGTACACTCGCTAAACCCGTCCATGCACTGAATCTCGCTGAAACGATTCACTCAATCCAAACGACTCATTATCGTCCACTTGTCATCGCAATTGATGCATGTCTTGGTCGACTTTCAAGCGTTGGGCACGTCTTCTTCTCGGAAGGTCCACTCGCACCCGGTGCTGGCGTCCAAAAAGAATTGCCTGCGGTCGGTGACTTCAACATTAAGGCTGTCGTTAACGTCAGTGGCTTTATGGAGATGATGATTCTCCAAAACACACGTTTACACCTCGTTTATGAATTAGCAGAACTCGTCGCGAACAGTTTCCACATGCTCGATGCGAAACTATCCGCTGAGTCGACACGGACGACAATTTCCTTTACGCCACGCTCGATGTAATGAAAAAGAAGCGAACCGTTACCGGAACGCTTCTTTTTCATTGATCCGATTCAGGTAATAACAAATCGAGCAACCGATTGAGGTCGTCTTCATCTGCAAAATCAATCTCGAGTTTCCCTGCTTGTTTCCCTTGTTTGATCCGAACCGTTGCCCCGTATTTTTCGCGAAGCGACTCTTCGACGAATTGGACAGCGGTCGCTTGTTGCGGACGCGTGGATTCTTTCCGTTCCCGAAGCGCCTGCTCTAATCGACGGACGTTCCAGTTTTCCGCCATGACGCGTTCTGCCATCTGCTCGATCTTCTTTGGATGCTTCAGCGACAATAGGGCACGGGCATGTCCCATCGATAGCCGCTCATCCATGACCGCTTGTTGAACGAGTAACGGCAATTGTAGTAACCGAAGACTGTTCGTGATGTGCGAACGACTTTTGCCGACACGCTGCGCAAGCTCTGCTTGCGTGATACCGAATTCCTCGATCATCTCCGCATACGCCATCGCCTCTTCAATCGCGGATAAATCCGCCCGTTGGATGTTTTCGATCAAAGCGAGCTCCATCACGCGTGTCTCGTCTGCTTCGATCACGAGGACCGGTACACGTTCGAATCCTGCGCGACTCGCTGCTTGATACCGTCGTTCGCCGGCGATGATTTCATAATAGCCATCACGTGGTCGGACGACGATCGGTTGGATCATCCCGTGCCGAACGAGTGATTGGGCGAGTTCTTCTAATGCTTTTTCATTGAATCGTTTCCGGGGTTGAGTCGGATTCGGGCGAATCGCCCGAACAGGTAATTCGTTCACTTGCCTTCTCTCCTAAACGTAGCGGAAGGCACGACCGCTTATTCCGGACGTGCCTTCACGATGCGAATCCGCACCTCTACATATTCTTCACAATCGACTTCTTCTTTTTCAATCGTCAATCCGGTTTGCTCGATCATATCGACGGAATCGCGAAGGGTATTTAACGCAATCCGTGTATCGCGAGCAAAGCTCTTATGACGTTTTTTCTTCGGTGGCTGTGGTGTCATCAATCGTTCCACCCGGCGCTCCGTCTCCTTGACGTTCCATTCCCGTTCCAGAATTTCAGCGAGTACCGTTACTTGTAGCGCTTCATCCTTGAGCGGCAATAACGCACGGGCATGACGCTCCGTGATCGTCCGTTGCTTCAACGCTTCCCGGACATCCGTTGGCAATCGAAGCAAACGCAATTTGTTGGCGATCGTCGATTGACTACGTCCGAGCTTACGAGCCAACACTTCTTGCGTGATGTCTTGTAACGCAAGCAAGCGCTCATAGGCTTCTGCTTCTTCGATTGGTGTCAAATCTTCGCGTTGCAGATTTTCAATCAATGCCAGTGAAGCAGTCGTCTCGTCCGTCATCTCTTTGACGATGGCAGGAATCGTTTCCCAGCCAAGCGAGCGCACTGCCCGGTATCGTCGTTCTCCCGCAATGATTTCGTATCCTGTTCCTTGTTTTCGAACGACGATCGGCTGGAGTAATCCATGCTCTTCGATCGTAACGGCTAGCTCTTCAATTCGGTCCCCATCAAACACTGTCCGTGGTTGGAACTGGTTTGCGACAAGTTCTGTCAATGGTAATTCCTGAACCGTCTCTTGTGGGTCAAGCTCGATCGTAGCAGGTTGCCCTCCCTTACCGAGCAGCTTGGCAATTGCATTTCTCACGTTGGCGCACCTCACCTTTATCAGTCATCGTTTCACGTGAAACGGTGTTTAGCTTAATGGATCTTTCGCAGGCGTACCCGCTTTACGCGGATATTTCCCGGGTGTTGTTCGTTTTTTATCTACAATAACGATATTACGCTCACTTTCCTCGCCTGGCAATTGGAACTGGAAACTTTCCCGTAAATTCCCACCGAGTACTTTTAAGGCAATCGCACCATCCTCGAGCTCTTCACTGACTTTCGCTGCCTTCAAGGCAACGAATTGTCCACCGACTTTTGCAAGCGGTAAGCAATATTCCGCGAGAACGGACATCCGGGCGACCGCACGAGCTGTCACGACGTCGAACCGTTCGCGGAATTGTTTATTTTTACCGAACTCTTCGGCGCGTCCATGATGGAACGCGACACCTTCGAGTCCGAGTTCCGTCGCCAAATGATTGAGGAAGCCGATTCGTTTGTTCAGTGAATCGACAATCGTCACTTGGAGATGTGGGAACATGATCTTGATCGGCAGACTTGGGAAACCAGCGCCCGCTCCGACATCACAAACCGTCGTGACCGTCGTGAAATCGAAATAGAACGCTGCTGTGATCGAATCGTAGAAGTGCTTGAGATAAACATCTTCTTCATCCGTGATCGCTGTCAGGTTCATCTTTTCATTCCACTCGACGAGCAGTTCATAATACCGTTTGAATTGATGCAACTGATGTTCTGAGACTTCAAGTCCCTGTGCTGCCAATGCTGTTACGAATTGCTGTTGGTTCATCTCGTTCACTCCGCAGTCAATGCGTATTGGCCTTGTTCGATATAGACAAGCAAAATCGAGATATCAGACGGGTTTACCCCTGAGATCCGGGATGCTTGTCCGATCGAGAGCGGACGCACTTGGTTTAGTTTTTGTTTCGCTTCAATCGCTAATCCACTGATCGCATCGTAATCGAGACGATCCGGAATCCGTTTTTGCTCCATCCGCATCATTTTTTCGACTTGATCGAGTTGTTTATCAATGTAGCCGGCGTATTTGACTTGGATTTCGACTTGTTCTGCTGCTTCTGCAGACAGTGGTGTTTCCGGTGGTGTCATCTGCGCGATCATCGCATACGTGATTTCCGGGCGTTTCAGCAACGTGATCGCATGCAGCGCTTCCTTGAGTGGTGATGCACCAATTGCTTCTAGCTGTGCATTCACGTCCGCTGTCGCTTTGATGACGACCTTCTCAAGACGTTTCATCTCAAGACGGATTTGTTCTTGTTTATCGAGCAACTTCGCTTGGCGCTCTTCCGAGATCAATCCGAGTTCATGTCCGATTTCCGATAGGCGAAGGTCCGCATTATCATGACGGAGCAACAACCGGTACTCGGCGCGTGACGTCAAGAGACGGTATGGTTCGTTCGTACCTTTCGTGACGAGATCATCGATCATGACACCGATATAGCCTTGTGAACGTGACAAGATAAGTGGTTCTTTGCCTTGGACTTGTAGTCCGGCATTGATCCCTGCCATGATTCCTTGTCCCGCTGCTTCCTCATACCCACTTGTTCCGTTGATTTGACCCGCTGTGAATAAACCAGGAACACGTTTTGTCTCGAGCGTTGGCCAAAGTTGTGTCGGAACAACGGCATCGTACTCAATCGCATAACCAGGACGCATCATTTCTGAATTCTCAAGCCCAGGAATCGAGCGGAGAATATCGTGTTGGACGTCTTCCGGCAAGCTTGTTGATAACCCTTGCACGTAGACTTCTTCCGTATCGCGACCTTCTGGCTCAAGGAAGATTTGGTGACGCGGTTTATCGTTGAACCGGACGACCTTATCTTCGATCGATGGGCAATAACGTGGACCTGTTCCTTTGATCATTCCAGAGAACATCGGGGAGCGGTGCAGGTTCGCATCGATCAACTGATGCGTATACTCCGTCGTATACGTCAACCAGCATGGGATCTGTTCCGTGATCATTTGAGTCGTTTCATGACTAAATGGAAGTGCTACTTCGTCACCTGGTTGGATCTCCGTCTTCGAGTAGTCAATCGTTTTCCCGTCGATTCGCGGTGGTGTACCTGTTTTGAAACGTGCGAGCTCAAATCCGAGTTCTTCAAGATGTTTCGATAGATTGATCGATGGCATCTGATTGTTCGGACCACTCTCGTACGACAATTCACCGATGATGATTTTTCCGCGCATGAACGTTCCGGTCGTGATGACGACCGCTTTTGCTCGGTATTCCGCCCCTGTATTCGTGACGACACCAACGCAGCGTCCTTCGTCGTCAATCAATAACCGTTCGACGAGCGCTTGACGTAAGAGCAAATTCGGCTCATCCTCGAGCGCTTTTTTCATCCGGTTTTGGTATTCGAATTTATCTGCCTGTGCCCGTAATGCTCGCACGGCAGGACCTTTTGACGTGTTTAACATTTTCATTTGAATATACGTTGCATCGATCGCGCGTGCCATCTCACCACCGAGCGCATCGATTTCCCGGACGACGATCCCTTTTGCAGGACCACCGATCGACGGGTTGCAATACATGAATCCAACCATATCGGGATTCATTGTCAACATAACCGTTTTTGAGCCCATTCGTGCCGCAGCAAGAGAGGCTTCGATGCCGGCATGTCCGGCTCCGACGACGATAACGTCGAATTCACCTGCTTGATAAGCCATAGTACTGGTTCCTCCTTCTTATTCCACACGCAGTCGTCTCGAATTATTTCCCGAGACAGAACTGCGAAAACAACTGATCCAATAAACTATCCTGTGCTGTATCACCATTGATTTCGCCAAGCGTATCCCACGCTCGTCGTAAATCGATCTGTACCATGTCAATCGGCATCGCTGCTTCTGCTGCACCGAGTGCATCTTCAATCATTTGACTCGCTCGTTTGATGAGCTGGATGTGACGTGCATTTGAGACGTACGTCATATCTTGACTCTCGACACCCTGTTCAAAGAACAGACTCGCAATCGCTGCTTCAAGATCGTTGACGCCTGCTTCTTCGAGCAAGGATGTCGTGACGATTGGTCGACCATCAGCAAGTTCCGTGACACGCGCTAAATCAATCTGTTGCGTCAAGTCACTCTTGTTGACGATGATGATCGCGTTCATTCCTTTGATCGCTTCAAACAACAAGACATCTTCATCCGTCAAAACATCGTTTCCGTTGAGGACGAGTAAGATCAAATCGGCCGTCTTTAAAGCCTGACGTGACTTTTCGACACCCATCCGTTCGACGATATCTTCCGTCTCGCGAATCCCTGCCGTATCAATCAACTTCAACGGTACACCGCGAACGTTGACGTATTCTTCGATCGTATCGCGCGTCGTTCCCGCGATATCCGTGACGATAGCCTTTGCTTCTTGCACCAATGTGTTGAGCAAAGACGACTTTCCGACGTTTGGTCGACCGATGATCGCTGTGGATAACCCTTCACGAAGGATTTTCCCTTGGCGTGCCGTTGTTAGTAACTCTGCCAAAATCGCGCGGACAGCACCCGCATCACGTTCGACGATCTGTTGCGTCATCTCTTCTGCATCGTATTCCGGATAATCGATGTTGACTTCAATCGCAGCAATCGTCTGTAACAATTGTTGACGTAAGTCTTGGACGAGTTTTGAAAGACGTCCTTCAATCTGACTGACCGCGACATGCATCGCCCGGTCCGTCTTCGCCCGGATCAGATCCATGACAGCTTCCGCTTGTGACAAATCGATACGTCCGTTCAAGAACGCACGTTTCGTAAATTCACCAGGTTCCGCCAACCGGACTTCCGGTTGGGCGAGGATGAGTTCGAGGACACGATTGACCGCGACGACTCCTCCATGACAATTCAATTCGATGACATCTTCACGTGTAAACGTCTTTGGTGCGCGCATGACACTCACCATTACTTCATCGACGACACGGTCCGCCTCATGGTCGACCAATTTCCCGTAATGAATCGTATGGGTTGGTACTTCCGTCAAGCGGTTGCTCCCTTTATAAACACGGTCGGCTACAGCGACTGCATCAGGACCTGATAAGCGCACGATCGCAATCGCCCCTTCTCCCATCGGCGTCGAAATCGCGGCAATCGTATCAAATTCCATCATCCGTTCTTCCACCTCGTTTTTCTTCTGTCTTTTTATGAGTATTTAATCCTTAATCGTTGCAATGGGTATAACGAAACAACTATACACGAAATGACACAAAAGAAAAAGAGCGACACTCTGTCAAAACAAAGCGTCGCTCTTCACGTATTAGCGTTTCTTTTTCGATTTTTTAGGAGCCGGAGCTGCTTGTGCTGCTTCTTTTTCACGTTTAGCAGCCATTGTCGCTTCCGTCTGCAACTTAATCTTTTCACGCATCGGCTTCATGATGACGATCGTGACGATGATCGAGAAGATGTAACCGACGACCCAGTAAAGCGAAAGGGCAGATGGGAGTGTAACCCCCATGATGAAGATCATGATCGGGAAGACGTAGAGCATGATTTTCATTTGTGGATTGTCTTCTTGACCTGCCATCGAGATCTTTTGTTGTAGATACGTCAGTACCGCAGACATGATCGGCAAGATGAAGAATGGATCCGGTTTCCCAAGGTCGAACCAGAGGAATGTGTGTTGGAAAATAGCCGGTGTATAAATGATGGCGTTATAGAACGCGATCAAGATCGGCATTTGGATCAAAATCGGTAAACAGCCTGCGAGTGGATTGACGTTGTGCTCTTGGTAGAGCTTCATCATTTCCTGTTGCAATTTCTGTTGCGTCTCTTGGTCTTTTGAGCTGTATTTCTCACGAAGCTTCATCATTTCAGGCTGGATAACTTGCATTCCACCCATACTCTTCGTTTGTTTGATCATCAATGGAAGGATGACAAGACGAACGAGAAGTGTCGTAATGATGATTCCGATACCGTAATCACCGCTAAAGAACTGTGAAATCTCACGAATCAACCACGCCATCGGCCAAACGAAGTAATGTTTCCAAAAACCTTCTGTGTCTGCTGTGATCGGTTCACCTGTACCATACGTGCTAGGTGTACAGCCGGATAACACGATCGCGAGCACGGACATGAGTCCGAGAGTTAACCAAATCTTAGTTCTCTTGTTCATAATTCCTCCTAGAAATTGTTTACGCTTTGTCGAACGCCATCTTCTTCTATAGTAAGGCAAGGAAAGGGAGCGCCGTACAAATCAACAGGATGCATTGCTACGATTCATTTTTTTGATCGCATCCAGACACCGGAACGTTTGAGGACGTGACGGAGACTGTCAGCCACTTCTTGCGCGGTCATCTTCGCGGCCGGATTGCGCGCGATGATCACCAAATCATAATTCGGGGCAATCGAGGCTTCATGCTGCTGGCATGCTTCCCGAAGATACCGTTTCACCTGATTCCGGACGACGGCATTCCCGATTTTCTTACTGACGGATAAACCAATCCGAAAGTGAGTCTGTTGCTCCTTTTTCAAGGCATACACGACAAATTGCCGATTTGCGACAGAGGCTCCTTTAGTAAACACCGCTTGGAACTCCTTGTCTTTCTTGACGCGGTATTCCTTCTTCACCTTATTCACACTCCATCCTGACACTACGAAAATTCGTCGTCTCTCATCATATCATAGAATAAACATGCGACGCGATAGGGCGCATGTGACAAAAGCACGAACACACGAAAAAACATAAAAAAAAATCACCTCGGATCATGCCCGAAGTGATGGATGCATCAATGCATTAGACAGTCAAGGCTTTGCGGCCCTTAAGACGGCGAGCAGCCAAGATACGGCGGCCACTCTTCGTAGCCATACGCGCACGGAATCCGTGAACTTTTTTACGCTTACGGTTGTTTGGGTTGAAAGTTGGTTTCATTCGTCTGCACCTCCTTTAAAAGATCTTTATAACCAATTGTTATTTTCTACTTTAAGGCAGTCTTGTACATTATATAAACTGATTGTGGCATTGTCAATGAAAGTTCAGAAGATTTCTCGTCCTGCTTAAGGGAATTCTCGTTTGAAAACAGGCGATAGGATTCGACTGCGCAAACTCTATTACGCGATAGAATACATATGGATCATCGAGGGGATGTGTGTAGACTTATCCACCTATCCACAGACTTATCCACATTATCCACACTTTCCGTGGATAACTCTTCACCTTGTCTACGATAGTATTTTTTAAAATCGACGTCAATCCTCGATTTTGGATTTCCTTTTTCCACTTCTTTTGGATTTTGTGAATAACTCTTTTTCAACGCTTCCTCTTTCGAAAAGTTATCCACCTCTTATCCACAATTTATCCACACTATCCACAGCTTGTGGGTAACTACCTGTGGACGGTTTAATTTACTTGTGGATAAATCATTCCAACCATTGCCAGGGCTCATTTCTTTTGATACACTAATTGTGCATAACATGATCCTGATCGTTCAGGACAAAACAAGTTATACACACCCTGTGGATAACTTTATACACAGATTCAACTGCCTGTGGATAACGTTATCCACAGTTTTTACGTTATGGGGATAAGTCGAGTTTCTTCATTAACTTTGTCTGTGTATAAGCCTGTGTACAAAAATTTTCTATCTTGATAAAAAAAGGGGGGTATTT